>JBHENM010000564.1:0-7684 GCA_046262035.1 Acidimicrobiales bacterium | reverse complement strand
TCGGGCCGGGGCCTGAGGTCGACGTGGTTGTCGAGCTTGATCACCGCGATCTGGTGGCCGGCGGCTCGCTGGTTGTCCGCCAGGGCCCGAGCGGCTCTCTGAGCGGGGAACGTGCCCCGGCCGGGCGGTTCGAGCCCGTGTTCCACACACCCCTGCAGGTTCCGGGTCCGGACGGTCGCACGACCCACCTGGCTCGCGCCCTGTGCCGGTTGGAGTTGGACGACGGAAGGACGGGCTGGGTCTGGGCCGAGCGCCTTCAGCCCGCCTGAAGGACCAGCGGGCTCCGGCCGGGTGGGTCCGTGGAAGGGAGCGGCAGAGGGCCGCTCGGGCCCTTCGATCCGCTCGGGCCCTTGCCCACCTTGAAGTGGGGGACGTCCTTGATGGCGTCCCACGCCTGGTCGTCGGCCGCCTGCCAGGACCAGAACGAGATCCCCGAGGCCCCGTTGCCGTGGGCCACGTCGGCGAACGTCATCAGCTCCTCGCGGGGCGGAACGCCCGGTCGCCCACCTTCGGGGGCGCCGTCGTAGGCCTGACCGATGGGGAAGACAGGCTTGCCCAGGGGCTTGAGGTCGTTGAGGGCACCCTCCACATCGGGCCCCGGATACCGGTTGAGCCAGTAGACCATGGGGGCCACGGCGTCGAAGGGGGCCACCACCTCGGCGTAAGGGAAGATTCTGACCGTCCATGCCGACGGCCTGGGCACCACCGCGATCAGCGGGTAGCCCTCGCCCACCGCGCCCCGCAGGCCGGCGCCGTAGGCGGCCCCCGATTCGGCCGTGATGTGCGTGCCCTCGGACTGGGTCTCGATGTCGGGGGCGAAGCCGTCGATGCGCTGCTTGGTGGGGGTCTCGTAGTTGATCGCCTCGGTCGCCCGCCTTACGTCCGCCTCCCAGTCGATCAGGCGGGGGAAGTCCCAGCCGTAGACCCGGATGCCGGCGGCATGGGCCGCGGGGAGGATCTTGTTGAGGAAGGGGCCGGCGTAGAACCCCTCTCCGGACGATCCCATCCGGACGTACAGGTGGGTGAGACCCACTTCCTTGGCCCGGGAGATGATGGCGCCCACGTCACCGGACTCGGTCTGGTTGACCTGCCAGATCCACATCCCCTTGCCGTAGGGGAGCTGGCGTTCGAGGGTTTTGACCGGCGGAGGCCGCAGAGGCCCGAGGCCCAGGGTGAAGTCGAACCCGGTGATGCGGCTCATAGCCACGCCGGAGGCGACCAGGGTGAGCACGGTGGCGACAACCCAGAGCGTGGCCGGCTTAGCCGGAGCGACCGGACGGGGTTCTCTCGGTGGGCGCCGGCTCGACCGCGGCGCGACGGAGGCGCTTTCGCGCTCCTTGTCTACTGTGATCAGCACGTTTGTCTATGGCTGGCCCCAAGTGCTGCCTCAGCAAGCGGACCCCAGCCCCCTCCCGGGTCAGGTATTCGCCGCCGCCGGGCCGTTCTCCTGCTTAGCTCTCACCACGCAGAGTGGCGCGTCTGACCTCCTCGATGGCCTGGGTGACCTTGATGCCCCGGGGGCAGGCGTCGGTGCAGTTGAAGGCCGTGCGGCAGCCCCAGGTCCCCGAGCGCCGGTCGAGATCGGCCAGGCGCTCGCCTCCGGCCTCGTCGCGAGAGTCGAAGACGAACCGGTGGGCGTTCACCATGGCGGCCGGGCCCACGAAGGACTCGTTCCCCCAGAAGACCGGGCACGACGTCGTGCAGGCGGCGCAGAGGATGCACTTGGTGGTGTCGTCGTAGCGGGCCCTGTCCTCCGGGGTCTGGAGCCGCTCCCGGTCGCCTTCGGCCGGTTTAGCGGTCAGCCACGGCTTGACCGAGCGGTACTGCTCGAAGAACGGCTCCATGTCCACCACCAGGTCCTTGAGCACGGGCAGGCCCCGGAGGGGCTCCACGGTGATGACGTCGCCCACGTCCTTGACCAGGAGAACGCACGCCAGCCGGTTGTGGCCGTTGATGAGCATGGCGTCGGACCCGCAGACGCCGTGGGCGCACGAGCGCCGGAAGGCGAGGGTGCCGTCCTGGTGCCACCGGACCTCGTGGAGGGCGTCCAGTACCCGATCGGTCTCCTGCACCTCCACCTGGTAGGTCTCCCAGTGGGGCCGGCGGTCGCGGTCCGGATCGAAGCGCTTGACGCGCAACTGAATTTTCAATACTTCCTCTCCATGGGCTGGTAGTTCCCGGCGACGACGGGCTTGTAGGCGAGCGTGAGCTTTCCGTCGGCGCCGCGGCTGACCAGGCTGTGGCGCATCCAGCCGGCGTCGTCGCGCTTGGGGAAGTCGTCCCGGAAGTGGGCGCCCCGGCTCTCGGTGCGGGCCCGCGCTCCTGCCACCAGGGCCTGGGCCAGGTCGAGCAAGAACCCCAGCTCGAGGGCCTCGGTCAGGTCGTAGTTGAACCGGCTGCCCTTGTCGTCCACGGTGACCTCGGGGAAGCGATCCCTCAGGTCGTCGACCGTGGCCATGACCGCGCTCAGGCTCTCGTCGGTGCGGAACACGGACGCCTTGTCCGTCATCTCGGCCTGGAGGGACGCTCGCAGGTCGGCCGTCTTCTCTCCCCCGGTGCCCGCCTTGAGCCGTTCGATGGCCCGCACCGTGTCCTCCTCGGGAGAGTCCCCAGGGGTGGGCTGGGCCGACTGGGCAGCGAAGGCGGCCATGGCCGCGCCCCCGCGCCGCCCGAAGACCACGATGTCCAGCAGCGAGTTGGTTCCCAGCCGGTTGGCGCCGTGGACCGAGACGCACGCGCACTCGCCGGCGGCGTACAGGCCGGCCACGACGGTGCCGTCGGCGTCGGACACAACCTCGGCTTGAACGTTGGTGGGGATGCCGCCCATGGCGTAGTGGGCGGTGGGCTGGACGGGGATGAGCTCGGTCTTGGGCTCGATGCCGAGGTAGGTCCGCACGAACTCGGTGATGTCGGGCAGCTTGGCGTCGATCTGCTCCGGGGGCAGATGGGTGAGGTCGAGGTGGAGGAAGTCGCCCTCGGCTCCGCACCCCCGGTCCTGGCGGATCTCGGTGAGCATGGCCCGGCTCACCAGGTCGCGGGGTGCCAGGTCTTTCACCGTGGGTGCGTAACCCTCCATGAACCGATCCCCTGCGCGGTTGCGCAGGATCCCGCCCTCGCCCCTGGCCGCCTCGGACAGGAGGATCCCGAGCTTGTAGATACCCGTGGGGTGGAACTGGAAGAACTCCATGTCCTGGAGGGGGACGCCTCGGCGCAGCAGCAGGGCGGGGCCGTCGCCGGTGAGGGTGTGGGCGTTGGACGAGACCTTGTAGATCCGCCCGAAGCCGCCGGTGGCGAACAGGGCGGCCTTGCAGGCGAAGACGTGGACGTCGCCCGTCGCCAGCTCGTACCCGACCACGGCTGCCACCTGTCCGTTGTCGCCGAAGGCGATGTCGAGCACCTGGAACTCGTCGAAGAAGTCGACGCCCCGGGACAGGCACTGCTGGTAGAGGGTCTGGAGGATCATGTGGCCCGTCCGGTCGGCGGCGTAGCAGGCCCGCCGGACCGGGGCCTCCCCGTGGTTGCGGGTGTGGCCGCCGAAGCGACGCTGGTCGATCCTGCCCTCGGGCGTCCGGTTGAAGGGCAGCCCGAAGCGCTCCAGCTCGATGACGGCGTCGACCGCTTCCCGGCACATGATGTCGGCCGCGGGCTGGTCGACCAGGTAGTCGCCGCCCTTGACCGTGTCGAAGGCGTGCCACTCCCACGAGTCCTCCTCCACGTTGGCCAGCGCCGCGCACATACCGCCCTGGGCCGCTCCGGTGTGGGACCGGGTGGGGTGGAGCTTGGACAGGACCGCCGTCTTGCACTTCCCGGCGCACTCGATGGCGGCCCGCAGTCCGGCTCCGCCGGCGCCCACGATCACCGCGTCGTAGACGTGGCGGTGGACGGTGATGCTCGGGCCGGGCACCACCCGATCCTGGCACGGCCCGCCTCGGTCGGTGGCCCCCGGGGCCGCTACCGCTGAGTGGCCCCGACCCCGCCCCGCCCGGCCCGCAGCACCGCGGTGGCGAGAAAGGCGGCCGAGGCGAACAGCACGATCGTGGCCCCCGGGGCGATGTCGGCGGCCCGGGCCACGGCCAGCCCGACGATGACCGAAGCCACGCCGATGGCCGCCGACCACCGCAGGGTGGACTCGAAGGAGCGGGCGATCCGCTGCGCCGCCCCCACGGGGAGGACCATCAGGGCGGCCACGAGGAGCACCCCCACCACCCGCATCGCCGCGACGACGGTGATGGCGGCCAACGCCGCCAGCCCCAGGCTCAGGGCGTCGACCGGTAGTCCTGCCACCCGGGCCGCCTCCTCGTCGAGGATCACCGAGAACAGGGCCCGCCACGACGCCGCCACCGCGGCCAGGACCACAACTCCGAGAACGACGATGGTCACGGTGTCGGCCGGGCTCACGGTGAGGATGGACCCGAAGAGGTAGGTGAGCACGCCGGCGTTGAGCGACCCGGCCAGGCCCGTCAGCACTACGCCTCCGGCGATGCCCGAGTAGAAGAACACGGCGAGGGCCAGGTCGCCCGAAGCACGCCGCCTCAGCCGGAGCCACTCGATGGCCACGGCCCCGGCCACGGCCACGACCAGGGCCGTCCAGAGGGGGCTGATCCCGAACAAGAGGCCGGCGGCCACTCCGGCGAAGGCGACGTGGCCCACGCCGTCCCCCATCAGGGCCAGGCGCTTGTGAACGAGGAACGTCCCGATCAGAGGGGCGGAGGCCCCCACGACCAGGCCTGCGGCCAGGGCCAGCTGCATGTACTGCCGGTCGAAGGGCCAGGGGAGGGGGAGCACGTCAGCCCAGGCCCTCCAGCCACAGGGGCAGGTCCTGGGCGTGGATGCCCAGGCTCACCCCCCCGGCGGCCAGCTCGGCCGGCGGCCCGTCGAACATCAGCCGCCCCCGGCGGAGGACGAGGAGGCGGTCGAGGTCGTCGGCGACGGCGCCCAGCTCGTGGGAGACGAGGAGCACGGCCGCCCCGTGGTCGCGGACCATGTGCACCAGGGAGTCGCGGAAGAGGCGCTGGGAGTCGGCGTCGATGCCGGCCACGGGCTCGTCGAGGACGAGGAAATTGGGGCGGTTGACGAGGGACCGGGCGATGAAGGCGCGCTGCTGCTGGCCACCGCTCAGTTCCGACAGGAGGGAGTGCCGCACCTCGGTCAGGGCCACCGACTCCAGGGCGTGCTCCACCTCCTCGTGGTCGGTCGGGCGCGGGCGCCGTCGCCATCCCCGGCGGGCCAGGCCACCGGAGGCGACGACCTCCTCGACCGTCGCCGGAAGCTGGTCGTCCAGCATGGGCCGCTGGGGCACGTACCCGATCCGCCACCGGTCGCGCAGGCGGGCGGGAGGGACCTGGAAGATCCGCACCTGGCCGGCGTCGGGAGCCAGCAACCCCAGGATGATGCGCAGGAGGGTCGACTTGCCCGAGCCGTTGGGGCCGGCGAGGGCCACGAACTCCCCGGCGGCCACGCCCAGGCTCACCCCGTCGAGCACGGGGCGGCGGCCGTAGGAGAAGGAGACGCCCTCGACCTCCAGGACCGCCACGGGGGCCGTCACCGGCAGCCCAGGGCCGACCGGAGGGTGGTGAGGTTGGTGCGCATGAGCGAGAGGTAAGTCTGGCCCGCGTCCACTTCCTCGTCGGTTCGACCTTCGACCGGGTTCAGCACCGCCGTGCGCACTTCCGCCTCCCGGGCCAGGGCCTGCGCCACCTTCGGGGACACGAGGGTCTCGTAGAAGATGGTGGTGACGCCGCGAGCGCGAACCATATCGCTGAGCTGGGCCAGGCGTCCGGGGTCGGGCTCGGACTCGGGAGACAGGCCGGCGACCGCCTCCTGGGTCAGCCCGTACCTGCGGGCCAGGTACCCGAAGGCGGCGTGGGCGGTGACGATCACCCTCCGGTCACAGTCGGCCAGACTCCGGCGGAAGGCGTCGTCCAGCTGGTTCAGCTCCGCCACGTACTCCTGAGCCCGGGCCTCGTAGGCCGGTGCGCTGGCGGGGTCGACCTTGACGTACGCGGCGCGGATCCTCTCGACGACCCTGGCCATCAAAGAAGGGTCGAGCCACACGTGGGGGTCGCCTTCGATGAGACCCGGACCCTCCACTCCGCTCAGAGGGCCGCTCGGGCCCAGGTTCGAGACGTCCACGACCTCGCCCTCGGCCCTCCGCACGGCCCGCTCCACCCCCGGTTGGAAGCCACCGTCGAGGTAGAAGACGAGGTCGGCGTCCTCGATGCGGTCCACCTGGCGGGAGTCGAGCTCGAGGTCATGAGGCTCGGCGCCGGCAGGAGTCAGGTCGACCACCGCCACCCGGTCGCCCCCCACCCGGCGAGCGGCTTCGAAGACCGGGTAGAAGCCGGCCACGGCCGAGAGCTTCCCGTCTTCCGAACCGCCGGCGCCGTCGTCCGTCCGGCAGGCCGGTAGAGCCAGGCCGAGGACTGCGACGGCTACGAGAGCGTAGCGATAATGAGAACGGATACCAAAAGCTAGCAGTTCTCGATCAACCAGCAGTTCTCGCTCAGGCGCACCGGGCGCAGACGCCCACCAGGTCGAGGCGGTGGAACTGGGCCCGGAAGCCGGTCTCGGCGGCCACGTTGTCCAGCGTCTTGGCCATCGTCTGCTCGAAACGGGGGGGCACGGTGTAGTCGTCGACCGACCCACATTCCACGCACACCAGGTGGTGGTGGTGGCTGGTCAGGTCTTCGGCCAGCTCGAAGCGCGAGAAGTCGTCCCCTCCCTGCACCTTGCTCACCACTCCGGCCTGCTCCAGCACGGTGAGGTTGCGGTACACCGAGCTCTGGGGCACGGACCGATCGGCGGAGACGATCTCGGGGATGGAGAGGGGCCGCTCCGCCGAAGAGAGCACGTCGACCAGGGCTCGCCTGCCCCTGGTGTAGCGCTGGTGGACCTTGCGGAGCCGGACGGTGGCCGTGTCGTGAAGTTCGGTCGACACGCATGCAGACTACCAACCGCCCTTGAGATCCTGAGTTGGCCGGATATCCACCGGGATGGGCCTACGCTTGGGGATGGCCGTGCAACCCGAGCCGGAGCTCCCCATGACCGGGCCCCTGGTCGACCGCTTCGGGCGCGTGGTCAGCGACCTCCGCATCTCGGTCGTGGACCGCTGCAACTTCCGGTGCACGTACTGCATGCCCGCGGCCGGCCTGTCGTGGCTCGGGCGGGACGAGCTCCTCACCGTCGACGAGATCGAGACCCTGGCCCGGGTGTTCGTCGCCCTGGGCGTCCGCGAGATCAAGCTGACGGGGGGTGAGCCGACCGTGCGTCGGGAGCTGGTCGAGATCGTGAGGCGCCTGCGGGCCATCGATCCCGAGCTCGACCTGTCCCTGACCACCAACGGCTTCCTTCTGGAGCGCCTGGCCGGGCCGCTCGAGGAGGCCGGGCTCGACCGGCTGACCGTGTCGTGCGACTCGTTGCTCCGCCACCGTTTCGAGGCCATGACCCGCCGGGACGCCCTCGACCAGGTCCTGGCCGGCCTGAGGGCCACCGAGGCCGCCGGCCTCACGCCGGTCAAGATGAATTGTGTGGTGCTGGCCGGCACCAATGACGACGAGGTCGTCGACTTCGCCCGGCTGGCCCGCCACAGCGGCCGCGACATCCGGTTCATCGAGTACATGCCCTTGGACGCCGAGCACGACTGGGAGCGAGCCAAGGTTGTGCCCTCCCGGTTGATCCGGGAGGT
>JBHENM010000563.1:0-7254 GCA_046262035.1 Acidimicrobiales bacterium | reverse complement strand
GAGGTCATCGTGCGCCGGCTGCCACTCCGTCAGGGGCACGAGCGCAGCGGGGACGCTGGGGCCCGATCTCACCCACATGGCGTCCCGACAGACGATCGGAGCGGGGCTCCTCCCCACGAACCGGGAAACGGTGTCGCGCTTCGTGCAGAACGCGCAGCACGACAAGCCGGGAGCGAGCATGCCTCCCACCGAGGTGACACCCGACGAGCTCTCTGCCGTTGTCGACTACCTGATGGGCTTGGAGTAGGAGGGACAGTGACCACGGTTGTCGAGCCCGAGTGGAAGGACGAGCTGAGCGACGAGCTCGATCATGTGTGGCACGACCCCAAGGGGATCAGAACCTGGATCTCCACCGTCGATCACAAGCAGATCGGCATGCGCTACTTCTACACGGGGATGGTGTTCTTCGTCATCGGAGGAATCCAGTCCCTGCTGATCCGCTCCCAGCTGGCCGGTCCCGACCTCGACCTCCTCAGCCCCGAGGCCTTCAATCAGCTCTTCACCATGCACGGCATCACCATGATGTTCCTGTTCGCCATGCCCGTGCTCTCGGGCTTCGGCAACTACTTCGTGCCCCTGATGATCGGCGCCCGGGACATGGCCTTCCCCCGCCTCAACGCCTTCGGCTACTGGGTCTTGCTGGGCGCCGGCCTCTTCATGTACTCGTCGTTCCTCATCGGCCAGGCGCCCAACGACGGATGGTTCAACTACCTGCCCCTGGCCGGGGCCGAGTTCACCCCTGGAGTCAACATCGACTTCTACACCCTGGGGCTGGTCTTCCTCGGCATCTCCTCCACCGGTGGCGCCATCAACTTCATCGTGACCATCCTGAAGCTGCGGGCGCCGGGGATGACCCTCAACCGCATCCCGATCTTCGTCTGGGGCGAGCTGGCCATGGCCCTACAGATCGTCTTCGCCCTTCCCGCACTCTCACTGGCGGCGATCCTCCTCACCCTCGAGCGCAAGTTCGGGTTCCACTTCTTCGACGCCGAGGGTGGCGGCGACCCGGTTCTCTGGCAGCATCTCTTCTGGATCTTCGGCCACCCCGAGGTCTACATCGTCGCCCTTCCCGGGTTCGGTATCGCCTCTGCGGTCATCCCCACGTGGTGCCGCCGGCCGATGGTCGGTTACACCTACATCGTCATCGGTGAGCTGGCCGTGGCCCTCGTCGGGTTCGGCGTCTGGGTCCACCACATGTTCGCCGTGGGGCTGCCCAACATCACCCTCAGCTTCATCTCGCTGGCCAGCTTCATGGTCGCCATCCCCAGCGGCATCCAGGTGTTCGCCTGGCTGGCGACGCTCGTGTCCGGGCGTCCCAAACTCTCGGCCGCCATGTGGTTCGTCCTGGGCTTCATCATCATCTTCGTGATCGGCGGCGTCACCGGAGTCATGTTCGCCGCCGTCTCGCTCGACCAGGCCCTGCACGACTCCTACTTCGTCGTGGCCCACCTGCACTATGTCCTGGTGGGCAGTGCCGTGTTCCCCATCTTCGCCGCCGTCTACCACTGGGGGCCGAAGATGACCGGTCGCCTCCTCAACGAGCGCCTGGGGAAGATCAGCTTCTGGCTGATGTTCGTCGGCTTCAACCTGGCCTTCTTCCCCCAGCACATGCTCGGACTGCTGGGCATGCCGAGGCGGGTCTACACCTACGAGGAAGGGCTCGGCTGGGACGCCTACAACCTGATGTCGACGGTCGGCGCCTTCCTGCTCGCCCTCGGCGTCCTCGTCACGTTCGTCAACTGGTACCGCAGCAAGGCGCGCGGTCCGGTCGCCGGCAACGACCCTTGGAAGGGCGAGACCCTCGAGTGGTACACGTCGTCACCCCCGCCTCACTACAACTTCATCACCGTCCCTACCGTGCGGTCCCGTGAGCCCATGTGGGACCAACCCGAGCTGGCCGACGGGGCCCAGCCGCCGCCAGAAGGAGGGCGGTCGCTGACGGGCGGCCATGTGACCTTGTCCACGAGCCTGCTCGACGCCCGACCACAGGCGATCGTCCACATGCCCCAGGCCTCGCCGTGGCCGTTCTACTTCGCCGTCGCCATGTTGGTCCTGTTCTTCGTGCTCCTCCTGGAGATGTGGTACCTGGCGATCCTGGGCGCGGTGGCTTGTGCCATGACGATGATGGGCTGGTTCTGGCCCCGCAACCAGACCCAGGAGACGTGATGTTTTCGACCTCACTCGCTTCGCTCCGTTCGGTCGAGCTGGTCGTGCTCCGGCCGACCGGCAAACCCGGATCGACCTCCGCCGTTTCTCTTTCTTGGCCGGCATCCGGTGGGGCCGCCTGCGGCGGCGGGCACGGCCGCCGGCATGTCGCGTCCACCGTCCGCTCCAGACGCATGGAGACCTGAGATGGCGGGCGGCACGCACGACCTGACCATCGCCGAGACGGGGATGCCCGGGGAGGTCCTTCCCGAGCACGCCGTCGGGCCGAGGGCCTTCGGCTGGTGGGGCATGGTCTGGCTCATCGCCACCGAGGCGACGCTGTTCGCCATTTTGCTGGCCAGCTACTTCTACCTCCGCTTCCGCAGCCCAGAGTGGCCACCGGAGCACATCGAGGCCCCGGAACTGGCCCTTCCCCTGATCATGACCGCCATCCTCTGGTCGTCGAGCATCCCCGTTCACATCGCCGAAAAAGCCATCGAGAAGGGCAACCAGAAGAAGCTTCGGTGGGGGCTGGCCCTCGGCTGGGTCCTCGGCGCCATCTTCCTGGTCATCACCGTCGCCATCGAGTGGCCGGAGACGCTGCACCACTTCACGCCGAGGACCAATGCCTACGGCTCGATGTTCTACACGATCACCGGATTCCATCTCAGTCACGTGGTCGTGGGCCTCTCCGTCAGCGCGTGGACACAGGCGCGGGCCTGGCAGGGCGCGTTCGACGAGAGGCGCCACCTCTCGGTGCAGAACTTCGCCATGTACTGGCACTTCGTCGACATCGTGTGGTTGTTCGTGCTCCTGTCCATCTACGTGTCACCTCACTTCTGATGAGTGTCGAGGACATCGAGAACGTGGAGGAGGTGGAGGACGCCTCGGAGGCCATCAGCAAGGAGGAAGGCCGCGGCTCCCTCGCCCTGTGGTTCGGCGTGCTGGGCAGCCCCCTGGCCTGGTTCGGGCACCTGGGGGCGAACTACTCGCTCGAAGAGTGGTTCGCGTGCTCGAACTCGGCGAAGGAGAACGGCGAGATCCTCGGCCTTGGCGTCGACATCGTGTCCATCCTCATCAACACCGCCATGGTCGCGGTCGCAATGGCCTCCGGCCTGGCGGCGTGGTCGTGCTGGCGGAAGCTCAGGGGCGCAGACGCGGACGAAGCTGACGGTCGCGGTGACGTTGACGTTGACGTTGACGTTGACAACGAGGACGGCTCCGAGGAGGACCGCCTCCAAGAGGAGCGGACGGAACGAGCCCGGTGGATGGCCTTCGCCGGCATCGTCGAGGGGGCCCTGTTCCTCGGCATCATCCTGCTCGGCTACCTCCCGGCCCTCACCCTCGGAATCTGCGAGACGACGCCGTGAGCCTCGCCAGCGGGGTCGTTACCCCCTCGACGCTGGCCGGGTCGTGGTCGTTCGAGCCCGCCCTGCTGACGGCGACGGTGCTCACCGCTGTCATCTACGGGCGGGGCACGGCCCGCCTCGGCCGACGTATCGCGGCGCCCGGTCGGAGGCGGCGTGATGTCGCGTTCTACGGGGGGCTCGCCATCGTCCTGGCGGCCGTGATGTCACCGCTGGGCGCCCTTTCGGCGGCGCTGTTCTCGGCCCACATGGGCCAGCACCTCATCCTCATGCTCGTGGCCGCCCCGCTTCTGGCCTGGTCCAGGCCCGGGGCCGCTCTGCTCGCCGGCCTCTCCGAGGGAGGGCGCGACCTCGTCCGGCGGGCCGCGGCCGGAGGGCTGAGGGGGGCGGGCCATGCCGTGACGCGCCCCCTGGTCGTGGGCGTGGTGGGAACGCTGGTGCTGTGGGCCTGGCACATGCCGTCGCTCTACGAGGCCGCCCTCGCGTACCCCGTCCTCCACGTCGCCGAGCACGTCAGCTTCCTCGGCGTGGCCGTGTTGTTCTGGGCCGTGGTGCTGGGGAGCGGCGTCCGTCGGGGGACACCCCGACCGGTGGCCCTTCTCCTGGTGCTCGCCACCGGGGTGCAGAGCACGGCCCTCGGGGCGATCCTGGTCTTCGCCTCGATGCCTCTGTATCCGGCCCACGCCGAGGGCGCCGCCGCCTGGGACGTCTCCCCCCTCGGGGACCAGCAGCTGGCCGGCGCCCTGATGTGGTCCCCACCTGCGCTCATCTACCTGGTCACGATCGGGTGGCTGTTCGTCCGGTGGTTCGCGGAGATGGACGACCCAACACCGGACCGCCGCCTGGTGGTGGCTGGGGAGCACCCATGAGACGGGCCCTTGCCCCCCTGCTGCTGGCGGTGGCCGGCGTGCTGGTGGGGGCCGGCTGCGGCTACCTCGGCGCAGACCCCGAGCCCTACCGGCCTCCCGTGTACTACGACCCCGCGGAAGCCGCCGCCGGCCCGGCAGCCGCAGACCTCGGGCGGAACCTCTACATGAGGGACTGCGCCTTCTGTCACGACAGCAACGGGAGGGGAACGGCGCGAGGCCCGGATCTGACGGCGGAGACGGGTGGCGCCGCGCTCACCGACTTCGTGCTCCGTACCGGGAGGATGCCCATCGAGGGCCCGGTGGACCAGATGAAGGCGGACGAGCCCGTCTACAACAAGGAGCAGAGGGAAGCCATCGTGGCCTTCGTCACCAGCGAGTTTCGCCCCCCCGGTCCCCCCGTCCCCAACGTCGACGCTAGACGGGGTGATCTGGGTGAGGGGCAGCAGGTGTACCAGGAGCATTGCGTTGCGTGCCACGCCACGACGGGCATCGGAGGCGCCATGCTCAGCCAGGCCGGAGAAGGCGTGCCCGGCCCGACCAAGGGAATCGTCATCCCCGATTTCCAGGGCACCGACGCCATCGAGACGGCGGAGTCCGTCCGCACCGGACCGGGGAGTATGCCCGTTTTCGGACCCCGGGCCATCAGCGACCAGCAGCTCGATTCGCTGGTGCGCTACATGCTGTATCTCAAGGATCCGGCCGACACCGGTGGCGCCCCCATCGGGCGCGTCGGCCCTGTCGTCGAGGGGGCTGTCGGGTGGCTCCTCGGGTTGGGGACGCTGATGATCGTGGCCCGGTGGATCGGCACGAAAGCGGGAGAGCAGGAATGAGCACGACCGACCGGTCAATGGAGTCGGGCGAGACAGGCCCGTCGGGAGCGACCGCGATCCTCGTCGCCCTCGGGGTTGCCATCGCCGCCGCCGTCGGCGTCACCGTCGTGTACGCCTTCGGCGGGCAGCCGCAGTTGGAAGGCCTACTGCTGGGTCTCGCCCTCGGGGGGCTGGCCGTGGCCCTCATCCTCTTCGCTCGCCGCATGCTGCCGGCCGGGCACTTCGTCCAGGTGAGGGAAGAGATGTCAGGGACGGCGCCGGACAGAGCGTCGGTGTCGTCCGCCTTCCAGTCCGGGGCTGAGCCCATCGAGCGTCGGAGCGCGATCACCAAGATGTTCGGACTGGCCGTGGCCGCCCTCGGCCTGGCCGCCCTCTTCCCCATCCGGTCACTGGGAACCCGGCCCGGGAAGACGTTGTCGGCTACCGAGTGGAAGAAGGGGACGCGGGTCGTCACCCGGGGAGGTGAGCCCGTCCGCCTCGAGGAGATCGACGTCAACGCCTTCCTGACCGTCTTCCCCGAGGACCATCCCGACGCCGCCGACTCCCAGACGGTATTGATCCGCCTGCCGGCCAACGTGCGGGCCCCGGGCCCACGGGGGTGGACGGTGGAGGGGGTGGTCGCCTTCTCCAAGATCTGCACCCACGCCGGCTGCCCCGTTGGCCTCTACCAGGCCGCCACCCAGGAGCTGTTCTGCCCCTGCCACCAATCGACGTTCGACGTGCGCGACGGCGCCAAACCGACGTTCGGGCCCGCCACCCGGCGGCTCCCTCAGCTGCCCATCGGAGTGGACCAGCAGGGGTTCGTCGTGGCCCTCGGCGACTACGAGGAGCCGGTGGGCCCGGGATACTGGGGCAGGCCTCGTGCTTAACCGGGTCTCCCGCTGGATGGACGACCGGCTGTCGGCCGCCTCCTTCACCCGGCACGCACTCAACAAGGTCTTTCCCGACCACTGGTCGTTCATGCTGGGCGAGGTCGCCCTCTACTCCTTCGTCGTCCTGCTCCTGACCGGGATCTTCCTGACGTTCTTCTTCGACCCGAGCGTGGCCGAGACGACCTACGAGGGTTCGTACGAGCCGCTACGAGGCGTGCACATGTCCGAGGCCTACCGGTCGACGGTGGAGCTCAGCGTGGACGTGCGCGCCGGCTTGGTCATGCGCCAGACGCACCACTGGGCCGCCATCGTCTTCATCGCCTCCCTCGTCGTGCACATGATGCGCGTCTTCTTCACCGGCGGCTTTCGCCGGCCTCGGGAGCTCAACTGGATCGTGGGAGTGACCCTCTTCATCCTCGCCTTCTTCAACGGGTTCACCGGGTACTCGCTCCCCGACGACCTCCTGTCCGGCACCGGCTTGCGCATCGCCTACTCGATCGCCCTGTCGATGCCCCTGCTCGGTTCGTGGCTGGCGTTCCTCGTGTTCGGAGGCGAGTTCCCCGCCCACGAGATCATTCCCCGGCTGTTCGTGACCCACGTGATGATCGTGCCCGGGCTGATCCTCGGCCTCCTGACCGCGCACCTGGCCATCATCTGGCGCCAGAAGCACACCGACTTTCCCGGGCCGGGACGCACCGAGACCAACGTCGTCGGCAGCAAGCTCTGGCCGACCTACGCGGTCAACTCCATGGGTCTGTTCTTCGCCGTGTTCGCGGTGATGCTGGCCATGGGGGGCCTGCTCCAGATCAACCCCGTCTGGCTATACGGGCCGTTCCACGCCGATCAGGTGCCCTCCCCCGCCCAGCCCGACTGGTGGCTCGGGTGGCTCGAAGGGGCGCTACGGATCTTCCCACCCTGGGAGACCCGCGCCTTCGACTACGAGGCCCCCAATCCCTTCTTCCCCGGCGTGCTCCTTCCCGGGATCACGTTCACCCTGCTGTACCTGTGGCCCTTCCTCGAAGCGCGCATCACCGGGGACCGGGAGGTTCACCATCTCCTCGACCGGGCCCGCGACCGTCCGATGCGAACAGCCATGGGGATCACGACGCTGACCTTCTACGGGATGCTCCAGCTGGCGGCGACCAACGACCTCATCGCCCACCAGTTCCGG
>JBHENM010000562.1:0-1279 GCA_046262035.1 Acidimicrobiales bacterium | reverse complement strand
CTCGGTTGCGCGCCGAGATGGCCAGGGAGACCGGCGGGCATGAGGCCTGACCTGCCGGGGAACGATGACGGTGCCCGACGGCTCGCCTGCCGCGCCGGGCCCGCTGCCTCCGGGCCGCTCATGGCAACGGACCGCTGCGTTTTGCAGGCCATGCGACCGCGAATCGCAGGGCTGTCGGGTGCGAATCGTAGGATGTTTGGTTGCGAATCGCAGGCCTCATCAGCGCGAATCGCAAGGTTCGGTTAGCATTGAGCGGTGTACAGGGAGCGAAAGCTGGCGGGCCCCCTTGCTGAAGCGCTCGCTGACACCCCGGTGGTGGTCGTGGCCGGTCCCCGCCAGGCAGGCAAGAGCACTCTGGCCGAGCACGTCGTGGCCGAGCGGGCGGGAACCTGGCTCACCCTCGATGACGCCACGATCCTCGATACTGCAAGGGCCGATCCGGTGGGATTCGTCAGCGGGCGGAGCGGGCTCGTCGGCATCGACGAGGCCCAGCGTGTGCCCGAGTTGCTGCTGGCCGTCAAGGCAGAGGTCGACCGCGAGCGGCGCCCGGGTCGTTTCCTGCTCACCGGATCGACCAGGTTGCTCGGCGCGCCGAAGCTCGCGGACTCCTTGGCGGGCCGGATGGAGGCGCTGACGCTCTGGCCGTTCACCCAGGCCGAGCTGCACGACACGGTCGCGGAGCCGGGGTTCATCGACCGGGCCTTCGCCGACGATCTGGCCGGGCTTCGGCCGTCGCCGGTAACCAGGGCCGAGGTGCTCGACCGCGCCAGGGCGGGGGGATTCCTGCCGGCCCTGACCCGGACCGATCGGCGCCGTTCCGCCTGGTTCGACAGCTACGTCTCGGGCGTCATCGATCGTGAGGTTCGGGCCGTCACCGACGCCATCTACCTGCGCGAGCTGCCCCGACTCCTGAGGTTGGTCGCCTCGCGCACCTCAGGCGAGCTCAACATCACCGACTTGGCCCGTGACCTCGGCCTTTCCCGTCCGACCATCGACACCTACCTCGCGCACCTGGAGGCCGTGTTCCTCATCCAGACCATTCCGGCATGGTCGACGAACCTCACCACCCGGGCCGTCCGCAGGCCCAAGATCACCGTCACTGACACCGGCCTCGCCGCCCGGCTGCTCGGCGGCCGCCTCCACTCCGACCCCGAGCTTGCCGGCAGGCTGATCGAGACCTTCGTCGCGGGCGAGCTGCGCGCGCAAGCCGAGTGGTCGCAATCCCGGCCAGGCCTGTTCCACTTCCGCGACCGCACCGGCCTCGAGGTGGATCTCGTCC
>JBHENM010000561.1:0-8266 GCA_046262035.1 Acidimicrobiales bacterium | reverse complement strand
TGCCGGGAAGACCCCAGGCGTCAGTCTGTGACTCGGGCTCATCCGCACCAAGGACAAGCGAGCTCAGCCGGGCCCACCCACGATTCTCATCCGTCGTGGCGGCCGAAAGCCATGGGCGTCTGTGACGAGGATCCGTGCAGGGGGCCTCCTGGGGTACGCCAGGTTCTCGACCCTTGAGCAGAACTCCCGCCCTGCAGACCGACGCCCTAAAGCGGCGGGGTGCTGCCGGGTCTTCACCGACCGGGCCTCGGGGGCGCTCGACGAGCGCCGGGAGCTGGCCAAGCCGTGTCCACCCGACACCGCGGGGGCGTCGGAGATCGTCTTCGATCTGGCCTGGGCCCTCCGCTACCGCTAATGCCCCCCGCCGGGCCGATCTGGCCGACCACCGCCTCTGGGTGATCAACGCCGAATACGGGCCGCTGCAGGGCCTGGCCCGCTCAGGTCCGGACTTTCGGGAACCCGTAGGGGTGTGCCCCTCTGGTCGACGAGGGGAAGACGACGATGGCGACGAAGAAGGCGACAGCAGCTGACAAGGTGGCGAAGGCGGCCAAGAAGGCCACCAAGGACGCCTCCCACAAGGTGGCCAAGACCACCAAGAAGGCGGCGCGTCCGCCCGCGCCACCCAGTTGCGCAGGCAGCTCTCGCTGATCCCGAGGTCATGGGTCAGCTGGGAGATCGGCTTGGCCTTCTCGCGGGCCAGGTCCACGGCACGTCGTCGAAACTCCGGCGGATGAGGACGCCGCCGGCCTGCCGCTCTACACACGCAACGGCGAGGGTTGTCAGGCATTGCACGGGGTCGTCGCCATCATCGTCGTGTAGCCCGGCGCGGCGTACCTCCGCAGATAGGAGGCGTCATCACCGCCCATGCCAGGCGGCGCGGGCCTCCGGCAAGGACTGCGGAACGGTGGCCACGTTGGCGACCGCGGCTACGAGGCACCACGAACAGAACTTGCGGTGCTTGGTCACCTGTTCAGCGGTGAGGAACAGACCGAACGCAGCGTCGACAACGGTCTTGGCGGCGAGGGCTATGGGGATCCAGCGGCGCCGCCTGCTGCGGTCCGCGTCTCCCATGCCGGCGAGTATCAGGGTGACCGCGGTACTGGCGATGCCCACCGCGGCATCGGGCGTCTTGAGGTACTGGTAGGCCTCGCCGGAGGCGTCGACGCGGTCGGCGTCGAGTCCCCGGAGCCGCGGCTCGGGCAGGTGGGGGATCAGCCCGTTCTGGTAGGCGGCAACGACGCCGAGGCTACCGATGGAGGCCAACGACAAGGCGACGGTGCGGCGGCGCCGGGTGAGGAAATCGTCGGCTCCCCGGCGGAGGGCATCGCTCACCGCTTCTGCCTCGGCGGAGCTGCTGCGGCCGATGCCCTTGGAGACCGGTCTGATCGTGCCGGCCGGCGGACCGGCGGGTCTGGCGCGGGTCTTGGATCCGTCGGTGGCGTTCTCGTCACCCATGTGGGCCTCCTTCTCGATGGCGGCATCGTGCCGCATTTCGCTACTGTCCCGACTCGGCCTCCCCCAGCGGAGCGAGGCGTAACGGGCGACCCTCCACGCGGTGAACACAACGGGCCCGTAGCGTTGGCGGAGACGACCTGCGTCGAGCAGGTAGAGGGCTCTGGCCAGCTCCATGTGCGCCCAGACGAGCGGGACATTGCCGAGCGGGGTGCCGTCGAGGGGGTCGACCTGTTCGCTGAGCAGCCGTGGGAGCCGGGCGCACAGCTCGTTGGCTCGGGCTTCGGCGTCTTGCATCCGACCGGTCACGGCGAGGGCCCCGACCGCCCACCACGCCATGGGCAGGAAGGAAGCTTCGGTTCCCGAGAACCCGTCGTCGCCGCCAGCCTCGTAGCGGTACAGGAACGGTCCGGCTCCGAGATCCTCCAGGACGGTGGCGATCAGGCGGACGGCTCGCGGATCCCGGCGCGGCAGCAGGCCGAACAGGGGCAGCATCAGCGCTGACGCGTCGGGCCGGGGGTCCTCTCCGTAGGCCTGGGGAAGCCGGCCGTCCTCGCCCATGGAGGACAGGACCCTCTGGCGGGTCGCCGCCCGAGCCTGCTTCCAGTGCTGCCGCCGAGCCAGCGGCCGCCAACCCCGGGCGATCCAGATGGCACGGTCGAGGACGAGCCAGCGGCCGATGTCCCCGCTGATCAGCGGTCGGGGCTGGCGCAGTTCCCAGATCCCGGCGGAAGGTTCCGGGTCGTCGGCGGCGATGCGATCGGCGAGGGTGCGCACCAGCGACCAGGTGTTGTCATCCAGTGATCCCCCGGTCTGGAGATGGACCGAGACGGCTTCGACGACCAGGCCCCAGGCGTCGTACTGCAGTTGGCCGGCGGCCCCGTTGCCGACCCGTACGGGACGGCTGTTCGCCCATCCTTCGACGCCGTCGACCGTGTGCTCGTCGGGAACCGGGCCGCCACGAACGTCGACCACGGGGACGCGCAGGTCTGGATCGTCGCCCACGACCTGGCAGAGGAACGCCAAGTAGCGGCGAGCAACGTTCCGCTGGCCGAGCAGTGATGCCACGGACGCGGCGAGAGCAGCGTCGCGAAGCCAGCAGTACCGGTAGTCGAACTGGCGGTCGGCTCCTGGTGCTTCGGGAAGCGACGTGGTCGCCGAGGCCACCACCGCGCCGGTGGGCTGGTAGGTGCAGGCGTCGAGGACACCTAGGGCGTCAGCCGCCCGGTCAGGGTGATGGCGGGGCAGGCGGGCGCCCGACAGACGACCGGCCGCGGCCCGCTCCGCCTCATCGAGTCGCCATTCGGCCTCCTCGACGTCGAGGGCGACTGGACCGGCGCCGACCATGAGCCCCACCCACCGGTTCCGGCCGGCGACGACGGTCGTGTCGAGCCAGTGGCCATCCACGGTAGACGTCCCGCCGGTAACAAGGCCAACGGTGGTGGCGCCGTCGAGCAGGAATCCACCCTCGCTGGCAGCGCCCCACGGTCGCTGGAAGCCGCCAACACCGAGGCGGTGACGCAGGAACACCTCGCTGCCCTCGCTGCGCACCAGGCGCACCAGGCAGGCGACTCCGTCGATGTCGATGAGCCCGTCGCGATAGGCGACCCCGGTCCCGTCGATGACGATGCGTCCCGTCGCGCCCGGGCCCGCCGGGCGGTTGGCGGCCGATGCGTAGCCTGCGCCGACCCACCGTGCAGTGGCGCCTCCCCTGTCGAGGAGCGACCACAGCAGGGGTGGCGAGTCGGGCTCAGGGGCGCACCACCAGTCGATCTCGGCGGTCGGGGTGACCAACGCCAGTGAACGACCGTTGCTGAGCAGCCGGTGCCCCGAGATGGGTGGCCCACGCAGGGCCCGGCTCTCAGCCATCGCCGACCACACCACCGCGCGTCGCGGCCGTTGATCCACGGCGCAGCTCGAGGGCCACGCGTGAGGCCGTCCGCGCCGGGTCCGGGAGCGACTCGCGTGCTTTGAACCCGGACGCCAGCCGAGATTCGAAGAACGGCTGATGGCTCAGGGCTGGTGGGCGGCGGGCATCGAGGGCGGATCGGGTGGCGGCGGTGGACACAACAGGTGGTCGAAGATCACCCCGGTGGCCTCTGCCTGCACCAGCTTGTCCACGATATCGATGGCCCAGTCGCGGCTGGACCAGCTCGAGGGTTGGTAGAGACCCAGCGCCGTGTTGAGCACGACGTCACCCGTGTACACGGTCGCGAACACCGCGGCGACTGCCTGCTGGCCGCGCAGGCCCTTCTGGGCAGCAATGGCGTAGGCAGCTCCCCAGAGCGTCCCGAGGGCGAGATGAGTGGCGTAGTTCAGGCGCTTCTTCGAGCGAGCGCTTCCGGGATGGACGGAGAGTACCTTCTCGGCGAACTCTGCGGGCGCATTGCTGTCGTCGCGCCCGGTGAGCGGCATCTCGACGAGCTTTTGGAACGCCGTCATGACGACGGTGCCGCCGAGACCAGCCAGAATGCCTCGGCCCACCATCTGCGCGGCGGTCGGTTGATCGACCGCCGGCTCCTGATCGCTGGGTGGATCCTGCGGCATTGACGGCCTCATCTCGTGAAGGGGAAAGGTGGTCGACCGAATCTGGGCGGTCAACCGTCTACCTCCGCCAGTTCGGCGAGGTCGTCTTTGTACCGGGTAGTACAGCGGCTCGTCAAGATTGAAGGCGACGGAAGGACCGGAGATTTGCATAGGCCGCCGCCAGGGCGTTCCTCATCGGACGGATGTCCCTCTTCGTCGTCGAAAGCAGGTAGCGCGGGTGCGCCACCGGCGCCGGTCGAAGACGTTCTTCTGGAGCAGGGAGAAGAGCGACTCCATGGCGGCGTTGTCGCCGGCGGCGGCGACCCGATCCATTGACCCGGTCAGCCGGCGCGAAGCCGAGCACCCCGCAGGTCAGCCGCACCGGGGTCCCCTCGGCGGCAAGCTCTCGGACCAGCGAGTAAGTCATTTTGGGAGTTGGTCCTTGGCGAAGTAGGCGGCGGCCCGCCGGAGGATCTCGTTCTCCATCTCCAGTCGGCGCTTGTCCCGGCGCAGCTGGACCAGCTCGGACTGTTCCGCCGTCGTCAAACCGTCGCGGACGCCGCCGTCGATGTCAGCCTGGCGCATCCAGCGCCGCACCGACTCGGGCGAGATGTCGAAGTCGGCCGCGACCTCGGCGACGGTCAAGTCGCCCCGGCGGGCCACCGTGACCACGTCACGCTTGAGGAAACTTCTTGGGCATGGCGACATCCTTCCTGCGAGCCGAAGCTCACACATGGAATGTCAACCAAACCCGCGGCAGACCCCCTTGAAGCCGTCGCGGTAGACGTGGGCGGTCTTGTGGGTGTGGCGGGACTCGGGAATCGTTGGTGGACACCACCCGGTCGGGGGCGGTGCGGGTGGCGATGCGCCACCGCCCGGGGCCGTTCCCGGGCTCGACGTCCTGGCCCGCATCCAGGGCCAGCAGGGCCACGGCGTTGGCCTGCTCGTCGGTCAGCTCCAGGTCCTCGGCCGCCCACACCAGCTCATTGGCGTCGTCGACCAGCTCCGAGACCAAGCGGTCGATGTCGGCGGGGTCGGTCCAGTCACACGGCGGCCGGCCACCGTCAAGGTTGTGCTCGCGCACCCACATCGTGCCCAGCTCGGGGATGAGGCGGCGGACGCGGCGGATCTGGGTGACGAGCATGGTCACCGTGTCCTGGCGGGCCACAGCGTCGTCGAGGACGGTGGAGTCCAACCCGGCGGGTCTTTCCGGCGATCACACGCGAGGCGGTGATGACGGCTCGCACCGCGTCGAAGATGCGCTGAGGCGCGTCGGAGGCCCGCAGCTTGTTGCGCCACAGGGTCAGCACCGTGGGATGGAACGCCTCGTCGGTCAGCGCCAGCCCGGCCGCCGCCTTCCAGGCGATGTCGGTCTGCAGCCGGGGGCGGTGACCTGGCGGTCGGACAGGCCTTCGAGGGCCTGGAGCACCATGACCGTGGCCACCACGCCGGCGGGCACCGACGGCCGACCACGGTTGGTGGGGACCAGGTCGGCGAACACCTCGTCGGGGAACAGCGCAGCACGGTGCTCGGCCAAGAACGCGTGCACCGAGCCGTCTCCCAGCAGGTGCCGGCACAGCGCGGCGGCGTCGAGCAGTTGGCGATCGGCGCGAGACGAACCTTGCATCCGCCCATTGGATCGCGCGCCGCCCGAGATCGCGAATCGACGGCTACCCGGGATTGCTCAGCGCTCTCCTAGCGGCTGGCAATCGGCTCGTGTCGACCGAGCAGGCAAGTCCGAGGGTCAACCAGGCCAACGGACGGCGAGCGCGACCAGTGAACCGGCGAGCACCAGGACCGCCACCATCCCGACGAGCAGGCGGCGCCGGGTCCGTGGCGGCAGCGGCGTCGATCTGAGAGCCACGGGCGCCAGGAACCGCTTGGCCTTGTTTCCGACGAAACTCAGGCTGCCCGCACCAAAAGCCCCCAGGTCGTACTCGAGCACTGCTCGGCGCCCGCCTCGCCGGGGGCCGCGGTAGCCGTCGACGAACGACGCCAGCAGGTGTGGCGTACGGTCGAGTCCCCCGACGACGCCCTGGCCGCCCCGGGCCAGGAGTCCGTCGAGGGCTTGCCGCAGTGTGGGTGGATGCGTCCACATCCCGTAGAACGAGACGTGTCCGGCGGTGTCGATGACGAACACGGGATCGGCCATCCCGCTGCTATAGGCGTCGTGGACGGTCCCGGCCAGGTCATCGACGAGAACAGGCCACGGAATTGCTTCCTCGGCCTTGTACTCCGCGGCTCCGGCGACCTTCGCCTCGAAGGTCTCGAACCGGTGCCGGAGGCCGCCCGGGTGCGCCTGGTGGATGAAGACGTCGAGGAAGCGGACGTCCGCGCCGTGCGCCTCGTGGAGCTCCTTGAGCGGCGCAACTGCGCCGGTGGTGATCGGTCAGGTGCCGCTCCCGAAGTGCAGGAGGACGATCGCACCCCGTATGTCGCTGAGGCTGACCCGGTTACCGTCGGTGGAGGGGCAGGTCGAAGTCGGGGGCCCGGGAACCGGGCCGTACGCCTGCGCCCCGCAGAGTCCGTCCGATGTCGGCGAGGAAGTGCTTGATCCAGAAGTGCTCGTAGTTGTACGCCCGCAATTGGCTCGCGGAACTCTTGGCCGTCACGTCTCCCGTACGCTCTTGCGCAGTTGCTTCATGATCGTGTCGGTTGGCTCTTCTACGTTGTGGACCTGGCGGACGTGGTCGGCGACCTTGGTCATCAACTCGTCCTCGGTGTCTGCCTCCGCCTGCCAACTGCAGGTGTGGCCAGCGTCCTTTCAGCCGTACTGGAAAGCCACAGTGTTCGTCTCCTGAAGTGATAGCCGTGTGCTGCCGGATTCCTGGATGGCTCCGGAAACTGTACTAGTTAGTACAGGCGATGGTCAAGACGCCGATGGTCTGGGGCGAGCGAAGGAACGGAGGTGCGTGTAGGCGGCGGTCAACGCGTTCCTCATGGGCCGGATGTCCTTCTTCGTCGTCGCCAGTAGGTAGCCGCCCTGGATGGCAGCCATCGTGGTCTCGGCTAGCACCTCGGGGTCGGCTCCCCGGCGTAGCGCTCCCTGGGCCTTCATCGCCTCGAGTCCGGCCGCGAGGAACGATTCCCATAGCGAGAAGGCTGCGGCGATAGCGAGACGGAGTCCTTCATCGCGATCGGCCATCTCTGCCGCCAACGAGCCGATCCGACAACCTCCGAACAGACCGGCGTCTTCGTGAGCGTCTGCCAGGGCGTCAAGCCAGGTCTTGATCGCCTTCCAGGTCGAGAGGTCCTCGAGCAGCGTCGCCTGGGCAGCCAGGGTCATATCCAAGTCGTGGCGCAGCACCTCCCGCACCAGATCCTCCTTGTTCTCCAGGTAGTGGTAGAACTGGCCCTTGCCGGCCCCGCTGGCAGCAAGAACGTCGTCGATGGTGGTGGCCGCCACGCCTCGCTCGTGGATGAGCGTGGCTGCGCACGCCACTATGTGCTTCTTGGTCTCGGATCCACGGCGCGTGCCCGGCTGCTTCATCGGCTCCGACACAGCTTGCCCCGTAGAGACGGGGCTTCTTGATTTAGCGCCGACTTTCGCGTCCGGCCTTCATGCGGGCTTGAATGGGCACGACCGGCTGACCAGTCGGAGAGTCGTTGTAGCTCAACGGCCATAAGAACGCATGGCAGGCTCGACCCGGACCGGATCCGTGCCGACCTCGTTGACTGCTAGCCCCAAGTTGGGCCAGCCGGTGCTCCGCCTCCACGCGCCCGGGTCCATGTCGACGGCCAACACGGCCAGAGCGTCGCCGTACTGGCGATCGATGCCGTCGAGCGTCCTGGCCCCTTCGACGCAGCTGGCGCATTCGCCCGTCATGAAGAACAGCACAGCCGGCTTGCCGGCGGGGAGGTCGAATGTCGACCCCGAGATGGTTTACCGACATCGGCCCGGATGCCGATGAGCCTGCGCCCGAGGTCTGGGACGGCGCCGTCGAGGTCGAGCTCACCTTGGCGAAGTTGTTGTGCAACGCCACGGAGGCCAGCACGACCACACCGAGGGCCACTGCGATCACCGTCCCGACCCGGATGGAACGGGGCGTTCGGGGTGTTGGCCGGCAGGGGGTCGCTCCGTGACGTCGGCGGTGTGGGCGTCGTGCGCCGGGGAGGTCATTGGCGCTCTCCTCCGGGTTGTAGTGACGCGGAAGCGCTCAGTGAGGTGGCCGGGCGCCTGGATTCGCCACGTCGGGGGTGGCCGCCTGGCCCTGTCCCGGTGGGCAGCAGGCGCTGCGGCGGCGCCGAATCGCGAAGGCGACGGCTCCCCCCACGACGGCGAGGCCCA
>JBHENM010000560.1:0-1792 GCA_046262035.1 Acidimicrobiales bacterium | reverse complement strand
TGCTCGGACGAGGAACGGTCCTCGACCCGCTTAGGGAGTCGCGACAGGCGGACTCGCGCCGATCAGGAGCGGCGTCGACCCGATCAAGCGTTGCGGATGCTCTCCGTCCTCGCCTGGCCGGCGAAGATGGCCCGATCAGGCGGCGACGGCGACGGGGACCGGCGCGTCGAACGCGCCGAGCACACCCAGGCGCTTGAAGTTGGCCACGGTGGCCGCGAGCAGCGCCTGCAGGCGCGTCCTTCGTCGACCCCGGTAGCGGGCCTGGCGCATGCCCAGGTCCTGGAGGTGGTCGATCTTGCGCTCGATCTTGGACCGCTGGCGCAGCAGGGCCTTGGTGGCGGGTTCGGCCTGGTCGGCTCGGGCGGCGGCGATGCGGTCGTGGTGGCGGCCGACGAAGATCGACCGGCCCTTGGTCCCGCCAACGCACTGCTCCCGCAGGGGGCAGGTGGCACAGGTAGCGGCCGGGAAGGCGAATCGCAGCCCGGGCCGGCCCTTGTGGTCCTGGGCCTTCTTGGCGTCGGTGGTGGTCACCCCGGCGGGACAGGTCACGGTGCCGGCCAAGGTGTCGATGGCGAAGTCGGTCTTGGGGAACCGGCCCGAGTTCGTCATCGACGGCACCTTGGCCACCAGCTCGGCTCCTTGTTCCTCCACCGCTTCTCGTACGTCGCCGTCGGAGTAGGCCATGTCGCCGAGCAGGGACTCGACCTCGACACCGTCGATGCCCTGCACCGCTTCCAGGAGGGGAGCAGCCCCATCGCCGTCGGGCTCGTTGGCGGGCCGCACGTCGACGCCGAGGATCAGCTCGGAGTCCTCGTCGCCGATGACGTCGAGCTTGTGGCCGTCGAAGCGGCGGGAGGCCGACTTCCGTCCGTGACGCATCTCGGGATCGGAATGGGAGATGACCCGGTCACGGGCCACGCCCTGGCGGATCTCGGGGGTGCCCTCGTCGTCGGCGGTCACGTCTTGGTCGATGACCTGGGCCAGCAGATCCGCCGGCTCGGCCACGGCCGGGTCGTCGATGCCGGCCGCCTCGACCAGCAGGGCCATGCCGGCGGCGACCAGCTCACCGAGGTGGGCCTTGCGGGCCGCAGGGTCCTGCCAGTCGATGTCGGGCTTGGGCCCGCAGAACGGCTCGGCCGCCGTGCGGGCCTCCTCGCCCAGGCGCTCTCCGGCGGCCCGCACCACCTGGCGCATGAAGCCCCGGACCAGTTCGTAGGTGCTGGCCACCGCCCCCGCCCCGTGCACGGGCGAGGAGTCGATGATGGCCGTCAGCTTGCCTTTGAGGATCCCAGCCGCCACCGCCTTCTCGAGAGTCTTCTCGAACAGCTCAGCATCGGCGTCGTGGACCACCATGCGGGAGCGCATGAGGCTGAAGGTCCGAGGGGCGATCCCAGTGAACTCGTCGTCGACGCCCATGGCCGCCTTCCAGTCGGCGTCCACCCGTGTCCGCCGGGAGGTCTCGGCATCGGAGGTGCGGTCGTGGGTGGCGCAGAGCATGGCCCGCGCCATGACCGACGGCGGGATCGAGGGCCGGCCCTTGCCCTCGGCGTACAGGTGGGCGAAGTCGTCGTCGTTGAGGATCTCATGTCCGTGATCGGCGAGGCGCTCGTAGAACGATCCCTTGGTGACGAGGTGTCGCCGCATCACACGAGTTTCGAGGAGGCAGCCTTGGGGAGCAACCCGTCCGAGCACGCGGACCTCCGGGGAAGTGGAGAACTACGTCGGTGTAATTCTCCCAGACCCGTTCACCGGTCGCGAGTACCCCGCCAGACTTTCTGCCGGCTCACCTAGG
>JBHENM010000559.1:0-11847 GCA_046262035.1 Acidimicrobiales bacterium | reverse complement strand
CGAGCGATTCTGAAACGTCTTCCTGGTCCCCACCTGACACGTCCAACCGTGCCTTTTCCCCGACGCTCACCACGACGGTCTTCAGCCAACGCAGCTCAGGGTGGTTTGGCGCCTGCCCCCGAAGGCCGACACCGGAGGGCCAACAATCCTCCATCTCTCGCACAGCACCGCTTCAGAAAGAACTCCTACATTGCTCCTCCTTCCACGTTCATGACGCACTGTCCCAGAACGCGCGATGCGACGAGGGCATGCCCGTATCCCCCAACACCGGTTGGCGCGCGTGGCTTGAGCTACCTATAGCTTGCCCGCACCGTCGATAGGAGGGTCCGCCCCGACACGGGACGTTCGTTGCCATCGAGCACGTCGACCGCGTACCCGGGGAACGTTGGCTCGAAGCGATTCTGGATCCACGCCGCCACAGTGATGGCTGACGAGGCGGCCCGCTTGTATCCGTAGCTGGGCAAGTCCATCCGGTCGCCTCTGACGTCTCGGCCCTTCGTTCGGCCTGGACCGGCGAACCGGATCCGAACGGCGAATCCCTCGATCGCGGCGATCTTGTTCTCAACGAAGGCGGCGGTCGGCAACTTGGTCCTTCCTGTTGTTGGTCAGGGGTGGACGCCCATCGGATCGGACATCATTTCAGCGAATGGGCGAAACGCTTCTCGCCCGCGAGCGCGGATGCAAGGGACGCTCGTCGCAGGATGGTGTCTATCCCAAACGCCGGAAGGCGCGTCGCTGGAGCTACCACTATTGTCACCGCGCGTCGAGCACAAGTCAGAGGTGGTGCTCGGCGAGGGTCGGAAGGTCATCGCCCGAGAGCTCATCTTCGGCGGCTGCGTTGACCATCCGCTGCCGCTCCTGAGCAGCATCCAGTTGACGGCGCGTCTCCTCCGATATCCGGACCACCCGTGTTTGCACCGCCCAGGTTTCCAATGCCTCGCCGAGCCACCCGCGTGAAGCGGAGGCCAACGCGTCCTCCGACGCGAAGGCGATGTACAGGTTTGCCCCCGGCATCGTGCGGGCGATGGTGATGAGTTTCAGGGTGTCGCGGGCGACCTTGTGCACCTGGCCACCCTTCAGGGGCCCCTGGTGGGCGTAGATCTCCACGAGGGTGTTTCCATCCACCGATACCGCATCAACCTCGGGCCTCGCGCCGTTCGGCAGCTGTACCTGCACGGCAGAGTCCTTAAGCCACTCGACCCGCAGGTCAGCTCCGAGTTGAGCGCGTATCTCTCGCTCGGCATGTATCTGCTCATCGGAACGACTTGGGTTCGCCACGAACGCGACGCTACGAGATCCCGTCGAAGGTGCCCCCGAACGCCGGCTCCAGGAAGCGCGATCCGTGCCTGCGTTCTGACGCGCGGCCGAGTCGCACTGCCGACGGCAGGCGTCGTGGATGCGACACCTGGATGAGGGTTGCGTACTCCGCGGCCTTGCGCTCCTCCAAGAAACCATGCGCCGAGCTTCCCAGGCCCACGGAGAGCGATCCCGGAGGCAGCGCCGCTCGGCATTGCGACCCCCAAAACGGTTCACGAGGAGCCCCGTGGTGAGCCTTCTCGTTCGGGACCAGGTGACGACTTGCCTGACTCGGCGCCACTCGTGCGACAACCTACGGCCCGAGGTGACAAATTCCGTGACCAGTCACAAGAACAGGATCAGACGCCCTTGGCCATGTTGGCGAACCGCGTGTAGTGATCGAGGAACGCCAGCTGCGTCATGCCGGTAGGCCCGTTGCGGTGCTTGGCCACGATGACTTCGGCGGTGCCACGGTCGGGTGAATCCCGGTTGTACACCTCGTCGCGGTACAAAAAAATGACGACGTCGGAGTCTTGCTCGAGGGATCCCGACTCTCTCAGGTCAGCCAGGACCGGCCGCTTGTCGGCCCGGGATTCGAGGTTGCGGGAGAGCTGGGACAGGGCGACAACGGGGACTTCGAGCTCCCGGGCCAGGATCTTCAGCCCTCGGGAGATCTCCGACACCTCCACCTGCCGGCTCTCGGAGTTGGCCCTGCCGGTCATTAGCTGGAGGTAGTCGATGACGATGAGGCCCAGCCCTGAACGGCTCTTTAGCCGCCGGGCCTTGGCCCGGATCTCCATGACCGTCAGGTGGGGGTTGTCGTCGATGAAGATCGGGGACTCGGCCAGCCGCCCGACGGCGTGGCTGATCTTGGGCCAGTCGGACTCGAGCAGGCGGCCGTTGCGCATGCGGGTGGCGTCGACCCGGGCTTCTGCGCACAGCATGCGCTGGGTGAGCTCGAGGTGGCTCATCTCCAGGGAGAACAACAGAACGGGTGTGCGGCTCTCCAGCGCAGCGTGGGAGGCGATGCCGAGTGCGAATGACGTGTTGTGGGTCGGAATCATTGACTTGCCGGCGAGATACAAATGACGACGTGACTCGACGGTGATGCACCGCACCGGAACCGAGGGAACAGGACGAATGGAGGTGACCGCGCGTCGGGTGATCCGGCCCGACATGCGCCGACTTCGTGCTGCGTCGTATCGCTCCGCCTTCCGGGCCAGGCGGAAGACGCAGTCGAGCGGGGTCCAACCGAACCGCCAGGCGACCCCGACTCGGCCATCCGGCAGACGGACGCTGCGCTCACGGACTGGACCGGGCTTGTGGCCCAGCGAGCAGACGAGCTCATGGGCCTGTTCGAGAAGGCGTCGGTTGCTCAAGCAGAGCTCGACAACGCCGTTGGGACTCACACTCCCGTCCGTGTCCAGGAGGCCCTGCAACAGTGCCAAGCGCTGCTTGGGGGACCCCCGCAGGTATGGCGCGGGAATGTGCTTCTCCACCCGCCCGAGCAAGCCCACGGACACGAGCTCCCGGGTAAGCACCCGCAAGGGCCCGTGGTATCCCTGCCACGCTCCTTTGCCACGGATGGGGACGGTGGCCCACTGAAGCTGGGTCCGGCGCTCGAAGGCGTATCCGGCACCGGTGAACTCAGCGTGGAAGTGCCGCCAGTCGGCCTCACCGACCGTCATCTCGCTGCTCGTGGAACACCCGTCACCGAGCCAGCACCCGAGGACGTAGGGATCGACCGGCAGCTCTGCCTCGGGCAGATCGAGTGCCTGCGTGAGCGGCACGTACCAGTTGGGCCGGCGATCCCTGGTCGCAGACAACCCCTCGTCGACCATCTCCTGGGTCGTGACGACGCGGGGTAGCCGACGGGCGGCGCTCTGATCTCGCGCGAACTCGGGGTGAATCGGCGGTCTCAAGGCCCGGTAGTAGGGCTGCCGGTGAGACTTCCAGGCGGGAAAGTCGTAGGCGAACCACTGGTGGTCGGCATCGGCGACGATCGTGGATCCGTCATCGAAAGCCACCTCGTAGCAGGGACGATCGACCATGACGGGCGAGACGTAGGTGACCCGGCACGGCTGGCCCTGGTCGTCGAACACCTCGTCTCCCACTTGCAGCTCGCCCATGGTGGTCCAGCCGGTGGGAGTGGCGATCGCAGTGTCGAGGCTCAGGGCCTTCCCGGTTCCAGGTCTTCCCCCTACGATGACCAGGTTGGAAGGCTGAAGGCCGGCCAGTTGGGCGTCCAGGTCGATGTAGCCGGTGGGAACGCCGGTGACGTCCTCCCCCCGCTCGTAGAGGGCTTCGATGTGGTCGAGGTGGCGCTCCAGCAGGTCGCGGATGGAGGCCAGGGAGTCGGTGACCCGCCGCTGGGCCACGTCGAACACCAGGGCCTCGGCCGAGTCGATGGCGGCCGACACGTCCTCGGGCACCGAGTAGCCCATCTCGGCGATGTCGCCGGCCACGCCGATGAGGCGCCGCAGCAGGGCGTGCTCCTCGACGATGCGGGCGTAACGGGCGGCGTTGCCGATGGCCGGCGTATTGGCCTGCAACGACACGAGGACGCTCGCGCCGCCGACGGCCTCGGCCAGCCCGCTCCGGCGCAGTTCCTCGGTGACGGTGACGGGGTCGGCAGGCTCGCCCCGAGCGTAGAGGGAGGTGACGGCATCGAAGATGTGGCCGTGGAGGGGCTTGTAGAAGTCGTCGGGGCCCAGCTGGATCTCGACCGCGGAGACGATGGCGTCCCGGCTGAGCAGCATGGCTCCGAGCAGGGACTCCTCGGCTTGGAGGTTGTGGGGCGGGACCCGAGATCCGTCACCGCCCCCTGGTCGGCGCCGGCGGCGCGCGTCGTCGAGGGGCTGGACCATGGGTGCGTTTACCCTGACCCGGCGGCCCTCGGGAACGCTAGGGGCATAACCGGTGGGTTTCCTGGGCTTCCCTGGGGACCACCAGCGGGATAATGGCCAAGATCGAACATGTGTTCGATCTTACTGGGTGCTGGCGACAACCTCCACCGAGAGGCGGGCTTCGACGTCGGTGTGGAGCCGGACGGCCACCTCGTGCGTCCCCACGCTCTTGATCGGCTCGTCGAGGTGGATCTTGCGCCGGTCGAGGGTGACTCCCGCCTGGGCGGCGACGGCGTCGGCCAGGTCGGCCGTGGTGACCGACCCGAACAGCCGGCCCTCGGGGCCGGCGCGGGCGGAGATCTTGATGACGACGGGCGTGAGCCGGCGGGCCACCTCCTGCGCCCCTTCGCGGTCCTTCGCCTCCTTTAGGTCCCGAGCGCGCCGCATGGACGCTGCTTGGGCGATGGCACCGTCGGTGGCCTTCATGGCGAGGCCCTTGGGCACCAGGTAGTTGCGGCCGTATCCGTTGGCCACCACGAGAACGTCGCCCTTTCGACCCAGCTTGTCCACGTCGGCCCGGAGGATGATCTTCACGGCGTCTCCTCGGTAACCTCGCCGTTGGCCAGGATCCCGAGGTCGATTTCGACGACCGCCGTCTCCACGTCGGCGTCCACGATGTCGACAACCACGGGAACGGCCTCGCGGTCTCCGTCGCGGGGAGGCCGGGGACCACTCGAGCCGCCACGGTCGTCCCTCGATCGCCCTCGGCCGGGTCCGCGCTCGTTCACGGCCCGCTGGGTGTAGGGCAGCAGGGCCAGCTCCCGAGCGGTCTTGACCGCGATGGCGATATCCCGCTGGTGCTGGGCGCAGTTGCCCGATACCCGGCGGGCGCGGATCTTGCCCCGGTCGGACATGAACCGCCGGAGCACGTTCACGTCCTTGTAGTCGATCCACTCGGTGCGCTCTTTGCAGAAGATGCAGACCTTCTTCTTGGTCCGCCGGGTGTTCTCCTTGGGCGTGCGGCGGCGCTCGCGTTCACGTGCCATCAGAAGGGCTCCTCGCCGTAGTCGTAGGTCGGCCCGGCGTCGCCCGCAGGCGCAGCGGCGGCGGCCGGGCGAGGGCCGCTATTGGCCGGCCGGGGAGCACCACCGTCGGACGGGCCTCTCCGGTCGTTCTTGCGGATCTCGGCCGTGGCCCAGCGGAGGGACGGACCCACCTCGTCGGCAATGACCTCGATCTTCGAGCGGCGGTCGCCCTCGGCCGTCTCCCAGCTGCGCTGCTCGAGGCGGCCGGTGACCAGGACACGAGATCCCTTCTGCAGGGACTCACTCACGTTTTCGGCCATCTCCCGCCAGCACACGATGTCGAAGAAGGAGGTGGACTCCCGCTTCTCGTTGGTCTGCCGGTCGTTCCACACCCGGTTGACGGCCAGACCGAAGGTGGCCGTGGCCTGGCCGGTGTTGGTGAATCGGAGCTCAGGGTCTCTGGTGATGTTGCCTACGAGGGTGACGGTGTTTCCGTTGGACATGGTTCTCTCACGCTCCGTTCGGACGCTGACTGCTGCCGGCCACCTCGTCGGCGGCAATACCGGCCGGAGGGCCCGGCTCCGCACCAGCTCCGCTGGCGGGACGGCGGGCGCGCCCGGCGACCTTGTCGGGCACCCGGACCACCTTGTGGCGAAGCACTTCGTCGGCCAGGACCAGCGTGCGGTCGAGCTCGGTCATGACCGCAGGCTCGGCGGTGGCCTCCATCAGCACGTAGTAACCCTCGCGGTGATGGCGGATCTCGTACGCCAACCGGCGCTTGCCCCATCGGTCGACCCGGCCGGGTGAGCCGCCGCGCGAGCGGATGAGCTCGGCGGAACGGTCGACCGCACCCCGGATGGCGTCTTCCTCCAGGGTCGCGTCATAGATGATCACGACTTCATACGGGCGCATACGCGTCCAACCTCTCCCTCTGGACCTGGGCCAGTGCTCAGGGCCCGCGCCGAAAGGCGAGGGCAGGGCATCTGCTGTGACCTGCATGGTAGCCCGACACGTAGACGACGATGGCAGGGGGGTGTGACAGGTGGCCGGCGGGCCAGATAGGAGGAGCGCCGGCCCGGGGGCTGGGGGAACCCGGGCGGCGCTCTCTCCTTGCTCGCACGTTACCCACTGGCGGGCCGCTCAGAAAGACTTGATGGGCAGGCTTCCCGATATTGGTGCCAGTCCTGGCAGGGCGGGAACGGCGAGGCCGGACTGCGGCAGGAGCGTCGGAAGGAGGCCTGGCTCCGAGCCCACCGGGATAGAAACCGGAAGGCCCGGGACGAGAGGCGAGAGAGGTAACGGAAGGGCGGGCAGCGGCCCCGTCGGAAGGGGGAAGGCCGGGAGGGAAACCGGGACCTGGGGCTGCGAGGCGGCGATCTCCCCAACCGCCGGCATGGTCGAGGGGATGGCTGCCGGGAGGGCCGTGGGAACGGCGGGAAGGGTGATCGGCACGTCCACGGGCGGCGCCGGCAGGGGGGAGGGAACGGCGGCGGCCACGAGCCCGGTCACCGGGTCGACGAGGGTGGAGGGCGTGGGCAGGGCAGCCGTGCCGCTGACCGGCGGCTGAACGCCGCTGAGGTCGACGCGTGAGAGGTCGACGCCGGACAGGTCCACGCGTGAGAGGTCGACGCCGGACAGGTCGACGCCGGACAGGTCGGCGCCGGACAGGTCGGCCCCCGACAGGTCCACGCCGCTGAGGTCGACGCCGGACAGGTCGGCCCCCGACAGGTTCACGCCGCTGAGGTCGGCCCCGGCGAGAGTGGCGGCCGTGAGATCGGCCCCGCTCAAGTCGGCTCCCACTGCGGCGATGTCAGTCAGGTCGGCGCCGCTGAGGTTGGCGTCGCTCAACACCGCGGAGGACACCTCGGCGGCGCGCAGCACGACGCCGGGCGCCTCGGCCCCTACGAGGCGCGCACCGTTCAGATCGGCGCCGGTCAGGTCGGCCCCGGCCAGGGTGGCCCCCGTCAGGTCGGCCCCGGCCAGGGCCGCTCCGGGAATGACGGCATCGGTCAGATCGGCTCCTGGCAGGCCGGTTTCGGGCACGCCGGTTGCAGGCAGGGCGGCGGCGGTGGCCACCGGCAGGAGCGGGGTCGAGGGGGCCGGCGAGCCCGTCTCGAAGACGGTGACCGGGCCGAGCAGGTTCAGAGCAGCGGCGGCCGCGCTGGGAGCCAGGCTGGGCGAGGAGGGCAGGCCCGCTCCGGCGCCAGGCCAAGGCGTCCGCGGCGCCCCGTTCGCGGCCGAGGAAGGCGGCGGCTCCCTGTCACTGACCGCGGCCACGGGGGACGTACGGGCAAGGGCCCCAGCTGGCGCGACCTGACCGGGACCGGCCGCAGCAGACGCAGGCGCACGACGCGCCTCGGGGAGTGAGGGATCCGGGCTCTTGGTGGCCATGGCCGATACGGCGACGGCAAGGACCGCGGCCGACGTTCCCGCCACCACCCGCTCGAACACAGGGGAGGCGGCCGAAAGGTGCTGCACCACTGCGGCCCAGCCCTCGACAGGGAGGCTGGTGGACGCCACCGGCGCACCGCTCACCTGGGCCGCGAAGGCCGAGGCCCTGGATCCTCCCACCGTCCCCAGCGTCCGGTGCACCCGCTCGTGGAGGACCAGCGGGAGTGGGAGGAGAGCGCGCCTGAGCGTGATCCCGAGGTCGCGCACGTGGGCCAACCGCGCCGAGCAATCCGAGCACTCGGCTACGTGATGATCGACGCGGGCGCGCGCCGTGGGGGAAGCGGTGCGGGCGAGGTAGCTGCCCAGCGACGCCACGACGTCCCGGCAGACAGGCTCGATGTGGTTGGGGACGTGGGCCTGCACGTAGTGGGCGCGAAGGCGGCTGCGGGCCCGGGCGGCCAGCTGGGCGGCGTTGTTGGGCTCGACCCCGAGGATCGACGCCGCTTCTCGAGTCGAGAGCTGCTCGACATCGATCAACCACAATGCCGACCGCCAACGCTCCGGAAGTTCGGCGAAGGCCTCGGTGACCAGCGCCGAGTCCTCCCGGGCGACGACCTCCTCCACCGGACCTCGGCCCTTGGATTCGATCACGTCGCCGTCGAGGTCGGCCGACGGGGCGTGAGCCGTGGCCCGCACCATGTCGATGGCGGCGTTTCTGGTCGCGGTCAGCAGGTAGGGGCGGAACCGCAGCCCGGCAAAGTCGTCGCCGGACGAGGACAGCGCCCGGAAGACGTTGGTGAACGCCTCGGCTACTGCATCAGCCGCGTCGTCCCGGTTGCGCAGGATGGCGTTCGCCACTCCCCACGCTGCGCCGGCATGACGCCGGTAAAGCTCGGTGAAGGCCTCGGCCCCACCAGCGGCCGCGGCATGAGCCAGGTCGCCGTCGTGTTCGGCGACCAGGGACCGGCGACGAACTGGGGATCTCCGCACGTGTGGACCTTCGACGCGGCGAGTGAGCCTCCCCGACCGTACCCCGCGCCCTCCTCCGGGGAAACCAGCGGACTACGGAGAAATCCCAGACGATCGCGTCATCAACCGGCCCGAGGACCGTCTCAGTGGTGGGGTCCGCCTCTCCGAAGCAGGCCGGGGGTCGGAGAGACGGACGCCGATCAGCTCTCGGTGGGGTCGCTGCAGGGCCCCCCGATGGAGATGACGGCGCCGGGGCCGATGCCCAGAGCCTCTAGACCGCCCTTCGGCACTTCGAGGGCGTACCGGTACGGGCCTGCGGGGCTGTAGAGCGGGCAGTCGGGGCGGTCGAGGCAGGGCTCCATGTCGGTGGATGAGACGAACCGGCCCTCGGCGTCGAACCAGGCGATCGAGAGCGGCATCGGAGTGTTCAGCATGTAGAAGCTGTTCGACGTATCCGAGGGGAAGGCGAAGATCATTCCGTCGTGCCCGGCCAGGTCTGTTCGGTTCATCAGGCCCTTCGAGCGCTGCGGCTCGCTCTGGGCGAGCAGGGCGCAACGCCGGGTGGACGCCATCCGATCGACGCTGAAGGCGATCTGCCCGAATCCCTCCACGCGCTGGCGGTCGCTGCGCAGGTACGGGTCCTCAGGCTGGTCGGCCCCCTTGAGGAGCAGCAGGCCGATCCCGACGACCAGCAGACCGAGGACGCCCCACTTAACCGAGCGGGGGCCAGGCAGCCGGAACGAGGATCGCCGCTCGGGCCCTGCTTCCCGCTCAGGGGGCCGCTCGGGCCCTGCTTCCGGAGGGTCCGAGGTCATGCGGGCCTGCTCTCGGCTCGAGTCAGGCCGAGGGCCGCGGCCACGTCGTCCCCCACGTGGTAGCTCTCGGCTTCCGAGGGAAACCGCCCGGCTTGCACGTCGCCGGCAAAAGCGCGCACCGCCTCGACGGCATCGGCCTTGATCGAGCCGTAACGGCGCACGAACCGGGGCAGCACCCGGTCCTCGAGGCCGAGCAGGTCGTGGAGAACCAGCACCTGGCCGTCGCACCAGCGGCCGGCGCCGATCCCGATGGTGGGGACGGGCACGGCCTCGGTGACGGCCTGGGCCACTTCGGCGGGAACGCCCTCCAAGACGATGGCGAAGCACCCGGCCCGAGCCAGCGCGTGCGCATCCTCGATGAGGGTGGCGGCCGCCTCCGGCTGCTGCGCCTGCACCCGGTAGCCGCCCATGACGTGGACGGACTGGGGCGTGAGCCCGACATGGCCCATGACCGGGATCTCGGCGAGGGTCAAGGCCTCCACCATGGGCGCCCGGCGAGCTCCCCCCTCGAGCTTGACCGCCTGGGCTCCCGCCCGCACCAGAGCCGCCGCGTTGCGGACGGAGTCCTCGCTGGACAGGTGGTACGTGAGCCATGGCAGGTCGGCCACCACCAACGCCCGCGGACGGGCCCGGGAGACGGCGCCCACGTGATGAACCATGTCCTCCAGGGTCACCGACAGGGTGTCCTCGTAGCCGAGCACGACCATCCCTACCGAGTCGCCCACCAGGATGACGTCTGCTCCGGCCTCATCGGCGATCCGGCAGGTCGGGGCGTCATAGGCGGTGACCATCACGATGGGGGTTCCACCCTTACGGGCCCGGACGGCGGGGACGGTGACGTTCTGGGCCATGGCGAGCCTCCTCCCGTCCGGCGCGGGGAGGGGCTGACTGCCCGAGGCCCTGGGTGCTGCCGGCGGTGCGGACATTCTACCGACCGTCCCTGCCCTGGGCCTGAGCAGGGGGCGGGGCCCTCAGATCAACCGCCGGCTGACTCTGACTCGTCGGGCTCGTCCTGGGGCTCGTGGGGGTACCGGTCCCGGCAGTCGGCGCACCACAGCTCCGGGGCCTCGGTGGTACCGGCGGGAAGGCGCCACACGGGGCTCAGATCCTCATCCTCGCCGGCGCAGTTCTCACACACGCCCATCGCCGACAAGGACTCAGTCGTCGCAACCGGGGATGGTGACGGTCCTGGGACAGTTCACACCCCCGGGGACGCTGAACGGCACAGAGGGCGACGGGGTGGTGAGAACGGGAGAGGGCGGAGTGGGATCCACGTCGTCCGGGAACTCGGTCGACGGATCGGGCACGGTGACCGCCGGCTGCGTGGCCTGGGCCGGCAGCGTGGTCGACGGGGAGGACGGCTGGAGGAACTCGTCGTCCAGCTCGGCGTCGCTGCCGAAGCCGCTCGGCCCGGTGTCCCCGGGGGACGAGGACCCGTTCAGGATCCTGGGGTCGAGGATCGGCTTGGCGTCGGTCCGTCCCTCCCCGGGAGCGGCTTCGATCATGAAGCGCTTGAAGATGAAGGAGGGAAGGGTTCCACCGGCGACCTTGAAGACGCCCTGAACGTTCCTCATCTCACGGGACTGGCCTTCCGGATAGCCCATCCACACCGCGGTGACCAGCTTCTCGTTGCCGCCCACGAACCACGCGTCGCCGTAGTTCTCCGACGTGCCCGTCTTGCCCCAGACCCCTCCGTTGGGCAGCTGGGCGTTGGCGCCCGAGCCCCGCTCGACGACCTCACCCAGGATCTCGCGGACCTGCTGGGCCACGTCCCGCGGGAGGACGCGCCTACGGTCCTGCGGCCGGTCGTCCACCAGGACGGTGCCCCCCTCGACGACCTTGGCGATGACCCGAGCCTCGCCCCGGACGCCGTCGTTGGCGAAGGTGAGATAGGCGTTGGCCATGTCCAGGACCGACACGTTCTGGGTCCCCAGGGTGATGGAGGGAACCGCCTTCAGCTCGGAACGGATGCCCAGGTCCTTGGCCAGCTTGGCCACGTTCTCGGGCCCGACCCGGTTCACGAGCTGGGCGTAAACGGTGTTGACGCTGTTGACGGTGGCATCGACCAGGTTCAGGTAGCCATAGCGGGCGCCCTCGTAGTTGAAGACGGGGTGCTCCCATCCCGGGAGCTCCAGCTCGTTGGCGCCGTTGAAGTACTCGCGGTCGACGCTGAGCCCTTGGCGGATGGCCTCGGCCAGGACGAAGGGCTTGAACGCCGATCCGCCGTGCCTGCCCCCGCCGCCGCCTTCCTCGCCAGTGGCGAGGTTGACCTTGGAGGCGTTCCAGTCTCGGCCCCCGACCATGGCCACAACCCGGCCCTCGCGGTCGATGGAGACGATGGCGCCGGCGGGATCGTCCTCACCGTCGAGCGTGTCGTAGACCGCGCTGTAGGCCTGAGCCTGGATCTCGGGGTTGAGGGTGGTGTGCACCCGGAGCCCTCCCCGGAGCACGCGGTCCTCCCCGTAGGCCTCGACCAGCTTCTGGCGGACGTACTCCACGAAGTAC
>JBHENM010000558.1:0-6828 GCA_046262035.1 Acidimicrobiales bacterium | reverse complement strand
GCCCTTCGGGGTCAACGGAGACATTCCTGTCCCGGGCGACTACGACGGGGACGCCAAGGCCGACCTGGCCGTGTTCCGGCCGGCCACCGGGACGTGGTTCATCGCCAAGAGCACGGGCGGCAGCATCGTGGGGCCCTTCGGCGTGAACGGTGACATCCCCCTGCCCCTCCCTTCGGCCATCCGGATGTTCTTCTTCTAGGTGCGGCGTATCACCCTGATCTCGCTCCTGGGGCTACTGATTGCCCCTTGGTGGGGGCCGGCGCAGCCGACGATGGCTCTGCCTGCGCAGGCGGGTTTCCTCACGGTTAGTACATCCACCGGCCAGGGCCAAGGGTGCCCGCCCGACTGCCCTCCGGCGCCACCCGATGAGGGACCGTGTGGCGAAAAGCCGTGCGCCTCGGTGCCCGTCGGTGCGGGACCTTGCGGCGGCACGCCGTGCGAATCGGTCCCCGCCGGCGGTGAGGGCCCGTGCGGAGCAAACCCCTGTGCGGAGACCGCAGCGGAGGGCCCGTGCGGGCCGAGCCCCTGCCCGGCTCCGGTAGCCGACGCCGCCGGTGCTACCGGCGCGTGCGGAAACACGCCATGTGCGGAGATGAAGGAGTCCAGCGAGCCCCTCGAATCGCTCACGACCACCGTGACCGATGAGAAGGCGCCCGCGAACGAGGCGGCCCAGGGCGGCTCGACCACGACGTCAGCCGCGGCGAAGGCGGCCAACCAGGTTCAGACCCTGGAGGAGGGTGAATCCGGGAACGGGCTCCTGATGCCCATCCTGCTCGGGGGCGCCGTCTTCGCCCTGGGGGGCCTCCTCCTTACCGCCGGGCGCCGCCGGTCACCCACGTCCGTTCGCTGAGCGGCGCGGCGCGCCGAGGAGGCTTTCAAGCCTTCAGGTGGTCGTCGTCGGTGTGCTGGTCGCCTTCGCGGGTGATGAAGGACACCTTCCCGTCGGGCTCCAGGACGGCCAGTCGCACGTCGGCCAGATCGGCCACACCCTGGTTGCGGGCCGCCTCCAGGACCTCATCGAGCGTCACGCGCTCGAAGCGAAGTGACTGCTCGATCGCCACTCCGTCGCGGACGATCACGACGGGTATGCCTTCGAGAAACGGTCGCGTGCGTGCGAACCGCCACGAGACGTAGGAGAAGACCACGATCCAGAAGGCCATGGTGCCCACCGCGAGCATGGCCCCGGTCAGCGACATGTCCTCCTGGGTGACGCCCTGCTGGATGAGGTCGCCCATGATGACCAGGAGGATCAGCTCGAAAGCCGTCATCTCCGACAGTTCGCGCTTCCCGACCCCCCGGGCGACGGCCCAGAGGAAGAAGTAGATGACGGTGGCCCTGACGACGAGCTCCATCTAGGGAAGCACCAGGGTCTTGAACCGGGCCGTAACCACGGGCCGGTTGTCCTCGAGAACGGCGACGGAACCGGCCGCCCGCTTGAGCTGTACCCCAGGCTCAGTTCGGGCGTCGAAGGAAAAGGCCATGGTGTCGCTGTCCTTGGGCGGCTCGAACGACCAGACGAGGCGCTCCGGGTCGGTGGTTGCGCCCAAGGGGTCGGGGTCGAAGCCGTTCTCGTCGAAGATGTCGAGGTAGGACGACGAGATGGCGAGGGTGACGATTCCGGGGAAGCCACCCTCCCGTGTGACCTCGATCTCGAACTGCGTGGCCAGGCCGGGCCGGGTGATCGACGGGTAGCGCACGACCAGCTCGTACTCGCCGCCCGATGCCGTGGTCTCGCTGGTACGCGAGCCCAGGAGGCCGAGGGCGGCGGCGACGAGGAGGGCGCAGAGGCAGACGAAGAACACCCGCCGCATCGCTCGTCCCCGTCGCATGCGCTTGGCGGAGATCTCGGGCGGCTCCGTCGAGACGCGCTCGGTCACCGTCCCGAACGTACCGGGACCGGCGGCCGCGCCGGTGGATGCTCTGAGTGGTGAGTGGCCTCATGTCTGGTAGTCCACGCTCGAACTCGTCCGCTGAACATCAGCCGTTCGAGCGGGACCGCCGGGGAACCTCGAAAGGGTTGTTCAGAAAGTACTCGTCGCGCGGGAACAGGTCCCGGTTCACCTGCCCCTCCACGACGGGGCCGACCTCTCCCTCCCACGCGATGTTGACGGGTTCGATGGTGGAGAGGAACTGGCGGATGGAAGCCAACCGCTCGGCCGGAAGCACGTAACGGCTAGCGGAGGCGGCGAGGGTCGACTCGAACCGCTGTTGGATGAGCTTCCGATCGAACTCGAATGGCTGGGGGCTGGCCAGGAAGAACTCCGAGTTGCCGTAGCTCGGGACCGCGAATCCCATGACGTAGGGGAAGACCTCGGTGGCGCTGTTGATGCTCCGGGCGCTCGGGATCCACTGAGCCAGAAGGCCGTCGGGCCGGAGCCTCTCCCGGATGAGGCGGTAGAAGTCGACCGAATACAGGTTCCCGCTGAACGCGCTGTGGGGACGGACGACGTCAACCGTCAGGATGTCGAACGGACGGTCAGCGGACAGCAGGTACTTCCGACCGTCCCCCACGTGCAGGTCGATCCGGTCGTCGGCGAACAGCTGCTGGTTCTCGGGGGAGCCCTTCGCCGCCAGACCACGAAGGAGGTCGATCTCCCCGCCGCACAGCTCGACCACGTCGAGATCCGCCACCCGGGAGTCGAGCGACATCCCGTAGGGGGTGGCGCCGATACCCAGGCCGACAGCCATCGCCTGGGCAGGCCGGGGATGTACGAGCGCCGGCAGCAGTCCGATGAGGACGTGGAAGTCGTCGTACGGGTATCCGTTCTGCGACGTGGCGTTGATGAACAGGATCTCCTGGTCCTCGTCCCGCCGCAGAGCGTTGACGCAGGCACGGTCCTCGGAGAGGGCGAAGCGCTTGTCCTGGGCGCTGTGGAAAAAGACCCAAAGCTCGCGGTTGGAAGGGAAAAGGCCGACAGCCAGAGCCATGACCCCGACCGTCGCCGCGCCGAGCGTCAGCCGGCGCCTCCCATTCCGGGCAAGGAGGGCAGCCGCCACTCCGGGAACAAGGAGGGCGGCGGCGAGAAGCCGCAGGGTACCGGACGTACCCAGGGCATCGATGAGCACGAACCCCACGACCAGCGTGCCGACGACGTTCCCGACCACGTTGGCGAACAGCAGGAGGCCGGTTCGCCGCCCGAGGGTGTCGAACCGGTCGGCCACAATCGCCTGAACAAAGGGGAACGTCGCACCCATGAGCAGCACGGGAAGGCCCATCACGAGCAGGGGCCCGAAGACATGGACGAAGAGGAGCCGCAGTAGCTCGCTGGGCGGGGAGAACTTGTACTCGCCCACGTTGTAGCCGTCGATGGCGAAGTGCCGTCGCAACGGCCCCTCCACGCCCAGGAGATCGGGAACCTCGACCAGGATGAGCACCCCGGCGAGGGCGGCCAGTCCCACGCTGAACTGGAGCCGCAGGAACCACTGCGCCGGACGGGCCGCCCGCGCCACGAACCTCGACCCCAAGGCCGCACCCGCCCCGAACAGCAGCAGGTACAGGGTCAGCACATGCCCGAAGGTGTAGGAGTTCGAGCGCATGAGGCCGTCGACAATGCGGAAGAACACGACCTCCAGGCCCAGGGCGACCGCCCCCGTCAGCCCGTAGACGACGAACCAGGGCCACGACCGCTGGCTGCTTTCGACGGGCACCGCCACCCGATCGGGATCCGCTCGCCCGGCCGCTGACCCGGCTGCCACCGCCCGCCTCGACAACCGCCACAGGCTGAAGACGAGGACACCGGCCGCCAGGTTGATGATGCCGGCGATGCGCACGGTGGTGGTGAACCCCACATTGCCGAGCAGCAACCAACCCGAGACCGCGGCGCCCAGACCAGCGCCGATGGTGTTCACCGCGTACAGGCGACCGACGAGGGGCGCGGCCTCCTCGATCTTGTCGACCACCCCTCGGGCGACGAGTGGCAAGGAGAGCCCCATCAGGGTGGTGGGGACGACGAGCAGGAGGAAGTGGAACAGGAACAACGTGACCGTGTTGTCGAGGCTCGTCGCCACGGACCGATAGACGTCGTAGAACAGCCAGATGCTGAACCAGGCGAAGACAGCGATTCCGATGTTCGAAGCGGCGTAGGCCAGCAAGGAGCGTCGGGGGCCGAGCCGGTCGGCCAGCACCCCGCCCGCGAGCGTTCCGAGACCGAGGCCGGCGAGGAAGGCGGCCACCACAGTGGTGAAGGAGAACAGGTCGACACCGGCATGAATGGAAATGACCCGCTGCCACACGACCTGGAGAGTCAGCGCGGAGAACCCGGTGGCGGCGAAGAGCGCGAAGAGAACAGCCTTGAGGCGGGAAGGCATGGGGGCGATCAGTGTGGCCGGTCGGCGCGCTCCTCGCCCACTCCGAGCGGTGCCGGCGGGTAGGTCACCGACCAGAGGCACAGCCCCGAGGGCGGATGCGAACCGGCTCCTTGGCCCCCTCCTGGCCGCCGACGAACCACCGGCCTTTTGTGGGGCTGCGTCGCGCTCTGAAGGTCATTGACGCCAGCGTCAGCAGCTACGTCGATGGTGCGCGGCTGAAAGTTGCCCCATGAGACTTGCTTCAATGGTGAAGACCGCCGGAACTAAGGAGCCCTAGGTCTCCCGCTCAGGGGGCCGCTCGGGCCCTAGGTCTCCCGCTCAGGGGGCCGCTCGGGCCCTAGGTCTCCCGCTCAGGGGGGCCGCTCGGGCCCTAGCCTCCCGCTCAGGGGGCCGCTCGGGCCCTAGGCCGGTTGGAAGGACTTCTCGATGGGCGCCCGGACCAGGTTGCCCCACTCGGTCCACGATCCGTCGTAGTTCCGAACCGTCGGGTAGCCGAGGAGGTTGGTCAACACGAACCAGGTGTGGCTGGAGCGCTCCCCGATCCGGCAGTACACGATGACGTCGTCGTCCTGGGCCAGCTGGAGCTCGTCGGCGTAGATGGCCCGGAGGGCGTCGGCCTCCTTGAACGTGCCGTCGTCGTTGGCCGCGTTCTTCCAGGGCTTGCTCTTGGCTCCGGGAATGTGCCCGCCGCGCAGCGCCCCCTCCTGGGGGTAGTCGGGCATGTGCAGCAGCTCGCCCGAGTACTCACCCGGCGACCGGACGTCCACCAACTTCCCCGAGGTGTCCAGGTGGGCGAGCACGTCCTCCCGGTAGGCCCGGATGGGAGCGTCGTTGCGCTCGACGACCGGGTACTCGGCCGGATCGCGCCGCACCACGTCGGTCGTGAGCTCCCGGCCCTCGGAGATCCACTTCATGCGGCCGCCGTTGAGGAGGCGGACGTCGGGGTGGCCGAAGAGCTGGAACACCCAGAGGGCGTAGGCCGCCCACCAGTTGAAGTTGTCGCCGTAGAACACGACCGTGGTGTCCCGCGAGATCCCGTTCTTGGAGCAGAGCCGGGAGAAACCCTCGCCGTCCACGTAGTCCCGGGTGACGGGGTCGTTGAGGTCGAGGTGCCAGTCGACCTTGATCGCCCCGGGGATGTGCCCGGTGTCGTAGAGCAGCACGTCCTCGTCGGACTCCACCACCACTACGTCGGGGTTGTCGAGGTTGTCCGCCAACCACTGCGTGGTGACCAGCCGCTCGGGATTCGTGTACTGCTGCAGTTCGGGTGCCGGGTCGGCTGCTACAGGCATCCTGTCTCCCCTTGTTGTTTCGTCGTCGATCGTCGGACCTTCCACTCTAGGCCCGAAAAGCCGAGTTCCGCAGTCGGGATTTGTGTGTTGGACCCCCGGCCGTAGGATCATGAGGACATGAGCACCGCTCCGCCGCTGCAACGCATCGTCGACCTCTTCGCCGGGGCGCCCAAGGACCTGCGCATCCAGGCCTTGCTGGAGTACTCCCGGAAGGTCCCGCCGCTGGCTCCGGAGTTCGCCGCCCACCGGGACCTGCTGGAGGCGGTTCCGGAGTGCCAGACGCCGTTCTTCCTGGCCACCGAGCTCGACGGCGACGAGCGGGTCAGACTGCACTTCGACGTCCCCGCGGAAGCGCCCACCACCCGGGGTTTCGCCGGCATCCTCTACAGCGGGCTCAACGGAGCCACTGCCGACGAGGTGCTCGCCACACCGAACGACTTCTACATGAAGATGGGCCTGGGCGAAGCCATCTCCGCCCTGCGGTTGCGGGGGATGAGCGCCATCCTCGGCCGGCTGAAACGCCAGGTGCGCGACCAGCTCCAAGCTCGGGGACGGCCCTTGAGCCCGGAGCAACGGCCGCAGGGCTAGGCGACCCCCGCGGTGCGATCGCGGGCGGGGGTCATCGCTCTGGCCGCCGCCATTGCCCTCATCCTGGCGGCGGACGTCGCCGCGGTGGTCCGTCACGATTCCGGCTCCGGCGGGGAGCCGTTGCCCGGACCGCTGGAAGCCGTATTGCCCGAGTTGATCTCCTTCGTGGAACAGACGAGGGAACTTCGGTTCAAGGAGCAGCCGGAGGTCGAGCTGCTCGAGGAGCAGGAATTCAACGCCCGCTTGCTCGAAGGAGAGGGCGAGGAACCGGGCGACGACGACGAAGAGGAGGACTTCCTGGGCTTCCTCCGGGCTTTGGGCCTGATCGACGAGGAGGTGGACCTGGCGGGCGTGGCCGAGGAGCAGGTCGGGTTCATCCTGGGGTTCTACGACACCGAGAAGAAGGCCCTGGTCGTCCGGGGCACCGAGCCCACGCCCTACGTCAAGCAAGTGCTCGTCCACGAGTTGACCCACGCCCTCGAGGATCAGTACTTCGGACTGGACCGCGAGGACCTGGGTGACGACGAGGGCATCGCCTTCGAAGCCCTGGTGGAGGGCAGCGCCCTGGTCGTGGAGCAGGACTGGTTCGATTCCCGACCGCCCGACGAGCAGGACGCCATCGAGGTCGAGGAGGAAGGCA
>JBHENM010000557.1:0-23807 GCA_046262035.1 Acidimicrobiales bacterium | reverse complement strand
CAATGACGACGAGGTCGTCGACTTCGCCCGGCTGGCCCGCCACAGCGGCCGCGACATCCGGTTCATCGAGTACATGCCCTTGGACGCCGAGCACGACTGGGAGCGAGCCAAGGTTGTGCCCTCCCGGTTGATCCGGGAGGTGATCGAAGACGTCTATCCCCTCGTGGCCCTGTCCCAGGGAGCTCAGCCGGCGGCCACGTTCGGCTTCGCTGACGGCGCCCCCGGGACCGTGGGCTTCATCTCCTCGGTGACGGAGCCCTTCTGCGCGTCCTGCAACCGCATTCGCATCACGGCCGAAGGCCAGCTGCGGGCGTGCCTGTTCGCCCTCGAGGAGACCGACCTGCGGAGCCCTCTACGCGCGGGAGTAAGCGCACACGAGCTGGAGGCGTCGATCCGGCTCGCGGTGTGGGAGAAGTGGTCAGGCCATCACATCAACCACCCCGACTTCGTCCGGCCCGCCCGCAGCATGTCCATGATCGGCGGCTGACGGTCGGCTCGGGGCTACCGGCTAGCTGATTTCCACCGATCCCTGGAGAACGGCGTCCACCCGGAGCCTTTCCTCGCCGGGCTCGAGGGTCGCCCGGAACGGGCCTTCGCCGAACTTCACGGACGAGGCGCGGGCCGACCGGTCGGGGAACTGCACCTGGAGGTCTCCCGTCACCTCCAGCCTTCCCGGCCCCTCGACCTCGACCTTCGTCGTCGGTTCGAAGCGCACGACGACATCGCCCTGTGAGGCGAGCACGGTCTGGTCGTCGGCGGTGAAGTCGACGCCCTCCTGAGGGGTGGCCAGGCCTCCGGCGCCCACGGCCACCGGCGCGTCGATGCCGTAGTCGCCGGGCAGGAACTTCCGGCCGCGTCCGTCCAGCGACCACACCGCGCCGCCGCCGTCGACCTCGAGGTGGGCCGGGCCCAGGTCTAGCCCGCCCGCTCCCGAGAGGCGCAGCGGGGTGCCACCGTCCCAGGAGATGGTCACCCGGCGCCCGTTGACGAGGGCGTTGTCGATGGTGACGCGGCCGCCGCCGGGCTCCACGGCCGTGATCGTGAACGGCGACTCCAGGGGCGGGCCCTGAGCCCCGTCCGCGACCAGACGTTCCACGTCTCCGCCGAGGAAGGCCTGCCCCGGCCCGGGAACGAGGTCCGACGTGGGGCTCTGCCCGTTCGGCCCCCGCACGAGGCTGGTCTTGTCGTCGAGGGCGTGGACACCGACGACGGCCAGGTCGCAGACGAGGACGAGTCCGATGAGGAAGGCGAGGCCTTGGCGCACGGGCGCGAGAGTACGTTGGAACCGCATGTCGCGGCCTGCCACCGTCGGCCAGCTCCGGGAGGCGGGCTGGCGGCCCTCCCGGGTCAAGGACGAGGTGCGGCGCAACGTCGCCGCCCGGGTGGCCGCCGGTGAGCCCGTCGTGTCGGGCGTCATCGGGTTCGACGACACCGTCCTGCCCCAGCTGGAGAACGCCCTCCTCGCCGGACACGACGTCATCTTCCTGGGGGAGCGGGGCCAGGCCAAGACCAGGATCATCCGCTCGCTGGTCGAGCTGCTGGACGAGTGGACGCCGATCGTCGCCGGGTCGGAGATCAACGACGACCCCTACGAGCCCGTGTCCCGTCACGCCCGGGACGTCGTGCGCGAGCACGGTGACGGCACCCCCGTGGACTGGGTCCACCGCAGCCAGCGGTTCGGCGAGAAGCTGGCCACCCCGGACACGTCCATCGCCGACCTCATCGGCGAGGTCGACCCCATCCGGGTGGCCGAGGGTCGCTACCTGTCGGACGAGCTCACCCTGCACTACGGGTTGGTGCCCCGCACGAACCGGGGCGTCTTCGCCATCAACGAGCTGCCGGACCTGGCCGAGCGCATCCAGGTCGGCCTCCTGAACGTCCTCGAGGAGCGGGACGTCCAGATCCGGGGCTACAAGGTCCGCCTCCCGCTCGACGTGCTGTTGGTGGCGTCGGCCAACCCCGAGGACTACACCAACCGGGGCCGGATCATCACGCCCCTGAAGGACCGCTTCGGGGCCCAGATCCGCACCCACTACCCGCAAGACGTGGACACCGAGTTGGCCGTCGTGCGCCAGGAGGCCCGCCCCATCGACCTACCGGGGGTGCGGGTCGAGGTGCCCGACCACATGGCCGAGGTCATCGCCACCATCACCCACGAGGCCCGGAACCACGCCAGCGTCAACCAGCGCTCCGGCGTGTCGGTGCGCCTGTCGATCGCCAACTACGAGACGCTGGTGGCCAACGCCGCCCGGCGGGCCCTGCGCCTGGGAGAGCCCGACGCCGTTCCGCGGATAAGCGACCTGGCCGCGCTGGCCTCCTCGACCGCGGGGAAGGTCGAGATCGAGACCCTCGACGACAGCCACGGCGAGGAGGTGGTCGACCGGATCATCAAGTCCGCGGTCCTGGCCGTGTTTCGGGCCCGCTGCCGCATCAACGACCAGCGGGAGGTGCTGGCCGAGTTCGACCGCGGCGCGGCGGTCAATGTCGGGGACGACGTGCCGTCGGCCGACTACCTCCGGGCGCTGGCCGAGCTCCCCGCCCTGCGTTCGGCGGTGGGGCCCCTCGCCGTCAGCGAGACGCCGCCCGCCGTAGCCAGCGCCCTCGAGCTGGTGCTTGAAGGGCTTCACCTGTCGCGCCGGCTCAACAAGGACCACGTCGGCGGGCGGGCCACCTACCGATCCCGGGGCTGAGGGTGAGCCCCGGCTATCGGTACTCCCGCTGGGACGGGACCCAGGCCGGATTCGAGCCGACGGCGGAGGACGTGCTGGCCGAGATGGCCGACGATCTCGTGTACCACGGTGACGTCCACGCCGCCCTGCGCCGGATGCTGCAGTCCGGCCTCCGCGATGGGGAAGGCCGCGAGGTCCAGGGCCTGCGCGAGCTCCTGGAGCAGGTCCGCCGTCGCCGCCAGGAGGAGCTGGCCCGGTTCAAGGACATGCTGGCCGCCCTCAACCACATGCTCGGCCAGCGCGCTCGCGGCGAGGAGCCCGACTTCGACGGGTTCATGGAGCGCTTCGGAGACTTCTTCCCCGGCCGTCCCCAGACCCTGGACGAGCTGGTCGAGCAGCTGGCAGCGCAGATGGCGGCCGGCCAGGCCCTGCTCGACTCCATGACGCCGGAGCAGCGGGCCGAGCTGCGGGCCCGGTCCCAGGAGCTGCTGGACGACCTCGACCTCCGCTGGCAGATCGACCAGCTGGGCCGGCACCTCGAAGAGGCCTTCCCGGATCTGGGGCAGGACGAGGTGCAGGGCCAGGGCCAGCCGTTGTCGGGTGCCGATCTAGGCGACCTGGTGGGAGGTGCGCAGCTCACGGAACGGTTCGGCCAGCTCGGCGACCTCGAGAACCTGCTCCGCTCGGCCACGTCACCCGGCGCTTTGGCCGAGGCCGACCTCGACGTCGCACGCGACCTGCTGGGCGACGCCGCCGCGGCCGACATCCAGCGGCTGGCGGAGATGGCTCGCAGGCTGGAGGAGGCGGGCCTGATCGGGCAGAAGGAGGGGCGATACGAGCTCACCCCCCGCGGTCTCCGGAGGATCGGCCAGCGGGCCCTGGCCGACCTGTTCGGCCGGCTGGACAAGGACCGGTTCGGCGCCCACGACGCCGACCGCACCGGCCCGGGCCACGAGCGCACCTACGAGTCAAAGCCCTACGAGTACGGGGATCCCTTCCACCTCGACATCGAGCGCACCATCCGCAACGCGGTGAGCAGGAGCGGCCAGGGCGTGCCCGTCCGCCTGGACCCCGTCGACTTTGAAGTGGGGCGGACCGAGGCCCGCACCCGCACCAGCACAGTCCTCCTGCTCGACCTCTCCCTCTCCATGCCTATGCGGGAGAACTTCCTGGCGGCCAAGAAGATGGCCATGGCCCTACACGCCCTGATCTCGTCCCGGTTCCCCCAGGACTACCTGGGGATCGTCGGGTTCAGCGAGGTGGCCCGAGCCCTCCGGCCCGAGGATCTGCCCGAGGTGTCGTGGGACTTCGTCTACGGCACCAACATGGAGCACGCCCTGCTGCTGGCCCGCCGGCTCCTCGCCCGCCAGACGGGCACCCGCCAGGTGATGATGGTCACCGACGGGGAGCCCACGGCCCATCTGGTTCCGGGCGGTGGGGTCTTCTTCCACTACCCGCCCGCGCGGGAGACGGTAGACGCCACCCTGGCCGAGGTGGCCCGCTGCACGGCCGAGGGGATCCGCATCAACACCTTCGTCCTGGACGCCACCGACCGGCTGGAGGCTTTCGTCGAACGGCTGGCGAGGATCAACCGGGGCCGGGTCTTCATGACGACGCCCGCCACCCTCGGCAGTTACGTGCTGGTGGACTTCCTGGAGCAGAAGCGGGCCCTCCGGCGCCGCCCGGCCTGACCGGCGCTCACCTGGGCCACCGCCTTCGGCGGCTGCCCCGCTGAGCGGGGCACTGTGCTCGACGGTTCGCTCGCCTGCGGCTCGCTCACTCGGAGCCGGCGTCGAGGAGATCCCGGTAGAGGGCGAGCGTGCGGTCGTCGAAGGCCACCAGCCGGACCAGTTCCACCGAGGTGGTCGCGGCCCGCAGGGTTTCGACGGCGATGGCCGCCGCCTCGGCGTGGGGATAGCCGTATATGCCGGTGGAGATGGCGGGGAAAGCGACGGACCGGGCGCCGACCTCGTCGGCGACCTCGAGGGCCCGGCGGTAGCAGGAGGCGAGAAGACCGGGCTCGCCGTGGTCCCCGTCCCGGTATCTCGGGCCCACGGCGTGGATGACCCACCGGGCGGGGAGGCGGAACCCGGGAGTGGCCTTGGCGTCGCCCGTCGCACAGCCCCCCAACTTGCGGCACGCCTCCAGCAGCTCCGGCCCCGCGGCCCGGTGGATGGCCCCGTCTACGCCACCGCCCCCCAGGAGGGACTGGTTGGCGGCGTTGACGATGGCGTCCGTGTCCTCCCGGGTTATGTCGCCCTTGGTCGCCTCGATGCGCATTTAGCAGCATTTTCTCAACTCTCGGGCTTGCACGCCCGGTCTCGCGCAGGCAATGATCACACCGTTGTAATTACATCGGTGCCAAACGCGAGGGGAGGCCCACCGGTGGAAGTAGCGGCGAGCGGGCGTCGAGGACACAGGTTCGACATCGGGGACCGGACGTGGCAGTTCCAGGCCAACTGTCTGGGGGTGGATCCCGACCTCTTCTTTCCGGAGCGGGGTGCCTCCACCCGCGAGGCCAAGGCCGTCTGCCGCGCTTGCGTGGTGCGGGAGGACTGCCTCGAGTACGCCTTGGTGAACGGGGAGAAGTTCGGCATCTGGGGTGGCCTCAGCGAGCGGGAGCGCCGCCGTCTGCGCCGTCAGCGGACGCTGGCCCGCCGTCCCGCAGAGTCGGCCTGACCGGACCTTCCGGGCGTTCCAGACGTCCCAGGCGGGCTTCGATGGTACGGGCCGGATCCAGGTCGAGAAGCTCCCACCGGGGCTGAGGAATCCCTTCCAGCACCAAGGCCGGCAGCAGGCCGACCAGCTCGGCCCGGTCCACCGGGGCCCGGCTGGCCACCGCGTCGTAGGCCTCGGCGGGGCCGAACCGGGCCGGGTCGACCAGGTTGAGCGACACCTGGGCCGCTCCTCCCACGTCGAGCCCGAGGGCCCTGACGCCCGGGCCCCGCAGATCCCTCGCGATCTCCCGGGCCTGCTCCACCGGCGCGTCACCCGATAGCCACACGTTGTAGGCCACCAGCAACCGACGGGCCCCGACGCACGCCGCTCCGGCCGTGGGGTGCGGGACCGAGGGACCGGTGTCGGGCGGAAGGTTGGCGAACGCCTGGCGCCGGACGTCGGGTAGCGAGCGCTCCGGGCCGTAGAGGAAGCAGGGGACAGCCAGGGTCGCTGCCGCCCACGCCGCGAACCGGTTCCTGGCCGCCACCGCGCCGGCCAGGTCGGCGCCGGCGAGGGGGACGAAGGGCACGACGTCCACCGCCCCGAGCCGGGGGTGGGACCCTCGGTGACGGCTCAGGTCGATCCGGCGAACGGCCTCCGTCGCCAGGCGACGGACGGCCTCTTCCAAGCCACCGTCGCCGGCCAGCGTCAGCACCGAGCGGTGGTGATCGGGGTCGGAGTGGATGTCGAGCAAGTAGCCGTTGGTCGCCGCGGCGAGGGCGTCGATCACGGCGCGGTCCCGCCCCTCGCTGACGTTGACCACGCACTCCAGCAACGGCACGGCCCTACGCTCGCGCGTCATGCGAGTCGGGCTCGCCCTCCCTCAGTTCGACTTCTCCGTCCCGGGGGAGCGACCGCTGGCCTGGGGGACGGTCGCGGTGTGGGCCCGTCGAGCCGAGGACCTGGGGTTTTCGTCCCTCTGGCTGGCCGACCACCTGTTCCTGGACCTGAGCAGGTACGGGGGCCCGGCCGAGCCTTCCGGCGCCTTCGACCCGATCCCGGCGCTGGCGGCCCTCGCCCGGGTCACCCACCGGGCCCGCATCGGCTCCCTCGTCCTCTGCGGTCCTCTCCGCCCACCCTCGGTGCTGGCCAAAGCCCTGGCGACGCTGGATGTCATCTCCGGAGGCCGGCTGACGGTCGGCATCGGGGCGGGCTGGTACGAGCCCGAGTTCGCGGCCGCCGGCGTCAGGTTCGAGCGGCCGGCGGTCCGGCTGGGCCAGCTCGCAGAGGCGATCGTCATCCTCCGGGGACTCTTCGGCGGCGGGCCCTTCACCTTCGCCGGCCGCCACTGGTCGGTAGAGAACGCCCTCTGCCTGCCCCTGCCCGTCCAGCGGCCCCATCCTCCGATATGGGTCGGAGGGAGGGGCGACGCCCTCCTCCGCCTAGCCGCTCGCCACGCCGATGGCTGGAACACGGTCTGGGTGTGGACCCCCGATGAGTACCGGCAACGGTCCCGGTTCCTCGACGCCGCCTGCGAGGGGGCCGGACGGGACCCGGCGGCGGTGACCCGGAGCCTCGGTCTGTTCACCCTGGTAGGCGAGGACGAAGCCGATCTCCGACGGCGGTTCGAGCGGCTCTGCCGCCTGTCCCCGCCCGGCGTGCTGGAGGGCACATCGCTGGCCGACTGGCGTCGCGGCAGGCTCGTCGGAACCGTCGAGCAGGTCGGCGAGCAGCTGGAGGGATGGGCCGAGCTGGGGGTGGACGATCTCATCGTGGGTGCAGGTGTGGTTCCCTTCGCCGTGGCCCATCCCGATGATCTCGAGATGATCGCCGCGGCCTGTAGCCTTTACGCACCATGCCCAACATCGGACCCACGGAACTGATCATCGTCCTCATCGTGGTGCTGCTCCTCTTCGGGTCGACCCGGCTTCCCAAGCTCGCCCGCTCGATGGGCGAGGCGTCCAAGGAGTTCAAGAAGGGCGTCTCGGAACGGGACAAGGAGCTGCCCGAGGCCGCAGCCGCGGCGAAGGCCGAAGAGCAGGTCACCATGAGCCGGACCGAGCTCGACGCCCTCCTGGCGAGAGAGCGGGAGGCTCAAGCCCGCAAAGACGCTCCGCCTTCCGTCTGAGGGAACTTGACGGCTGCGGCCGTCGTTTCAATGGCAGACGAGGGTGCCCCCTCGTGGGAAGAGGTCGCCCGAACCCATGGGCGCTTTCTCTACACGGTTGCCTACCGCCTCACTGGGAACGACGATGATGCTCAGGATCTCGTGCAGGACGTGCTGCTCAGGGTGCGCAAAGGCCTGGAGAGCTATCGCCCGGGATCCCTCGAAGGGTGGTTGAGCAGGATCACGACCAACGCCTTCCTCGATGACGTTCGGCGCCGGCGGCGGCGCCCGGTCGACCTGTTCTCCGACGAGCCTGACCGCGTGGTCCCGCCCACCCCGGCGGCGGACGTCGCTCTCGAAGCCGAGGTCCTTCCCGACGACGTGCAGTCGGCCCTTCGCCGCCTGCCGGCCGACTACCGGTCGGCCGTCGTCCTCTCCGACGTGGTGGGGCTGACCTACCAGGAGATCAGCGACGCCCTCAGCGTGCCCGTGGGCACCGTCCGCAGCCGGCTTCACCGCGGGCGGGCGATGTTGCGAAGGGCCCTCGGATGAGCAGCGCGAGCGACGGGCACCTCGGCGACCTCCTGTCCGCCCTCCTCGACCGGGAGCTCTCGCCCGCCGAAGAGGTGTCCGCCCGCCGCCACCTGGAGACATGCGCCTTCTGCACCACCGAGCTGTCCGAGGTGGAGACGGCTCGCAGCTGGGTGCGTGGCCTTCCCGCCGTCGATCCTCCGTTCGGGTTCCTCGAACGCCTAACCCTGGACGCGGGCCGGCTGGGGTTGCCCCGGTCCTCGACCCGCAGGCGGGTCGGTGTGGCGGCGCTGGCCGCCAGTGCCGCCGCCGGGGTCGCCCTCCTCGGGCTGGCCCCTCCCCGGGAAGCGCCCGTCTCGCCGTCGGTGGCCCGCCTCGTCGAAGCCCACGCCACGGGTGCCTCCGCCGAGGGCGACCCGGTCAGCCGGCTCGCGCCGCTCGGAGTTCCCGTCTCCCTCCGCCGATGAGGCGGCTGGTTTTCACGACCGCCCTGGGCCTGGTCACGGCGGTGCTGGCGCCGGTTCCGGTCGGCCCCGGGGGGGCCGCCGCCGACACTGCCGAGGAGCCGCTCCGGACCGCGGGCGAGGCGGCCCAGAGGACGTCGTTCACGGGAGTCCTGCAGATCCGGTGGTTGGCGGCAGGGAGCGAGCAGACCAAGACGCTGTCCGTTCACGGCGCCAACGGTTCGGTGGTGGTGCGCGGTGGCGGCAGTGCGGCCATGGCCCTGCCCACCCAGCGCCTGGTCGAGCACGGCGGAGAGTGGGACCTGATGTGGCCCGTGCCCCAGGGCGGCGCGGAGAGGCCCGACGCCAGCCGGAAGTACCAGCTCACGCCCAAGGACGGCCCGGCCGTGGCCGGACGGGCCACGCGGCTGGTCGAGGTCCATCACGGGCCGTCACTGATCGAGCGGCTCTACCTCGACGACGAATCCGGCCTCCTCCTGCGGCGGGAGCAGTTCGAACGGGGAGCGGGCCCCGTCCGCAGCATCGGCTTCGACACCGTCACCATCGGCAGTCTCACCCCTCCCACCGACGCACCAGGAGCGGTCGTCGACTTCGCCCCCAGCCCCGTGGTCGCTCACCGCGTGCCGGACAAGGTCTCGGCTCCCGGCCGCCTCCCCGAGGGGTACGAGCGGCTCGGCGTTTACCGCCGCTCCGGGGTCCATCATGTCCGGTACAGCGACGGCCTCTACGACCTCTCCGTCTTCCAAGAATCCGGGCGGCTGAACCGCAAGGGAATTCCGGGGGGTACCCCCGTTGCCATCGGCCCGGGCCAGGGATGGCACCACGTCTGGCCCGGCGGCCACCTGCTGTTGTGGGAGGCCAAAGGCGTGGTCTACACGGCGGTCAGCGATGCCCCCCTGGACCAGGTTCTGACCGCGGTCCGGGCCCTGCCGGTGACGACGGGGTCGTCGTCCCTGTTCTCGCGACTCCGGCGCGTGGCCCGGTCCCTGGTCCAGCCGCTGGCCGACTGAATCAGCCGACTAGCGGGTGAGCGAGGCCGCCCGCTCCAGGCGACGCCGTCGTGCGATCCGGCGTCGTTCCCGCTCGGAGGCGCCGCCCCATACGCCGTGGTCGATGTTGTTGGCCAGGGCGTACTCCAGGCAGGGTTCCTTCACCGGGCAGGTGGCGCAGACCCGGCGTGCGACTTCCACGCCCACTCCGTCGCTCGGGAAGAACAGCGAGGGCGCCTCGCTACGGCAGTTCCCCCGGCCCATCCACTCGGTGTCCATCTCTTCGGTCCTCCTCGCTGGACCCCCGTTCGTAGTTCAACGGTTGGGAGCCGCTCGTAGTTCCCTGAGGCAAGGAGGAGATTTTCTCCCGCCTCTCTCGGTTCTACGTAGGGAAGGGGTTCCCCGGATCGCTCCGGGTCTACCGCGGCCTGGCCCTGGGGCAGACTCAGGGGGCGACGATGGGCGTCGCGGGAACGATCCGGGTTGGCCCGGCGTTCCGGATAATGGCGAGCGAGGTCGTCGAAAGGAGGCGCGCGTGGACGAGCGAATTGCCATGGAGATCCCCGACGAGACGTACCGGACCGGTCCGCCGGCACCTCCCGCGATGAGCCCCCGTCCCCCCCGATCGAGCCGGGTGTGGCTGGTGTCAGCCCTGGTCGGAGCGGTGGTGGGCGCGGCTGTGGCTGGTGGACTGGTGGCCGTCCTCGACGACTCGGACGGCGCCACGACGGCGACGGCGACGGGTTCCGACCGCGCTTCCACCAGGATCGGGACGCCGGGCGACATCCGTTCCATCCTGGAGAAGGTCGAGCCCGCCGTCGTCTCGATCAGCTCCCGCGGTTTCACTTCCGGCAACTTCTCCAACGTCGTGCCCAGCGAGGGCACCGGCACAGGGATGGTGCTGACCCCCGACGGCGACGTGCTCACCAACGCCCATGTGGTCGAGGACGCCACCAGCATCAGCGTCAAGCTGGGAACCAGCGAGCGGACCTACGACGCCATCGTCGTCGGCCGGGACGCCACCGCCGACGTCGCCCTTCTCCGCATCCAGGGGGCGTCGGGCCTGCCGACCGTCACCCTCGGGCGCTCGGCGGACGCCCAGGTGGGCGACGAGGTCGTCGCCATCGGCCACGCCCTGGCCCTGCCCGGTGGCCCCACGGTGACCACGGGCATCATCTCCGCCCTCGACCGCCGCATCGGCCGGTCGGCCGACGGCCTGGAGCACCTCATCCAGACCGACGCCGCCATCAACCCCGGGAACTCGGGCGGGCCGCTGCTCAACGCCGCCGGTGAGGTCGTGGGCATGAACACGGCCGTCATCCAGAGCGCACGGGGGGAGGACGCCCAGAACATTGGGTTCGCCATCGCCAGCGACACCATCCGCCCCATCGTCGAGGACCTCCGCAAGGGCAACTCCACCGGCGTCAAGGCCTTTCTCGGCGTCTCCAGCTACACCGTGAACGAGCAGGTCCGCCAGGGATTCGGGCTCCAGGTGAGCGAGGGCGCCCTCATCCTCGAAGTGACGCCGGGCACACCCGCCGAGGCCGCCGGCCTGCGCCGCGGGGATGTCGTCGTGGCCCTCGACGGCGAGAAGGTCACCTCCTCCGAGGAGCTGTCGTCCGCCATCCGGAAGCACAAGCCCGCCGACCGGGTGGACGTGCGCTGGCGCCGAGGGGCGGAGGAGCGGTCGGAGACGGTGACCCTGGCCCAGACGACCGGGCGGTAGGGTGCGGGATGGCCCAATCGCCCGACGAGTTCGAGCAGCAAGCCCCCCGGGGCCACGTGCGCATCGTCTACCTCGGGCCCGTGGCTCCCCACTGGGACGTCGTGTCCACTTTCGGCGACAGGAACGTGGTCGAGGAGTTCCGCCAGCGGGCGCTGGCCCGCTTGCTGCTGTTGCCGCCCCACGACCCCCAGTTCCGCCGCAACCGGGAGCGGGTGGTGCGGGATGCCGAGCGCGAGGTGCTCATCTTGGAGTGGGACCTGGGCGTCCCCGAGGAGGAGATCGAGGAGACGGCGGGCTGATCCGCCGGCCTACCTCGACCGCCGTTCCCCTCTAGCTTCACCTGCCGTTCACCTCCGGTATCCATGAGCGTCACCCGGCGTGGTTAGGTTCACCGGGCAACCATGGTGACGTCGTGACCGACCAGTCCTCGTCCGACACCGCAGCCGCCGTGCTGATCCCGCGCCTGGGCCAGACGGCCGCCGACGCCCAGCCTGCGGACGCGGCGGACCGCGAACGCCCTCTCGTCCTCGATATCCGGAACCTGAGCGTCTACTACGGCGCCTTCCGCGCCGTCCGTGACGTGAACCTGGAGATCCGGGGAGGCCAGATCACCGCCCTGATCGGCCCGTCCGGCTGCGGGAAGACCACCGTCCTGCGGAGCTTCAATCGCATGCACGACCTGGTCTCGACGGCGAGGGTCGAGGGCGAGCTGCGCTACCAGGGCACCGACCTCTACGGGCCGGAGATCGATCCCGTGGAGGTGCGGCGGCGGATCGGAATGGTGTTCCAGAAGCCCAACCCCTTCCCCAAGTCCATCTACGACAACGTCGCCTTCGGGCCCCGGACGGCGAAGTTCAAGCTCGACCTGGACGACTGCGTGGAGCAGGCCCTGCGCAAGGCGGCCCTGTGGGACGAGGTCAAGGACCGCCTGAAGTCCTCCGCCACCCAGTTGTCGGGAGGCCAGCAGCAGCGGTTGTGCATCGCCCGCACCCTCGCGGCCCAGCCCGACGTGATCCTGATGGACGAGCCCTGCTCCGCCCTCGATCCGGTGGCGACGATGCGGATCGAGGACCTCATGCAGGAGCTCAAGGCCGACTACACCATCGTGATCGTCACCCACAACATGCAGCAGGCCGCCCGCGTGAGCGACATGACCGCCTTCTTCACCGCCGAGGTCAACGAGCGCTCCGACACCCGCACCGGCGTGCTGGTGGAGTACGACCGGACGGAGAAGATGTTCACCCACCCCGTCGACGAACGGACCGAGGCCTATGTGAGCGGGCGGTTCGGGTGACCCCGGCCCGGGTTCAGTTCCGGGAGGCGTTGGAGGCGTTGCGGGTCGATGTCGACGACCTGGGCCGGTTGGCGGAAGGGGCGGTGGGAGGAGCGGTCGCTGCCCTGATCGGGGACGACCGGGGACGGGCCCTCGCCGTGGTCGCCGGCGACGACCGCATCGACGCCCAGTTCGTGGTCCTCGAGGAGCGGGCCTACGCCCTCGTCGCCCAGCAGGCACCGGTGGCCGCCGACCTGCGGTTCCTCATGTCGGCCCTGCGGGTCATGGCGGATTACGAGAAGACCGGGGACCGGGCCGTGGCCGTGGCCAAGATCGCCCTGGCCGACTGGCCGCGGGAGTCGGTGGCCATCCGGCTGCTGGGGCGGATGGGCGACCTCGCTCTCAGCCTCGTGGCCGCGGCCCGAGCGGCGTGGGTGCAGCAGGATCTGGTATTGGCCGCCGGCCTCCAGCGGCGGGACGACGACCTCGACGCGTGCTACCGCCAGCTCACCGCCCACCTCCTCGGCCAGCACGCGCCCGACGTGAGCGTCCTCGTCCTCAACGCCCACGCCGCCGGCAACCTGGAGCGGATCGCCGACCACGCGGTGATGATCGGCGAGCGGGTCAGCTACCTGCTCACGGGCGATCCCAGCGCCCTCGCGGCCGAGATCGGGTGACGGCGACGGAGAATCGCCACAAGCTCCTTCGGGTCGCTTTATCGTGACGGGATGCGACTGGCTCCATCAGAGATCGCCTTACTTGCAGTCGCGTTGGTCCTCATCGTGGTCGTCGTGTGGGCCATCCGAGCGCGACGGGGCACAGTTCGGCGCGTGATGTCCCTGGCGGCGCGAATGGGTGAGGAGGGGCTGGAGCTCGAAGGCCGCGGCGGTCTCGAGCGCATCCTCTCCCAGCTCGAGCGGACCGCAGGCGTCGCCATGGCCAAGGTGGAGGACGGGCGGCAGGCCCAGGACCGGCTGCAACTGGCCCTGGCCGCGGTGGCCGAGGGCGTCGTCGTGTGCGACGAGCAGGGTGAGGTCGTCTTCCAGAACGAGCAGGCTCGGCGGATCATCGGCATGAACGAGACCGAGGCCCTGGCCCAGGACGCGGTGACCCGGCTGCTCAAGGGGGCGGCCGAGGGACAGCGGGGCACCGACACCCTGGAGCTGTACGGCCCGCCGCGGCGGACGCTATGGATCGAGGCCAGCCCCCTGGAAACCGACTGGCGGGGGCTCGGTGGGGTGGCCGTCATCGAGGACGTTTCCGAGAAGCGCAGGTTGGAGGCGGTGCGGCGCGACTTCGTGGCCAACATGTCCCACGAGCTCAAGACGCCGGTGGGCGCCCTCGGGCTCCTGGCCGAGACCCTGGCCGACGAGGAGGATCCCGAGATCGTCAACCGGCTGGCGTGGCGAATCCAGGCCGAGTCCCAGCGGGTGGCGAGGATCATGGACGACCTCCTCGACCTCAGTCGCATCGAGTCGGAGGAGACACCCACGCGTGAGCCGGTCCCGGTACACCTGGTGGTGGCCCAGGCCGCCGAGCGCGTGCGATCGGCGGCCGAGCAGAGGAACATCCGGATCCGCATCGGCGAGCCGCCCCATCAGCTCACGGTTCTGGGTGACCGCCGCCAGCTCATCTCCGCCCTGTACAACCTCATGGAGAACGCGGTGAAGTACTCCGAGGACGGTTCCGTCATCGAAGTGGGCGGTCGCACCGACAGCCAGTGGGTCGAGCTCCGGGTCCGGGACCGCGGCCTCGGCATCCCCGCCCACGACCTCGAGCGCATCTTCGAACGCTTCTACCGGGTGGACCGGGCCCGGGGGCGGGACACGGGCGGAACCGGGCTGGGCCTGGCCATCGTCCGCCACGTGGCCACCAACCACGGCGGCGACGTGCTGGTCGACTCGCGGGAGGGCCAGGGGTCGACCTTCACCCTGCGGCTTCCCGCCGGTCCTCCGGGCCTGGCCTCGGCGCCTACGCCTCCGGCTGCGGCCGGGAACTGAGGCTGACACGGCCATGACCGATCCCCAGACCACGGTGCTCGTGGTCGAGGACGAGGAGTCCTTCGTCGAGGCGCTGGCCGTCGGGCTGAAGCGGGAGGGTTTCCGGGTGCAGGTGGCGCGGGACGGGGTGGAGGCCCTGGCCCTGTTCGACGCCGTGCGGCCCGACCTGGTCCTGCTCGACGTGATGCTCCCCCGCATCTCCGGGCTCGACGTCTGCCGCGAGATCCGCAGCCGCTCCCGCGTGCCCATCATCATGGTCTCGGCCAAGACGTCGGAGATCGACACCGTGGTCGGGCTGGAGGTGGGCGCCGACGACTACGTCCCCAAGCCCTACCGCCTCCGCGAGCTGGTGGCCCGCATGCGAGCGGCCCTGCGCCGGGCCCCGAAGGCGGAGGAGACGCCGTCCCCCGCCTCCCTGGAAGTGGGCGACATCGCCCTCGACGCCGGCCGCCACGAGGTCTTCGTGCGGGGTGAGCCCGTCAGCCTCCCCCTCAAGGAGTTCGAGCTGCTCGAGCTGTTGCTCGAGAACGCCGGGCGGGTCCTCACCCGGGACACGCTGATCGACCGGGTGTGGGGCCACGACTACGTGGGCGACACCAAGACCCTCGACGTCCACGTGAAGCGCTTGCGGGCCAAGATCGAGGCCGACCCCTCCTCCCCGACGCGGATCATCACCATCCGTGGGCTGGGGTACAAGTTCGCTCGATAGTCTGGCTCGGCCATGACCATCGACCTCGATCAAGACCGGGTCGAGGGAGCCGAGGACAGTGGTCCCGACCACGACGGCGACTCCCAGGCGCGTTACCTGAACCGGGAGCTTTCCTGGCTCCAGTTCAACGCCCGGGTCCTGGCCCTGGCCGAGGACCGCAGCCTTCCCGTGCTGGAGCGGGCCAAGTTCCTGGCCATCTTCGGGGAGAACCTCGACGAGTTCTTCCAGGTGAGGGTGGCCGCCCTCAAGGACCAGGTGGCCGCCGGCCTGGCGCCCACCTCCCCGGACGGGATGACCCCGCTCGAGCAGCTCCGGGCCATCCGCATCGAGGTCTCCGAGCTCGTCCGTAGGCAGGTCGCCACTTTCGTCGGCGAAGTGGTCCCCGACCTCTCGGACGTGGGCGTCGTTCTCTCCGACTGGGAGACGCTGGACGACGACGACCGGGAGTACCTGGTCCGGGTGTTCGAGGACCGCATATTTCCGGTGCTGACCCCTTTGGCCGTCGACCCCGGCCATCCCTTCCCCTACATCTCCAACCTTTCGCTGAACCTGGCCGTGAGCGTGCGTGACGGCACCACCGGGGAGCGCCGGTTCGCCCGGGTGAAGGTGCCGCCCCTGCTGCCCCGGTTCGTCGTCATGCCCGACCGGGAGCGGTTCGTGGCCCTGGAGCTGGTGATCGCCGCCCACCTCGGCGCCCTGTTCCCGGGCATGGAGATCGAGAGCAATCACGCCTTCCGCGTCACCCGCAACGCCGACCTCACGCTGGAAGAGGAGGATGCCGACGACCTTCTCGCGGCCGTCGAACTGGAGCTGCGCCGCCGCCGATTCGGAAGGGCCGTGCGTCTCGAAGTGGACAGCCAGATGTCGGACGAGATCCGCGACCTGCTCATGCGCGAGCTCGAGCTCGGCCCCGAGGACGTGTACGAGGTCGAGGGGCCGTTGCAGCTTGGCGGGCTGTGGGCCGTGCACGCCATCGAGCGGCCCGAGCTCAAGGACGATCTGTGGGTGGGTGTGACCCAGCCCAAGCTGGTCGACGCCGACGGGGATCCGGTCGACATCTTCGCCGTCCTCCGTGACCAGGACGTGCTCGTTCACCATCCCTACGACTCCTTCACCACGTCGGTCGAGGCCTTCATCGAGCAGGCGGCCACCGACCCCCACGTGCTGGCCATCAAGCAGACCCTGTACCGGACTTCGGGCGACAGCCCCATCGTGAAGTCGCTGATCCACGCGGCCGAGGCGGGGAAGCAGGTGGCGGCCCTGGTCGAGCTCAAAGCCCGCTTCGACGAGCAGGCCAACATCGCTTGGGCCAAGGCCCTGGAGGATGCCGGCGTCCACGTCGTCTACGGCCTGGTGGGGCTCAAGACCCACACCAAGACCGCCCTCGTGGTCCGGGACGAGGGCGACGAGATGCGCCGCTACTGCCATGTGGGGACGGGCAACTACAACCCCAAGACGGCCCGGCTCTACGAAGATCTCGGCCTGCTCACGTCCGACCCCGACCTGGGCGCCGATCTGACCGAGCTTTTCAACTACCTCACCGGCTACAGCCGCCAGCAGGAGTTCCGCAAGCTGCTGGTGGCGCCCGTCTCCCTCCGGGCCGGGATCGTGCGGATGATCGAAGCCGAGCGGGACGCACCCGACGGCCAAGGCCGCATCGTCCTGAAGATGAACAGCCTGGTGGACGCGGCCGTGATCGACGCCCTCTACGCCGCCTCGCAAGGGGGCGTGAACGTCGACCTCATCGTCCGGGGCATCTGCTGCCTGCGGCCGGGCGTCCCCGGCCAGTCGGAGAACATCCGGGTCCGGTCGATCGTGGGCCGCTACCTCGAGCACTCCCGGATATTCGCCTTCGGCACCCGTGAGAGCCGGCGCTACTACATCGGCTCGGCCGACCTGATGCCCCGCAACCTGGACCGCCGGGTGGAAGCGGTCGTCCCCGTGAAACCGGGCGAGTTGCAGGACCGCCTCCAGGAGATCCTGGACGTCAACCTGGCCGACGACACCCTGGCCTGGGCCCTGGGGCCCGACGGGTCCTGGGCCAAGGTCGAGACCTCGGAGGGCGTCAACACCCACCTCCGGCTGCAGGAGCTGGCCTATGAGCGCGCCCGGCGCCGCCGGCTGACCGACGCCCAGCGTGGCTGACCGGCTCATCGAACGGGAGGTCAAGCTCTCGGCCGGCGCCGACTTCGAGCTTCCCGACCTGCACGGCCTGGCCGATGGTGTCATCCCCGTCCCCCTGGAGACGCGGGACCTGGACGCGGTGTACTTCGACACCGCCGATTTCCGCCTCGCCCGCTGGGGCGTCTCCCTGCGCTTCCGATCCGACGACGGCACGACGTGGACGGTGAAGCTCCCCGAGGGCGAGGAGGGCCCGGCGCTGGTGCGGCGGGAGGTCCCGTTTCCGGGGCCCAGCGGCTCCCCTCCTCCGGGCGCCCTCGACCTGGTGCGGGCCTACGTCCGCCGCGCCCCGCTGAGCCCGGTGGCCAGGCTGCAGACCCGCCGCCGGGGCTTGGAGCTGAGGGACGAGGAGGGAAACCGCCTGGCCGAGGTCGTCGACGACGAGGTCACCGTCCTCGAAGGCAGCGGCAAGGTCGGGCGCTTCCGTGAGGTCGAGGTGGAGGTGGACAAGAGGGCGCCCGCCGGCCTCCTCGACGAGGTCGTGGCCCGTCTGTCTGCGGCCGGGACGGGGGAGCCCGATTCCACGCCCAAGGTGGTGCGAGCCCTCGGAGACCAGGCTCTGGCCCCGCCCGAGATCCCTCCGTACGAGCTGGGCGACGACCCGTCGGCGGGAGACGTCGTCCGCTCCGCCATCGGCGCTTCGGTCGTCCGCGTGCTCCGTCACGACCCCGGCATCCGGCTGGGCGACGACCCCGAGGACGTCCATCAGGCGAGGGTGGGCACCCGGCGGCTCCGGTCCGACCTGCGCACGTTCGGCGCCCTGGTCGTGGAGGAGTGGGCTTCGCCCCTGCGCGACGAGCTGAAGTGGCTCGCCGACCTGCTCGGTGACGTGCGGGACGCCGACGTCCTGCTCGACCGCCTCCGCCATCAGGCGGCCGAGCTCCCGGAGGTGGACGCCGCCGGGTTCGCGCCCGTCCTGCGCCGGCTGGCCGACGAGCGCGAGGCGGCCCGGACCCGGCTGCTGGAGAACATGTCGTCGGACCGCTACGTTGCCCTGCTGGAGCGTCTCGTGGCCGCGGCCACGGAGCCCCAGCTGCGGGCCAAGGCGGACCAGCCCGGGAGCGCCGTGCCTCCGCTGGCGGCCGCACCCCTGCACAAGTTGCGCAAGGCCGTGGCCAAGCTGCCGTCCGATCCTCCCGACGAGGACCTGCACGCGGTGCGCATACGGGCCAAGCGGGCCCGTTACGCGGCGGAGGCGGCGGAGCCGGTGGGGGGCAAGAAAGCCCGGCGCCTGGCCAAGGCCCTGGCCGGGCTTCAGGGGGTTCTCGGCGACCACCAGGACGCGGTCGTGGCCGAAGCCTGGTTGCGCCGGTCCGTGGTCGACGCCGACGTCCCCCAAGCGGTCGCCCTGGGCGAGCTGGTAGCGGCCGAGCGGGCCAAGGCCGCCCGCTACCGGGGCCGCTGGAAGGCGGCGTGGAAGAAGGTCGATCAGAAGAAGCTGCGCTCGTGGTTGCCGTGAGCGACTCCGAGACGCTGGTGCGGGCGGCCGGCGGCGTCCTGCGGCGCACGTCCCCGTCGGGTGAGACCGAAGTGCTCCTCGTCCACCGCCCCAAGTACGACGATTGGACCTTCCCCAAGGGCAAGCTCGATCCCGGGGAGGACGAGGTCGCCGGGGCCCTGCGGGAAGTGAAGGAGGAGACGGGGCTGCGCTGTTCCCTCGGCGAGGAGATCGGTTCCACGTCGTACCGGGACAGCAGGGGACGGCCCAAGCTCGTCCGCTACTGGGTGATGGTGCCCATCGACGGCATGTTCCGCCCCAACTCCGAGGTCGACGAGATCCGCTGGGCCTCCCTGTCCGAGGCGGCGGAGACCCTCACCTACGACCGGGACCGGCCGATCCTCGCCTCCCTGCCGGGCTAGCCGGTCTCACCGTCCCGAGTGCCCATTCTCCTCGTCCGCCACGCAAAGGCGGGAAGCCGCCAGAAGTGGAACGGCCCCGACCACCTCCGGCCCCTGAGCAAGAAGGGGTGGGACCAGGCCTTCGGGCTGGTCGGCCTCCTGGACGAGTTCGCGGTGACGCGCGTCCTGTCCAGCCCCTTCCTCCGCTGCCGGCAGACGGTCGAGCCCCTGGCCGGGCAGCGGAAGCTGACGGTCGAGGACCACGAGGCGCTGGCCGAGGGTGCCCCCCTGGAGTCGAGCACGGGGCTGGTGCGCGACCTGGCTCGCGAGCCGGTGGTGCTGTGCAGCCACGGCGACGTGATCCCCGAGCTCCTGGACGCCTTGGCCCGCACCGACGGGTTGTCCCTCCCGGCGGACTACCCCTACCCCAAGGGCTCGACGTGGGTGCTCTACGCCGGCCGCCACGGGCGGTTCGTGAAGGTCGCCTACCTCCCTCCTGCCTGACGTGGGGGTGTCGGGAGCACCTCCTGTGAGCGCCTAGGGTCGACACGCCATGCGGATCGCCGCGCTCGACCTGGGTACCAACTCCTTCCACCTGCTGGTGGTCGATGCTCATGCCGACGGGACGTTCGTGCCCCTGGCCCGGGAGAAGGAGATGCTGCGCCTCGGCGACGGAGTGGCCCGCGAGGGGCGCATCCCCGAGGCCGACGTCCGGCGGGCGGTGGCCGTCGTCACCCGGTTCCGGACCCTGGCCGAGGCGGTGGACTCCGACGAGATCGTGGCCTGCGCCACGAGCGCCATCCGCGAGGCGGACAACGGCGGGGAGGTCGTCGACCGGATCCGGGCCGAGGCCGGAGTCGAGGTCCGGGTCATCACCGGGGTGGAAGAGGCCAGGCTGATCTTCGAGGCCATCAGGGCGAGCGTGGTCATCGACCCCGGTCCTGCTCTGGCCTTCGACCTTGGCGGCGGAAGCCTGGAGGTCATGGTGGGCGATCGGCGCGGCCTCCAGTGGTCGGCCAGCGCCAAGCTGGGCGTGGCCCGCCTGTCGGCCGAGCTGGTCCAGGACGACCCTCCCTCGACGGCCGACCTGCGCCGCCTGCGGGAGCGGTTCACCGCCGGTCTGGCCCCGATGGCGGCCGAGGTGGCACCCCTCCATCCGGCCATGGCCGTGGGCAGCAGCGGCACCCTCTGCACGCTGGCCCGTATGGTCGCCGCTCGCCGGGGCGGCCCTCCGCCGATCTCGGTCAACCAGCTGCGGTTCGACAGGGACGACTTCCTCGCCGTCCATCACGACCTGCTGAAGCTGCCGGCTGCGGCCCGGGGCCGGCTGGCCGGTCTGGACGCGGGCCGAGCGGACATCATCCCCGCGGGGTCCGTCTTCCTCCTGACGGCGATGGAGCTGTTCGGGTTCGAAGAGCTGACGGTGAGCGAGTGGGCCCTGAGGGAGGGGATCGTCCTCGACGCCATCGGGCGTCACGATCCCGTGGAGTGGACGGGTGATCCGCGAGCCATCCGCCGGGCCTCGGTCCTGGAGCTGTGCCGGCGCTGCAACTGGGACGAGGTCCACAGCCGTCAGGTCGCCAAGCTCTCCGTGAGCCTGTTCGACCAGAGCTTGGGGCTCCATCACCTGGGCCCCGAGGACCGGGAGTTGCTGGAGCACGCCAGCCTCCTCCACGACATCGGGGCCCACGTGTCGACGGAATCCCACCACAAGCACACGGCGTACCTGATCCAGCACGGGCGGCTCAGGGGGTTCTCCCCCGAGGAGGTCGGCGTGCTGGCCGCTCTGGGCCGCTTTCACCGCGGCGGCGATCCTCGGGGCTCCCGGGAACCGCTCTCCCTGCTGGCGCCCGAGTGGCATACCCGCGTTCCCCAGCTGGCCGCCCTCATGCGGGTGGCCGACGGTCTCGACCGGGGGCGGGCGGGGGCGGTGAGCGAGGTCAGGATGCAACTCAACGGCAGCCGGGCCCGGCTGGCCGTCAGCTCGCACGGCGATGTCGACGTGGACCTGTGGGGTGCACGGCGCAAGCGGGAGCTGTTCGAGAAGCTGTTCGACCGGCGGCTGGAGGTCGTGGCCGGATCGTAATGGGTTCGCCGTACGATGGCTCGGTGGCCGCCGAGACGGGGTGGATGCCGTTGCGCAAGCCACCGGGGCCTCGCCTGGGTCGCTCCGCCTTCTCCCGGCTGGCGACGGCCCACTGCCTGTCGGTCGCAGGGGACACCCTCGTGACCATGGCCCTGGCCGGGTCCCTGTTCTTCTCCATCTCCCCTCAGGCGGCGCGCGGCCGGGTGGCCGCCTACCTGCTCCTGACCATGGCGCCCTTCGCAGTGGTGGCGCCCGTCCTCGGGCCCGCCCTCGACCGCAGCAGGGGCGGAAGGCGCTCGATGGTGATCCTGGCCGCGGGGAGCCGGGCCCTCATCAGCCTCTCCATGGCGACCCACCTCGACAGCCCGTGGCTGTTTCCCGAGGCCTTCGCCCTCCTGGTGCTCTCCAAGGCCCACGGGGTCACCCGCAGCGCCCTGGTGCCCAGCACCGTCACCAGCGACGAAGAGCTGGTCGAGGCCAACTCCCGCCTGGCCGTCCTGTCGGTGATCGCCGGCTTCCTGGCCGCCATCCCCGGTGTCATCGTCCTCAAGCTCGGCTTCCTCGGAGGACCGTGGGTGATGCGCCTGGCGGCGGTCACCTTCGCCGTCGCCGCCCTGGCGAGCGTCCGCATCGCCCGGCCCACCCAGTCCAAGGAGCCCATCCCTGTCTCCCCCGAGGAGAAGTCCGAGCTCCACAGCCTGAGCATCCGGCTCGGGTCGACGGCCACCGCCGTGCTCCGGGCCATCGTGGGGTTCCTCACCTTCCTCGTCGCCTTCGCCTTCCGGCGCGAGGGCGCCCCCTCGTGGTGGTTCGGCGTCGTGCTGGCGACCAGCATGGTCGGCAACTTCGTGGGAGCGGCGGCTGCGCCGTGGTTACGACGGCGGCTGCCCGAGGAGCGGATCATCTTCGGGTCTCTCCTGCTCGTGACTATCACCGGCTTCTTCGCCGCTCGCGCCGGCGGGCGGCCGGCGATCGCGGTTCTGGCCGCCGCCGTGGGCATCGCCGCGGGGGCGGGCAAGCTGGCCTTCGACAGCATCGTGCAGCGGGATGCGCCCGACGCCGTCCGCGGTCGCACCTTCGCCCGGTTCGAGACCCGCTTCCAGCTGGTGTGGGTGGTGGGCGCGGCCCTGCCCGTGATGATCCCCATCCCGGTGACGACGGGGATGGACCTCATCGCCGCGGCCGCCGCCGTCGCCTTCGCCACCTACGTCGGCGGCCTGGCCGCCAGCCACCGGCACCCTTCAACGTAGAAGGGGCCCTGGGTCAGTCGGCGGGCAGGTCGATCCGGGCCAGCCACAGCCCGGGTGCGTCGAGCTCGGCCGCCGTCGGCAGCTCCCGCTCGGAGTGCCACAGCCGGCGCAGCCCTTCCTCGCCCGCTCGTTCGACGACGCCGTTCACGAAGGCGGTTCCCCGTTCGTAGTGGGCTCGCCCCAGCTCCAGCCCGAGGAGCCGGCCGGCGAAGCGCTCGCCGTCGTTGGCCCCCGAGCGGCGCCGGCGGATGGCTTCCATGATGCGGCCGTAGGAACTGATGAGCGGTTGGCCCACCGTGTCCACCACATGGTCCACGTAACCCACCACCGCGGTGAGCAGGACTTCGATGCGGGCCCGTACCTGGTGCTGCTCCGGAGTCTGCACCGCGCCGAGCAGCGTCTCGGGGTTGCCGAGCATGCTGTGCAGGGCGCCGGGATCGCTCAGGTCGAGCTCGCCGAAGCTGCTCTCGACGGCGTCGGGGTCGACGTGGAAGCGGCTGACGTAGTCGTCGAGGAGCGCCAGCAGGCGGTCCCGCACGTGTGGGCGTCCGAGCACCGCGTGGTGGGTGATCTCACTGAGGCACACCAGCATCCGCAGGTCGTCGGGCTCGACGTTCCACTCGGTGGCGAACTCGTCGACGTTGGCCGGGATGAGCAGGAGCTGGTCAGCGGCCCGCCGGGGGAGGGGCAGGTCGTACTGCCCGAAGCTGTGGCGGGCCAGGTGGCCGAGCATCACCCCCGACTGCAGGCCGAGGAGAACGGGGCCCAGGAGCTTTCCCAGATCGCCCATGAACTGGGCGCTGGCGTCCGGCTGATCCGGCTCCCCCTCCTCCTGCTGTCCCAGGGCGACGGCCAACCTTTCCAGGATCGGGCGGTAGGACTCGAGGCTGTGCATGGCCCAGTCGCCCCGCGTGACCGGCAGCACGGTGAGCAACCCGCCGTTGACGGAAGTGGAGAGGCCGGTGGCGCTGCTCACGTGGAGGTCGGCCACCCGGGCCAGCTCTTCGAGGCGGATGCGCTCCAGCGGATCCACGTTTCCCTGAGGCTTCCCCTCGGTGGCGATCCATTGCGCCATCTGGCGGGCGACGTCCCAGTTGACCGGGCCCTGGTTGGAGAACATCCGGGCCAGGTCGCCGAACAGCGGGAATCCTTCGAACGGATTGCCGCCTGGCAGGCCCGGCTCGCTCACCGGGCCACCGCCTTCGGCGGCTGCCCCGCTGAGCGGGGCACTGTGCTCATTGGTTCGCTCGCCTCCGGCTCGCTCACGTGCGCATGGTAGGCCGCGGGCCGGAGTTGTGGGCCGGGCGGGCCGGCTCGGCTAGGGC
>JBHENM010000556.1:0-1996 GCA_046262035.1 Acidimicrobiales bacterium | reverse complement strand
CGGGTGAATGCCGGTGACGGCTAACCACACCGTCGAGAAGACGAAGGTTCAACAACTCCAGAACAAGCTCTACCGTGCGGCCAAGTCGAGCCGCAGCAGACGGTTCCACGCCCTCTACGACAAGCTCTGGCGCAGTGACGTCCTGGAGCGGGCGTGGTCCGAGGTCGCCCGGAACAGGGGCGCCCCCGGGATCGACGGCGTGACCATCGAAGCCATCGAAGAGGCCGGGGTGGGCGAGTTCCTCGCTCGTCTCGGCACCTCCTTGCGAGACGGCTCCTATCGGCCCAAGCCAGTCCGACGGGTCCGCATCCCCAAGCCCGACGGGGGCGAGCGCTTGCTCGGGGTCCCCTGCGTGGCGGACAGGTGCGTCCAGGCGGCTGCCAAGCTGATGCTGGAGCCGGTCTTCGAGGCCGACTTTGCCTCCTGCTCCTACGGCTTCCGCCCGGGGCGTCGGGCGCACGATGCGCTCGACGCCATCCGGGTGGCGGTCAAGGAGGGGAGGCGATGGATCGTGGACGCGGACATCCGCGCCTACTTCGACAGCATCGACAAGGCCAAATTGCTGGCCATGGTCGCCGAGCGGGTCTCGGACCGCCGCATGCTCGCCGTGCTGCGGTCCTGGCTCGACTCGGGGGTGCTCGATGGCCAGACGCTGCTCGACCCCGAGACGGGGACGCCCCAGGGAGGGGTGATGACTCCTCAAACGCAGTAGCGAACTTCGAATTCAGCGTTTCCCTGACCTATCGCCGTGGCGAGAGGCCCCGGCGAGGGTCCACCACCGAGAGTGACGCCAACGGTAGTATTTAAGCGTCATGACCGAGGGACGCCGGGCACGTGCTGATCAGGTGGCCAAACGGATCAACACGGCCACCGAGCTTCTGGATTCGGGGCTCGAGGTAGTCGAGGCGACCAGGACGCTCGCCCGCCGCCACCGGCTGTCGGAGCGACAGGCCCGGCGTTATGTCGATCGAGCCCGCGACGGGGGGGTCGTGGACGTTCCCGGGGCCAAGGTGGTGTTCACGGTGAAGGTGCCCACAGAACTCGCCCGTCGGGTTCGTCGGGTCGCGAAGGCGACGGGCCAGACGATCTCCGCGGTGGTCAGCCAGGCGCTGGCCGAGTTCTTGGACCGTCCTGGAGAGGGTCGTGGCCGATAGGGCGGTCAGCGCCGAGTTCGTGTTCGACCGCGCCAGCGCGACGTCGCTGGCGCTGGCCTACAAGATCCTCGTTCCCGAGAGACGGGCGCGAGCCGACCCAAGGAGCGACGACCATGACGACCGCCGCCATCTACGCCCGGGTGTCCTCGGCCCGCCAGCGCGACGAGCAGACGATCGGCTCACAGACCGTGGCGCTGATCGAGGCCGCCGAGCGATGGGGGCTTGAGGTCCGCGCCGACTGGATCTTCGAGGACGAGGGCTACTCGGGAGCCACGCTGGTTCGGCCCGCCCTGGAGCGACTGCGAGACCTCGCCGCCCAGGTCCCCGTCGACGTCGTCCTCTGCTACTCGCCCGACCGCCTGGCCCGCCGCTACGCCTACCAGGCCCTGCTCATCGACGAGTTCTCCCGGGCCGGCACCGAGGTCCGGTTCGTGAAGGGGCCGCGGGCCGAGACGCCCGAGGACGAGCTGATGATCCAGTTCCAGGGGATGATCGCCGAGTACGAGCGGGCCCAGATCGCAGAACGCACCCGGCGGGGCAAGGCCCATCGAGCCCGGGCTGGGGTCACCAATGTGCTGGGCGGCGCTCCCTACGGGTATCGCTACGTGCGCCGCAGCGAGTCGGCTGACGCCCGCTATGAGATCGTCGACGACGAGGCCCGCATCGTGCGGGAGATGTTCCGCCGCTACGTCGAGGACCAGGTGGCGATGGCCGAGCTGGTGCGGTGGCTCGCCGAGGAGGGGATCCCGACCTCCACCGGCAAGGCCCGCTGGGACCGCTCCACCATCTGGGGCATGCTGCGCAACCCCGCCTACGCCGGGCGGGCGGCGTTCCTAAAGACG
>JBHENM010000555.1:0-8593 GCA_046262035.1 Acidimicrobiales bacterium | reverse complement strand
CGCCACCGTACGAAACGGCTTGCCGCCATCATCGAGCGTGAGTTCGCCCGGCCGGCCGGCGAAGGTGTACTTGAGCTTGACCACCCAGCTGCAATCGCACTCGCCTGTCCCGGCGAGGATGTTCAGGACCTGCACGTCTGTCCGGCTCACACTAAACGTGAACGATCGCTGCTCCTGCAGCGTTTCGTCGACGTAGGTGACCGCGGGCGGGTTGCCGTCAAGGTCGATGAACAGCGTGTCGGGCGTGACAGCGCTGCCGAGCCCGGTGTAGCTCAGATTGGCTCCGGCCGGCGGCGGCTTGCGATCGACGACAACCGCTTCCACTCCCTGGAGGATGACCGGAGCGTCGTCCCGGCCCTGGATCGTCACCCGGATCAGTGTCTCGGTGGCGTCCACCGCGCCAAGCTGGCGTGCCCATGCCCAGCGCCCTTTCTGATTGCCGTCGGCCCCCCGCTCGAGCCGGACGTTCGGAGGCGGCCCCACCTCGTTGATCGGCCGGGTCGTCAGGAACTCGGGCACGTGAGCGGTTCCGCTGTAGTCGAAGTCGTCGATGTTGGTGCGGACATCGACGAGCAATGGGGTCGTGGGAGTCGCGAGCGGCGCGGGTGCATCCCCGTTGTCGCCCCGAAGGACACTCACCACCACGGCGAAGACCACGGCGCAAACGACTATGGCGGCGGCGGCGGCGACCGTCGACCGCCGCCGCGTCCCTGCCGGCTTACCCGAGCCGGCGGGCCCGTCGCGCGTGTCAGCCGCGCTCGGGGGCGACGGCGGGCGGCTGAGACCGAGAGACTCCAGGCTGGACATCAGCCGGCCGACGTCGTAGTCCCAGCGGTGGTCGCTGACTTCCAGCGCGTTGATGCGGGCCAGTTGCGACAGCTCTGGCGGCAGCTGGGCCGCGCTTGGCATCGTGGCTCCTTCCACCAGCACTGGGATCAGCGGCACCTTGCGCTTTAGTGCCGCCGCCAACTCCAAACGCACGAAGTCGTCCGGATTATCGACCCGGCGCTTTCCGTGCCCGTCCGTCATGCTCAGCCAGTCGTCACCGATGAGAGCGAGGACGACGTCGGACGCCGCGATGTTCTCGTCGATCACCTTCACGAAGTCAACGCCCGGCTGGATGGTGTCGACGTCCATGAACACTTGGCCATCCGGGAACGCGCCCCGCAGACGATCGGCGAGGCGTCCCGCATGCCCGGCCGTGTCACCTCGGCGGTAGCTCAGGAAGATCGTTCTCACGGTCGCTGGACCACTGTCATCACTGCCGTTCCCGCCGGCCCCCCTCTCATGATCCAGGGGGCGGCGCAGCCGATAAATCCATGCCGTCGGCCGCGAGAATAGGCGGCCGCGCGAGACTCGTCGCTCAATTCAGGACGTGGACGGCGGGGACCCGATATCAGTATCGGCACTCGCCGAGACCTAGCCGGGGCCTTCCGGCTCCAATCGCTGACGTATCGTCCGAACCCATGGTCGAGCCTCGACCCGGGCGGCCGCACATGCCTGACTACGGCGTCGACACCCCGTCGTGGACGCCGCTGCCGTGGTCCTGGGCAGTGGAGCGCCTGGTCGCCAACCGGAACTTCTGGGTCGTCACCGTTTCGGCTGAGGGCGGACCGCATGCATTGCCCGCATGGGGGGTGTGGGACGACGGGGAGAACCGCTTCGCCTTCTCCTGCGGACCGCGATCACGGAAAGCGCGCAACTTGTCGGCCAACCCTCATGCAGCGATCATGACGGAGGACACGGTCGAATGCCTTTCGCTGGAGGGCTACGCCGCGCCCATCCACGACGCCGGGCGACAGGACCTCTGGATCGAGCGCTACCTCGCCAAGTACCGACCGGTGGCGCCCGATCTCAGCGCCGAGTTCATCCGCCAGAACCTGATCGTGGAGTTCGACCCCGAGCGCGCCTTCGCTGTGATCGAGCGGGAGGACGAGTTCGCCACTCGGGCCACCCGTTGGGTGTTCGACGGCCGCCCGTAGGGCGCGGCCCGCCCTCCGGGGCGCCCCTGGTGCCGAGCGGGAGGCACCCCTGGCCCGCCTCAAACACCTGGTTGAGAGCCCCAAAACGAAGAGCGCGGGCGTACGATGGGTCCCATGACCGCACAGACCGACCACGTGTACTGGCGGGGTGTCAACCACCTAGCCCTGATCACCACCGACATGGACGCCACCGTGCGCTTCTACCACGGTGTCCTCGGCGCCCGGCTGGTCATGACCATCGCCACGCCGGCGTTCAAGCATTACTTCTTCGACATCGCTCCCGGCAATGCGCTCGCCTTCTTCGAGTACCTGGGCGAGCCCATCAACAGCTTCGCCAAGCCGGCGGGCGTGCCGTACGCACAAGCATCCCAGTTCGACCACCTGGCGTTGGCCCTAGTCGACGAGGAAGCCCTGTTGCGGCTGCGCGACCGCCTCAAGGAACACAACTGCGAGGTTACCGACGTCGTCGACCACGGCACGCTGCGCTCGATCTACTTCACCGACCCGAACGGCATCGCCCTCGAGGCGTCGTGGTGGGTCGCCGACCCGACCGGCCGCCCCGTGGACTACGCCGACGAGCGGTTCTTCGCCGACCCCGATCCCGTGGACGCGGTCAAGGAGCTGCGCGACACCGGCAAGCTGGCCTGGACGCCTCGCACCCAGCTCGTCAGCGAGGTCACCAGGGATCTGTACAAGCTGCCTGCCAAAGGCTGACATCGGGAGGCATCCCGCCAGGGCTCGGGAATCTCTACGATCCGTCCTGGTGGCCCAAGGCCGTTGGGAAGGGGGTGGGGTGGCGGAGATGTCGGCCGGAGCCGCCAGCCTCGGCCTGCCCGTGGTGACGGTACTGCTCGCGGCGATGGAGGCGGGTGTACCCGTGCCTGTGCCTTTCGATGTCGTCCTGCTCGTGGTCGGCGAGCGCGCCTACCGTCAGGGGTCTTGGACGTGGCTCTGGCGATCGACGTGGGAGGGACCAAGCTGGCCGCCGGCCTGGTGGCGACCGACGGCGACCTGGTGGCCCAGGCGAACGCCCCGACGCCGAAGGGCGACGACGCCGAAGCCTTGTTCTCCGTCCTCCTCGCTCTGGTCGATGCCGTGGGTGGGAACGGCGACGTGGTGGTCTGCGGGGTGGGGTGCGGCGGGCCCATGAGCGCAGGGGGCGAGACGGTCTCTCCCCTCAACATCCCCGCGTGGCGGGATTTCCCGCTGCGCCACCGGCTGGCCGAGGCCACGGGGCTGGCGGTACACGTCGACAACGACGCCAAGGCTCTGGCCCTGGGGGAGGGATGGCGAGGAGCGGCCGCCGGAGAGCGCCACTTCATGGCCATGGTCGTGTCGACGGGGGTCGGAGGCGGGATCGTCCTCGACGGCCGGCTGCTGGACGGCGCCGGCGGCAACGCCGGTCACATCGGCCACGTCATCGTCGAGCCCGAGGGTCGGGAGTGCGTCTGCGGGGCGAGAGGTTGTCTGGAAGCGGAAGCGTCGGGCACGGCCATCGCCGCCGTCACGGGCAAGCCGGCCAAGGAAGCGGGACCCGACGTGGTGGCGCGTACCGGCCTGCTGGTGGGGCGGGCGGTGGCGTCGGTGGCCAACCTGCTCGATCTCCCCCTGGCTGTGGTCGCCGGGTCGGTGGCTCTGGGCTTCGGAAAGCCCTTCTTCGCCGCCGCCCAGGCCGAAGTGGATGCGTCGGCCCGTCTGTCGTTCTCCCAGGGCGCCCGGGTGGTTCCCGCCGGCCTGGGCCCGGCCGGGCCTCTGGTCGGCGCCGGGGCCGTCGGGTGGCGGGCCGTGGGCGGGGTCCTCGACCTGTGAGCCCCCGATGGATGGCGCGGGTGGTACTGGCCGTGGCCGTCCGGCCCGGGCTGTGGACCACGGCCCTGAGCCAGATGGGGCGCCTGGCTGTTCCCGGTTGGTGGCGCCGCTGGCCGCCCCTTCCACTGCCCGACCGGGCCTGGCTCGGGTTCCGCCTCCAGACCGCCTACGGCGATCCGAACCACGCCCCCGACCCGGCCGACGTGGTCGACTGGCTCCGCTGGTGCCGCCGGTTCGGGAGCCTGCGCTACCCTCGGGCCCGATGAACCTTCCACCAGCAGGCGCCGGGCGCCATCTGCGGTCTCACCGGGGCTGACGGTGTCGAAGGCACTTGTCCTCAACGCCACGTACGAGCCGCTGTGCGTCGTTCCCATCCGGCGGGCCGTGATCCTGGTGCTGAAGGAGAAGGCGGAGGTGCTGCACACCGCCGACCGGGTGCTGCGGTCCGAGCGGGCGGCCATTCCCGTGCCCTCCGTCATCCGCCTGACCTACTTCGTGAAGGTCCCGTTCCGGGCTCGTGCCGCCCTCAACCGGCGGGCCGTCTTCGCCCGCGATGGAGGGCGGTGCCAGTACTGCGGGGCCACGGCCGAGAACATCGACCACGTCATCCCCCGGAGCCGGGGCGGGCAGCACATCTGGGAGAACGTGGTGGCCGCCTGCAAGCCGTGCAACACCCGCAAGGAGGACCGCTACCTCAACGAAGTCGGGTTGACCCTCCGCCGGCGTCCCACCGCGCCCAAGGAGCTCACGTGGATCATCGTCGCCGTGGGAACGGTCCATCCCCATTGGGAGCCGTACCTCCAGGGAGCGGCCGCGCTATCCGCGTGACAACAAGCAGGAATCTTGCTTCCCCATGACGAACTACTCATTAGCTCGGCCGGGCGTGAGCGTAGGGGGGCTGCACACGCCGGCCGGGGTTGCTGGAGCACCTGCCGGTGCCGGCGGCGTTGGGGACGCCGGCCGCTGGCAGGTGCGCCGCTTGGCCGGTCCGGCCGGCACCCTGCACCACCGGCCCTGGCCCCGACCCGTTGTCTGCTCAGTCTCGTTCCTCACGGCCGACCGCCCTGCCCTGGTCCTCGGAAGCACGCAGCCGGAGACGGTGGCCGACCCTGACCGCCTGGCGACGGCCGGCGTCGAACTCGTCCGCCGCCGCAGCGGGGGCGGCGCCGTGCTGTTGCACCCCGGGAGCGTCGTCTGGGCCGACGTCATGGTGCCCGCGGGCGACGGCTTGTGGTGCACAGACGTGGGTCGAGCGTTCCTCTGGCTGGGCCGGGTGTGGGCCGAGGCCCTGGCGGCGGTCGGCGTCGATGGCGCCGCCGTCCACACCGGGCCCCTCGTCCGCTCGGAGTGGTCGGATCTCGTGTGCTTCGCCGGGTTGGGGCCGGGGGAGATCACCCTCGACGGGCGCAAGGTCGTGGGCATGAGCCAGCGCCGGACCCGGGAGGGTGCCCTCTTCCAGTGCGCGGCCCTGCTCCGGTGGGACGTCGACAGGCTGGCCGGCCTGCTGGGACTCGACGCCTCAGCGGCGGCCGAGCTGGCAGGCGTGGCCACCGGCCTGGACGTGGCGGCGCCGGTGCTCGAGCAGGCCCTGGTCGACGCCCTGGCCGCTTCCTAGCCGGCGGAGCCCGGTGCCTGCCGCCGCTACCCGGTGTTGCGGAGGCCGTTGGCGATCCCGTTGATGGTCAGCAGCAGGGCCCGCAGGAGGTCGGGGTCGGCGCTGCCGCCGCTCTCCCGGAGCCGGGACAGGAGCGAAACTTGGAGGTAGCTGATGGGATCCAGGTAGGCGTTGCGGACGTCGAGGGTCTGTTGCAGCAGCGGGTGATTGTCCAGCAGGCGTCGCTCGCCGGTCAGCGAGAGGACCTCGGTGACGGTCCGCTGGTGCTCGTCGGCGATGACGTCGAAGAGGCCGTGCAGCGAGGGGTCGGAGAGGCGCTCGACGTAGCGCCGGGCGATGTCGAGGTCGGTCTTGAACAGCACCATCTTGACATTGGAGATGAACGTGCGGAAGAAGTGCCACTCCTCGTACATGCCTTCGAGCCGGCGGGACCATCCCTCGTTCCTGGCCCGCTCCAGACCGGTGCCCACGCCGAACCAGCCGGGGACGATCTGGCGGGACTGGGTCCAGCCGAACACCCAGGGGATGGCCCGCAGGGTCTCGATGCCCTGGACGCCGGACTTGGGCCGGCGCAGAGGCCGCGAACCGATGTTGAGGGCGGCGAGTTCCTCGAGGGGGGTGGAGGAGCGGAAGTAGTCGACGAGCCGGGGGTCGCCGACCAGGCCTCGGTAGGCCTCGTAGGCCGCCTCGGAGACAACGTCCATGACCTGGTCCCAGCTCTCGATGACGGAGTGGGGCACCCGTGACTCCCGATGCAGGAGCGACGCCTGGATGACGGCGGCGGTGGCGAACTCCAGGTTTCGCCGGGCGAGCGTGGGCAGCCCGTACTTGTCGGAGATGACCTCGCCCTGTTCGGTGATCTTGATGGCGCCGTCAAGGGTGCCGTAGGGCTGGGCCAGGATGGCGTCGCCCGTCGGCCCCCCTCCCCGTCCGACGGTGCCGCCCCGACCGTGGAAGAGTCGAAGCAGCACGCCATGGCGCTGGGCGGTGTCACGCAGGGCCCTCTGGGCCCGGTGTATCTCCCAGAGGGACGTGGTGATCCCGGCGTCCTTGTTGGAGTCCGAGTATCCGAGCATCACCTCCTGCACGTCCTCCCGAAGAGACACCACCTGGCGGTACCCGGGGTCGACCAAGAGCTGCTCGAGGATGGAGCCGGCGCAGCGCAGCTCCTGAACCGTCTCCAGGAGGGGCACGAACCCGATGCGGGCGACGTCGGCCGTGAGGTCGATGAGGCCGACCTCGCGGGCGAGGACGGCGGCGGCGAGCACGTCGTCGGCCCCGCTGGTCATGGACACGATGTAGCTCTCGATGGCCTCCTCGCCGAAGACGTCGAGGGCCTCACGGATGGTCTCGAACAGGCGAAGCATGGCCTCGGCGTCGCCCGAGAGGCGCGTCGCCGGAGACTTCAAGGGCCGAGGGGAGCGAAGCTCGTCCGACAGCAGGGCCAGCCGGTCGGGTCGGGACAGCTTGGCGTAGGGGGTGGCATCGATGTGAAGCCGGTCGAACAACGAGGCGAGGGCCCGGTGGTGGCGCTTGGCGTGCTCGCGGATGTCCATCGTGGCGAGGGCCATCCCGGAGGCGCCTGCCACCCGCAGGATCCGATCCAGGGTGCCCCTGGCCACGAGGTCGCCCTGGTTCTCCAGCAGCGACGTGCGCATGAGCTGGAGGTCGTCGAGCAACTCCGCGGTGCACGCGTACTCGAGCTTGGACCGGGGTGGCGCCCCCTCGGCCAGCCGGTGACGGGTGTTGACGAGCCGCTGCAGGATGTACGAGCACTTGAGGCGGTAGGGCTCCTCCGCGTTCAGGCTTCCGAAGCGGGCGTGGACATCGGGCAGCACGGCCTTGTCGGCGGCGAGGCTGCTGCGCAGGGCGGCAGAGATGCCGACGACACGCGTGGAACTGCTGAGGGTGGCTATCAGCTTCTGGACCGCGGCGATCAGGTTCCGCAGGGCCAGCTCCCGCTGGAGGGCCAGCACTTCGAGGGTCACCTCGGGGGTGACCGCGGGGTTGCCGTCGCGATCGCCGCCCACCCAGGTGCCGAACCGCACGGGGCGGGCGCGGGGCAAGAGCTCGACGCCCAGACGGGCGAAGTGGGCGGCGAGGTCGTCTAGCAGGTCGGGCAGCACCTGGCCGAACAGCTCGTCGAGGTAGAAGGCAACCGACCGGGCCTCCTCGGCCGGTGTGGGCCGGGATCGGCGGAGCTCGTCGGTCTGCCAGATGAGGTCGACGACCTCGGCCATCTCCCGTTCGTTCCGTCGCCTGTCGTCCTCGGTGGCCCGCGGGTTCGACCGCTGCTCCAGGAGCTCGGCCAGCCGGCGTCGCTTGGTCAGGATGGACTGCCGCACGGCCTCGGTGGGGTGGGCGGTGAGCACGAGGCGCAGCTCGAGCCGGTCCAGGAGCTGGCACAGGGAGTCCTTGGAGAAGCCGGCGCGGGCGATGTCCTCGACGGCCCGGGCCAGAGGGCCCTGCTCCCCGCTCAGAGGGCCGCTCGGGCCCGGATCCGCGCTGCGCTCCTCGGCGATAGCCGTGCGCTCGTCGGCGCGATGGACCTGCTCGGCGATGTTGGCCAGGTGGAAGTAGGCGGAGAAGGCCCGCACCAACAGGGTGGCGGTGGGGAGGTCGAGGCCGGAGAGGCAGGTGTCGAGGTCGGCCGACGTGGAGGGCGAGGACGAGTCGCGGGTCGCCTTGCTGAGCGAGCGCACGCGCTCGACAAGCTCCAGCACCTCCCGCCCTTCGTGACGCAGGAGGGTCTCCCCCAAGAGGCGGCCCAGGAGGCGGATGTCGCGCCGCAGGGCCGCTCCCGCGAGCGAGAGCGGCTCCTCTGGCCCGTCGGCCGGTTCCGAGGCCTCAACTTGGCGGATGGCGGCGGCGTCGGTCATCGGCGCCAGCGTACGGCCGAGTCGTTGACCGCTCAGCTCCGGTACGCCCTGGCCTGGAGGCCGTAGAGTTCGGCGTACAGGCCGGCGGAGGCGACGAGCTGGTCGTGGGGGCCTGCTTCGACCACCCGCCCGTCCGCCACCACAACGATGAGGTCGGCCATGCGCACTGTGGAGAACCGGTGGGAAACGAGGACGGTGATGGCGCCGGTGACGGTGGACGCGGAGCGGGCGGCGGTGGCGTAGCGCTCGAACAGGCGGTGCTCCGTCCCCGGGTCGAGAGCGGCCGTGGGCTCGTCTAGGAGGAGGAG
>JBHENM010000554.1:0-14238 GCA_046262035.1 Acidimicrobiales bacterium | reverse complement strand
GGGCTCGGTGGTGAAGGGGTGGGCTGTTCCGCCGAGGGGAAGGGCGGCGCTGAGGCGCCCGACCGAGATGGGAGGATCGAGGGCTGCGCCGCTGGTGTCCACCACGTCGAGCAGATCGAGCTGGCTGGACTGGGCCTCGCTGCCTAGGCGGAGAATGAGCTGAGCCCTCATCGCAGGATCGGTGAGCCCGTCCCGAGCGAGACCCTCGGCCATCGAACGCATGGTGCCGGCCAGGCTCCGCTGGCGCTCGCTGAAGGCCTCCTGCAGCACGGTCAGGTTGGAGCTGGATATGCGGCGGGTCTGGTTGGTGACGACGGTGTGGGTGAGGCGGGCGTCGACGAAGGCGGTGACCGAGGCCGAGACCACCAGCACGATCACCAGGGCCCCGAGCACCTTGCCGAGGATCGATGATCGCAGCCGGAGCAGCACCGGCCGTCTGCGAGGCGGCCGCGATGCCTTGTCGACCGCCCCGGTTTCGTCCACCGCTACGACGGCCCCACCGATGCCACGGCCGTGGCCTGGGCCCGGGCCAGGGCCTCGGCGGGGCTGGCCGGCCCTCTCAGCACCTGCTCGAGGGCGTTCTCGAAGGCCTGGTTGGCGTCGTGCAGGGCGCCCAGGGTCGGCGGATGGGCGGTGGGGAGCTGCTCCACGAACACCTTGAGCTGGGGGGTCTGGAAGTAGGGGTCACCGAACAGGCGGGGGCGGACCGGCAGCCGCCCTTCCTCCTTGGCAAACCGGATGGAGTAAGGGTCGGTGGTGAGGAGCATCATGAACCGGAAGGCCAGATCGCGGTTCTTGGCCCCTACCGGGATCCACAGGCTGCTTCCGCCCATGGCCGTGCCCGACGTGTTGCCCGTCAGGCCCCGGGGCATCAGCGCCACGCCGAACTCGCCGTTGGCGACCTCTTCTCCCACCTTGACCAGGTCCCAAGAACCGCTGGCGTACATGGACGTGGCCCCGGAGCGGAACAGGGCGTAGGCATCGGCCGAGCGGGCGTCGGGCCCTGGCGGTGGAAACGCCAATCCCCTCTCCACCAAGCGGTCGAGGAAAGCGATTGTCTCCACTACCGCCGGGTCGTCGAAGGTGAAGCGGGGGCGTCCGCTCTCCTCCACCGTGACCAGCTCGCCGCCGTTGGCCCTGATCCACCCGTAGGTGACCCAGTTGTCGATGGGGACGGTCAACCCTCGCCGGGAGCCGTCGGGGGTGGTGAGGGCCTCGGCCATGCGCTCGAGGTCGGCGAAGGAGGTCGTGGGGCCGGGCGGGGTCAATCCGGCGGCCCGGAAGTGGGCGGCGTTGTAGAGGATGACCATGGCGTTGCTGTCGAGGGGGAGGCCATAGCGACGGCCCCCCCACGTGACGTCCTCCACGGCCCCGGGGAGAAACTCCTGGGGTGAGAGCCCATGGCTGGTCCACAGGTCGTCGACGGGCTGGGCCAGACCCTGCCCGGCGCCGGAGTGGGCGTGGCCCTGCACCACGTCGGGCGGCGCCCCGCTGCTGATGCCGGCCCTGACGACGTCGGGCATCTTGCTGATGGGGCTCTTGTCGGTGTCCACCCGAACGTCGGGGTTGCGGCGCTCGAACTCGCGGACGGCGTCGATGTAGGGGGCGGTGACCCAGTCGTCGGTCATCATCACCCGCAGGACCGTGCTGGGCCCCTTGGGCGCCGAGCTGGTGCAGGCGCTGCCCACGAGCACGGCGACGGCGGCCGCGAAGGTCCACCGGACGAACGACGCCTTGAGCATGTTGCGCGTCATGAAGCGCCGCTCAGAGCGAGAGGCGGAGTTGGTGCTCCTCCAGGCGCCGGATGAGAGCGCCCGGATCCTTTCCGAACATGCCGGCGATGGCCCGGATGTCGTCGCGGCGGATGGTGAGCATGCGCCCGTTGAAGTCCTGGCGCATCACCTGGATGCTGCTGAGGTACTGGCGGACCATTTCCAGCTCGCGGTCTTCCACGTCCCGGAAGCGGGCCAGATCGAACGTGACCTTCTCGCTTCCCTCGTCCCGCTGCTCGGATCCGCCGCTCGCCCGCTGGTCGCCATTGCTGGCGCTTTCGGCGGCCAAAGCGCGTTCCAGCTCGGCGGTGGGGGGGAGGAGCTGATCGACGGGGATCTCGTAGTACCCGGCGAGCCGTTGGAGGCGGGGGACGGAGATGATCCGCTCTCCCCGCTCGTAGGCGCCCAGCACCGAGGCCTTGAACTCGTGGTCGGAGGCGCTCTCAACTTCCTGCAGGGACAGCCCCTTCTGGCGGCGGATGGCCCGCAGTCGCTGGCCGACACGCCGAGCGTAGGTCTGGGCTGTGCTCCCCGCGCCGTCCTCGCTCAACCCGAATCCCCCCAGTAGTCATATCTAGATTACTTCCACCCTGAGACGGCTCGCAATGACTCTTAGTGACGAAATCCCCAGCCCGACACTCGGATTTCAGCCTGATGGCGAATCCGGTCATGTCTTCTCCGGTGCCGGGGCCACCACGCCCAGCCGGAGGGCGCACAGCAGCGCGCCGGCGGTGACGGCAGCGGTCTCGGCCCGGAGGACCTGAGCCCCCAGGACGATCCGGGGCAGGGCAGCGGCGGTCGCCAGCTCCCCGGTGGACCACCCTCCTTCGGGCCCGACGAGCATCAGCGGATGGGCCAGGGACGGCGGCCGCCCGTCCATCGCGGCGAGGGCCGCACCCGGCCGGGACGCCACCTCGGCAAAGGTGCCGATGTCCTCCACGTCGGGCAGCCACGTCCGGCAGGACTGGCTGGCCGCCTCTCGGGCGATCCGTCGCCAGCGCTCACTCTGGGTGGCCGCTCGGTGGACGTCCCAGCGCACCACCGAGCGCTCGGCCACAAATGGGACAATCCGGTCGACGCCCAGCTCGGTGAGCTTCTGCACCGTCCACTCGGGGCGCTCGCCCTTGGTGAGGGCGAAGGCCACCGTGACCTGGGGCTGGGGCCTGCTCTCCTGCACCGTCTCCCCCGGCTGGTCGACCGTCGCTCCGGGCCCGAACCTGCACGGGCGCCACCGGCCGCGCCCGTCGCTCACGGTGACGGGGTCGCCCGGGCGGAGGCGCAGCACGCGCTCCAGGTGGTGACGATCGGCGGAGGACAGCTCAGGGCGGTCGAGGTCGGCGACGAACACGTGGGCCCGGGCGGGCGCGGCGGGCACCACCGCCGGGTTACTTGAACGCCGAGCGGATCTTGGCCAGGAACCCGGAGTCGGAGGGGGCCACGTCCTCGCCCCGCTCGACAGCCAGGAGGCGCAGGAGGTTGTCCTGCTCCTTGGTGAGGTCGGCCGGGGTGTCGACCATCACCTGCACGAGCAGGTCGCCCCGGCCCCGCCCGTCGACGTGGGGCACGCCCCGCCCTCGCAGGCGGAAGACCTTGCCCGACTGCGTTCCTCTGGGGATCACCAGGTCCTCGGTACCGTCGAGGGTGTCGTAGCGCAGGTGGGCGCCGAGAGCAGCCTGGGTGAGGGGCAGGTGCAGGACATGGACCAGGTCGGCTCCCTGGCGCTGGAAGCGCTCGTCGGCGCGGACCCGAAGATGGACGAACAGGTCGCCCCGGGGCCCGCCTCGGGGGCCGGCGCCGCCGGAGTTGGGCAGACGGAGGGTGTTCCCGTTGTCGACCCCGGCGGGAACCTCGACCGTGTAGGTGCGCTCGAGGGTGCGGCGGCCTTCGCCCCGGCAGGTGTCGCAGGGGGTGTTGACGACCTGGCCGAGCCCACCGCAGCGGCCGCACGGCCCGCTGGTGACCATCTGCCCGAGGATCGACTGGCGGATCTGGCGGACCTCGCCCGTTCCCCCGCAGGTGCCGCACGTCTCCGCGCTGGTGCCGGGACGGGCCCCGGTGGCCGAGCACACGTCGCACGGGAGGGGTAGCCGCAACCGCACCTCGTGCTTCCCGCCGAACACGGCCTCCCGGAAGCCGAGCTCGAGGGAAACCTCCATGTCCGGCCCGGGCGGAGGGCCGGCCCGTCGCCGGTTACCGCCTTGCCCGAAAGGACTGCCGCCGAAGAACTGCTCGAACAGGTCGCCCAGGCCGGCGAAGCCTTCGGCCGAGAACCCGCCCGCCCCCTGCCCGCCGGCGCCCGCGCCACGAACTCCGTCGGGACCGAAGGTGTCGTAGCGCCGGCGCTTGTCCGGGTCGCGGAGGGTTTCGTAGGCGACGGTGATCTTCTTGAACCGCTCCTCGGCCGCGGGGTCGCTGTTGGTGTCGGGGTGCAGCTCGCGGGCCCGCTGGCGGTAGGCCCGCTTGAGCTCGTCGTCGTTGGCCGAGCGGCTGACCCCCAGCAGCGCGTAGAAGTCGTCGTCGCCGGCCATCAGGCGGTCATTGGCTCTCGCTACGGAGGGCCCGGCTCAGGCGCTGGCTCACCACTCCGACGGCGGCCATGGCCTGGGGGTAGTTCATGCGGGTGGGCCCGAGCACACCGATGGTGCCGACGTGGGCGCCCTCGTACATGTAGGGGGCGACGACGATCGAGCACTGGGCCAGCGGCTCCACTCCGTGCTCGGTGCCGATGGACACGCTCAGCCGGTGGTCGTGGATGGCCTGGCGCAGCAGTCCCACCAGCACGTACTGCTGTTCGAGGATGGCCAGCACCCGGCGCACGGTCTCGATGGCGTCGAACGTGCTCGCCATCTGGGCCGCGCCGCCCACGAACAGCTGGTCGGGTTCGGCGGCGTCGGCCTGCTCGAGGGCCTGGCGGGCCCGCTCGACCAGGCGGTCGGTGGCGTGGTCGCCGGTGGCGGGGATGCCGAGGTCGCTGTGGAGGGGCCGGCCCACCAGGTTCGCGGCCAGGTGGACCCCTGCCGCCGTCAGCCGCTCGTCGCCCACGCCGGGCTCGATCTCGATGATCGCCTTCTCGACCGTGGCGTTGGACAGGACAGCGACGGCCAGGGCCACGCTGCTCCCCAGGTTCACCAGCTGGACGGAACGCACCGTCTCCGCTTCGCGGGCGGGGGCGACCACCAGGGCGGCGTACTGGGTGAGGTCGGTGAGCAGCCGGGTGGTGTCGTGCAGCATCTGCTCGAGCTCGCCATGGGCCCGGGCGAAGAACTCCTGAACCCGCTGGCGCTGGGGTTGGGGGAGGGCGGGGGTCAGGTGGTCGACGAAGAACCGGTAGCCCTTGTCGGTAGGAATCCGGCCGGCGCTCGTGTGGGGCTGGTCGAGGAAGCCCTCCCGCTCGAGCAGGGCCATGTCGTTGCGGACGGTGGCCGGTGACACGGCCAGGTGGGTGGCCCGGACGACCGACGAGGACCCCACGGGCTGAGCCGTGGAGATGTACTCCTCCACCACCGCCTTCAGGACGGCGGCCTTACGTTCGTCGAGCATGGGTGAAGCGGGTCCTCTCTGGCTCGATGATACTGACTGCCAGGGCTGACGGGCCCCAAGCCCACCGGCCGGCGACCGGGCGAGCAAGCTGGCCTATGCTCCCGGCCCGACGGCGCGGTCGGCCCGGAGGGGGAGGCACGAAGGGCATTGGCGGCCAACTTCGAGTACTGGACGGCGGTCTTCGGCGTGGGCCTCGACGGCCTGTCCGACTTCGACCACGACGAGCTGAACGCCATCGCCGAGCAGGGCTGGGAACCGTTCCAGCTCACGGCCGTGCACGGGGGCTTCGCCGCCATCGTGATGTTCCGTCGCGAGCTCGAGGGTGCGGCGCGGACCTCGTCGGGCGCCGCCAAGAGGACGGCGAAGAAGCCCGCGGCCAAGAAGGCCACGGCGGCCAGGAAGGCCACGAAGAAGGCGGCCGGCGGACGACGCTGAGCTTGCTCGAGGTGCACGAGCTGACGGTGAGCTACGGCTCCACTGTCGCCCTCCCTCACCCGGTGTCGCTGTCCGTGGCCGCGGGCGAGGTCGTGGCCCTCGACGGCGAGCCCCGGAGCGGTAAGACCACCGTATTGCGGGCCGTCTCCGGCCTCCTGGCGCTGCACCAAGGGCGGCTGACCGGCGGCGGCGTCACGTTGGACGGGCAGCCGCTGGTCGGTTCGCCGGCGGCCGCCATCGTCCGCTTGGGCGTGGCCCATGTGCTTCAGGGCCGGCGGCTGTTCCGGGATCTCTCGGTCGAGGACAACCTCCGCGCCGGGGGCTTCACCCTCCGCAACCGCGCCTCCGTGCAGGCGGGGGTGGAACGGGTCCTCGAGCGGTTCCCTCTCCTGGGTGGCCGGAGGTCGACCCTGGCCGGCTACCTGTCGGGCGGGGAGCAGCAACTGCTGGCCATCGGGCGGGCGCTCGTGGCCTCACCCCGGCTGCTTCTCCTGGACGAGCCGTCGCTCGGGCTGGCCGCGGTCGCGGTGGAGCAGCTGGCCGGGGTGGTGGCCGAGGTGGCCGGGGACGGCACCGGCGTCCTCATGGCGGAAGGCACGGCGGCCCTGGCCCGGGCGACGGGCGCCCGACCGGTCGTGCTCGAGCGCGGCACCGTCGTCACCCCGTGACGCCCGTCCTGACCGTCGACCAGCTGGAGCTGCGCTTCGGCGGGGTGACGGCCCTGGCCGGGGTCAGCTTCACCGTGGACGCAGGCGAGCGTGTCGCGCTGGTGGGGCCCAACGGCGCCGGAAAGACGTCGATCCTCAACTGCATCAGCGGCGTGGAGCGACCATCTGCCGGGCGGATCCTGTTCCGGGGCGACGACCTCGCCCGGAAGCGTCCGGCAGCGCGCGCCGCCCTCGGCGTGGCCCGGACGCTCCAGGCCCTGGCCGTGGTCGACAGCCTGGACGTGATGGCCAACCTCCTTCTCGGCCGCCATCGCCTGTCGAGGGCGGGGGTCGCCGGTGCCGCCCTCCGGCTCCCTCGGGCCAGGAGGGAGGAGGCCGCTCACCGGGAGCGGTGCCGGGAGCTGGCCGGCACGCTGGGGCTGGCCGACGACCTGGGCACTCTCGCCCGCGACCTCCCGCCCGGGAGGCGCAAGCGGGTGGAGCTGGGCCGGGCCCTGGCCATGGACCCGGTCCTCCTCCTGCTGGACGAGCCCTTTGCCGGGGCGGGGCCCGAGGACATCGCGGTGATGGCCGGCGCCGTCCGCGGGGTCAGCGACAGAGGGGTGGCCGTGGTGGTGGTCGACCACGACCTGGCGACGGTCCTGGGCCCGAGCGGCCCCCTGAGCGGGGAACTGGGCCCGAGCGGCCCCCTGAGCGGGGAACTGGGCCCGAGCGGCCCCCTGAGCGGGGAACTGGGTCGGGGAACGGACGGTGCTCGCTCCGGAGGGCTGGCCCAGCGGGCGGTGGTGCTCGACGCCGGAAGGGTGGTGCAGTCATGACCGATCTCGTGCAGCTGCTGGTCAAGGGGGCAGCCCTCGGTGGCGTCTACGCCCTCGTCGCCCTGGGTTTCGTGGTCGTGTTCAAGGCGACGGGCGTCATCAACTTCGCCCATGGTTCGCTGATGTTGCTGGGGAGCTACCTGGCCTACACGGCGTCGATCAGCTGGGGCCTGCCCTTTCCCGTGGCCGTGCTCGTGGCCGTGGCCGGGGCGGTGGTGTCGGCCCTGGCCATGGAGCGCGTCGTGCTTCGCCGCATGCTGGGCCGGCCTGTGGTGGCCGTCCTGCTGGTGACCATCGGGCTGGCCATCGTCGTCGATCAGTTGGTGACCGCGGTCTGGGGGTTCCGGCCCCATCCCGTCGGCGATCCCTGGGGCGCCCGCAGCGTGCGGGTGGGGGGGGTGGTCCTGGCCCAGGTCGACCTGGCCACCCTGGCCATCACCGGGGTGATGGTGGCGGGCCTGTCGGTGTTCTTCCGCACCACTCGCATGGGACTGGCCCTTCGGGCCGCGGCTTCGGACCTGGAGGCGGCCGTGGCCCAGGGCATCAGCCCGGCGCTGATCTCGCGCTGGGCGTGGGGGCTGGCCGCAGGGGTGGCCGCGGTGGCGGGAGCTCTCCTGGCGTCGGGGACGGGAGCGGCCTCGCCCGAGCTCGGTGAGCAGGCGCTCCGGGCCTTTCCCGCCGTCGTCCTAGGCGGCTTCGCCTCCCTGGGCGGGGCCGTGATCGGCGGCCTGGTGATCGGCGTGGTCGAGGTTTTGACCGCCGGCTACGCGCCGGGTCACGCGCCCTGGCTCGGGACGAACGCGCACCTGGTGGCGCCCTACGTGGTGATGCTCGTGCTTCTCGCCGTTCGTCCCGACGGGCTCCTGGGCTCCCGGGAGGCGCGACGCCTATGACGTCAGGCCTTGGGGCCCGGGGGATGCTGCTGCTGGCGGCGGCAGCCGTCTACGTGGTGGTGCCTCTGCGGGTATCGGACTTCGGCCTGACGGTGCTCGTGCTGGCCGGGATCGCCGCCATCGGGGCCCTGGGGCTCAACCTCCTGACCGGCTACACCGGCCAGATCTCCCTTGGCCACGCCGCTTTCTTGGGAGTGGGCGCCTATGTTTGCGCCGGGCTGGGCGGCTCGCTCGGCCTGCCCTTCCCGGTGTGGCTGGCGGCGGCGATGCTGGCGGGAGGCCTCACCGGCCTACTCGTGAGCCCCTTCGCCGTGCGCTTCCGGGGACACACCCTGGCCGTGGTCACCCTGGCCCTGGTGTTCGTGGGCCAACACGGGTTCCGGGCCTGGCGTCCCCTCACCGGCGGCAACGCCGGACGGGGGGACCTCCCGTCGCCGGCCATGGTCGAGGCGTGGTCCCTCTCCCGCGAGCAGGGCTGGTTCTTCCTGGTGTGGGGCCTGGTCGCCGTGGTCGCAGCGCTGACCGCCAACCTGGTGCGGAGCCGGATCGGACGGGCGATGATCGCCGTGCGGGAGGGCGAGCAGGCGGCGTCGGTCCTGGGCGTGAACGTCGCCGCCATCAAGATGACCGCCTTCGTGCTCTCCGGCGCCCTGGCCGCCCTGGCCGGGGCACTGTACGGCTCGTACAAGCAGTACGTCGGGCCCGATGAGTGGAGCCTGCTCCTTTCCGTCCAGTTTCTGGCCATGGTCCTGATCGGAGGCGCGGGAACCGTCAGCGGGCCGATCCTGGGCGCCCTCTTGGTGACGGCCCTGCCCCGCGTGGTCGAGGAGGTGAGCGGCGTCGTCCCCTTACTTGCCGAGGGGACGGATCGGGGTCTAACGGCGGCGGGGCTCAGCCAGCTCCTCTTCGGCGTGCTGATCGTGGTTGTCGTGGTGGCCGAGCCGCGGGGGTTGTCCTGGCTGGGCGCGCGTCTGTGGGCGAGACTGCCCGCTCGACGGGCCACACGCCCCGTCTGAAAACCGTCCAGCGGCGGGCCAGGGGGGTCTCAGTGTTCCGAGGGAAGCGCCGGGCGGTGATTGCCCTCGTCGCTGTCGCCCTGCTGGCTGCGAGCTGCGGTCGGGAGAAGCCGCGGGCGGCGCCGGGATTCGACGGGTCGATGATCCGGGTCGGCGTCCTGTCCCCCCTCCAAGGGCCGGTGGCCGTGATCGGCCAGCCCCTGACGGCCGGGAACCGGATGTTCTTCGACTGGCTGAACGCGGAAAAGGGCGGCGTGGCCGGCAAGTACCCCGTGCGGCTGGTGGAGGAGGACACGGGCTTCGACCCGGCCACCGCCATCGCCAAGTACCAGAAGGTCAAGGGCGACGTGGCCCTGTTCGGGCAGGTTCTCGGAACCCGCATCGTCAAGGCCGTCCGGCCCCAACTCGACCAGGACGGGGTCGTCGCCGCCCCCGCCTCTCTGGACGCCGAATGGGTACGCGAACGCCACCTCCTCGCCGTGGGCGCGCCCTACCAGGTCCAGTTCGCCAACGCCGCTGACTACTACGTCAACCAAGGAGGTGGTCGCGGTAAGCGGATCTGCTTCCTCGGGGTGGCTGATCCCTACGGCGACGCGGGGCTCGCCGGGCTGGAGTCGGCCGGCCGCTCCCTGGGCTTCACCGTGGCCGCCGTGGCCCGCTACAACCAGGGCGACACCTCGTTCACCGCCGCGGTCACGCAACTCCGGGACACGGCCTGCGACGCCGTGTTCATGGCCACGTTTTCCCGGGACACCCCCCGCATCGTGGGCGAAGCCGAGGCTCTGCGGTTCACGCCCCGCTTCGCGGTTCAGGCCACGGGGTGGGATCCGGCCCTGGCCACGGGTCCGCTGGGGCCGGTGCTGGCCCGCTCGCTCTGGGTCCTGGGCGAGGGGACGGAATGGGGCGACCGCACAGTGAAGGGCCAGGCCGACCTGCTCGACCGTCTGAAACGCTTCCGGCCCGACCAGGCCCCCGACTACTACTTCGTGTTCGGCTACTACCAGGCCTGGGCCGTGGCCCAGGTCCTCGAGCAGGCCGCGGCCAGGGGTGACTTCAGCCGGGCGGGAATCCTCCGGGCCATGGAGGAGGTGGGCACCCTCCGCTTCGAGGGCCTCAGCGGCGACTACCCCTACGGCCGTGCCGAGGAGCGGGTGCCGCCGAGGGCGAGCACCATCTTCTCCGTCGACCCGGCCAAGCCCCTCGGCCTCGCCGGCCTCCGGGTCAACCTGGAGACCGCGGCGGCCCGCCAGTTCGTCTTCCCGTGACTCTGCGGCTTCGCCGCCCCAGGCGGGGGCCCGCCACGGCGTTCGGCACGCAGCCCGCCCCGCCTTCCTCTCGAGCGTGGGGCCCCTGCCCCACACCGGGCCGGGACTCTGACGGGCTAGACGATGCCCAGGGCCACGATGACCAGGATGAGGGCGACCGCGCCGACGAAGTCCACCGACGACGTGACGATCGGGATCCCGTAGGTGTCGGGGTCGACCCCGAACCGGATCGAGGCGATGGTGCCGTAGTAGGCGATCACCATCACGAAGGCCACGGCCAGGGCTCCACCCAACAGCGAGGCGGCCATCATCTGTCCCAGCCCCGGGCTTCCCTCGTTCAGCGCACGGGCCACGAAGTGGGCGCCGATGGCGTTGAAGAGGTAGACGGGAGCGCCGAGAAGGAAGATGAGGGCCCCCTCACGCCGGGCCTCGCGGTTGGGGATGGGCTGGGGCGCCATGAGCCCAAGGTGGAGCTTGGTGGACAGCCGGCTGGACAGGATGCCGCCGAGGGCGCCCGCGCTGCTGATGAAGGCGGGCACCAGCATCAGGAGGGCGGGAAAGGTGGAGAACACCGACAGACGCTTCTCGATGGCGATCCCGGCCATGGTGCTGAGGCAGACGGCGAAAAACAGGATCGGGGTCGACTCCCGGATGATGCGCCGGAGCAGCGTCCGCCTCGACCGCCAGCCGGAGAACAGGGCGAGCACAGCTGCGACGATCGTCGCCAGGCCGACGGCGGTGGCCACGACGTCCACGTCGACCAGGAACGTGGCCAGCCACAGGGCGGGGAGGGTGAGCACGTCGCCCAGGGTCGACACCAGCGGGGCGGTGACGTTGTCGAGATCCCATCCGTACCTCGCCGATTTCGCGGCCAGCAGCATGGTCGCGGCCAGCACGGCGACCGAGGCCAGCAGGCCGCCGAGAATGGAGATCATGGCGAGGTCGACAACGGAGATGGTGTCGGCCACGCCGAGCCCGACGGACACCAGCTTGGCCACGACCGCCAACGCCAGCGACATGGAGAGGGTGAGGATGAGCGAGGCGGCGACGTTCTGACCCATGAGGGTGTTCGGTCGGATGGACAACCGGAACGTCCCGGCGTGGATGGAGGTGCTCAGCCGGTTACCCAAGGCCGAGAACACGTTCCCCCGCAGGCCGATGGCGGCGGGCACTAGGACCAACAGGCCGGGCAGCCTTTCGAAGGTGTTGGTGATGGATCCCAGCACCGCGCCCGCCACCAGGCTGGTGCTGCTGTTCAGGAACAGGGCTACGAGGCTCTGCCGGCCGACCTCACTGCTTCGCTCGACGAGCGCCCGGAGGCGCGCCGCGACCCCCGCGGGGCGGGAGCGGGGACGGAGCCGTGGACGGAGCCGCGGACGGAGCCGCGGAAGGCGCGCCATGGCGAGGTTGTGGGGGTCGGTCGTTCATTAGCCTTATTGCCTCGAATCGACGGGAGCCCGACGTCGGGAACCGCAATGTACCCGCCGCGGCTGTAGGAGCCTCAGGCGGCGATGCGCACTCGTTTCCCGTTTGCGACAGGCTGGTTACACAACCATCCGAGGATGTGCCTATGAAGCGAATCCTCACCCTCACCGTGATCGCCATGTTCGCCGCCGCGGCGTGCGGCGGAGGGGACGAGGAGGCAACGGCCACGTCCTCGCCTGCTCGGCAGACGACGGTCCCGCCGTCCGCCACCGCGACCACCGCGACCACGGCGACGACGGCGGCCATGGCGCCGGTGGCAACGACCCAGCCGCCGACCACGTCTCCCGACGAGCCGCCCCCTCGGTTCTCGGGCCCGGGAGAAACTGCGGCCTATCTCTACAACGCGTGGCGGGCGGGGGATCGCCAGGATGCAGCCGCGGCCGCGGTACCTGCTGCGGTCGACGTTCTGTTCAGCCGGGCGTGGCGCACACCCGGCTTCGAGGGAAGTGAGTGCCAGCTGAGGCAGCTCATGATCTTCGACTGCTTCTTCCAGAACCAGGAGGAGGCCCTGGTGATGCAGGTCGAAGGAGGCGCCTCGGTCGGGTACCAGGTGACCGGCGTCCGGTTCCGGCCCCTACCCATCGTGTCGCCCGCGCCGAGCCGGGGACCGGTGGGAACGCAGGTCCGTATCGAAGGCCAGGGCTTCGTAGGAGATCCCTGGCAGGCCGCCGACCCCACGCTGTGGCTGGCCGGAAACGTCGGCACGTGCAACCTGTACGCCGCGGCCGAGCACACCGTGCGGGTCGACGGTGAGGGGCGACTCGCCGGCGAGTTCACCGTTCCCGCCACCGCCGACTGCCGGATGGACCCCGACGGTCGCCAGTTCCCGGTCCAGCCCGGCAGCTACCAGATCGTGTTCTCCTGCACCGCGTGCGTGATCGGGACGTTCGAAGTCACGCCTTAGGGCTCACGAACTGGCCGCTGGAGGGCGTGCCTTGCTGATGGTGGACGCCGTCGGCCACGTAGTCGTCGAATCGCAGCGGCAGCCCGACCTCACCGCCCTGCTGGAAGGTCGGACGGTCCTGGAGGTGGAAGTGGATGTGAGGCTCTGAAGAGTTACCCGAGTTGCCGCACTTCCCGAGAACCTCACCAGCGTCGACCCTGTCCCCTTGGGCGACGGTGATCGACCCCTTCTGGAAGTGGGCCAGAAATGCGTACTCGTCACCTTCCAGGTCCAGGATGACGTGGTTGCCGGTCGCCTGGGCCGTGTTGGTCTCCACCCCGGGCCGGTTGTCCGAAATGCCATCCCGCACGGAGACGACCTCGGCCGAGGCGGGCGCGAGAACGGGCTCTCCCCAGCACCAGTAGTCGGCGTTGTCCGCGCCACTTCCGCGGTAGGTGCCGCCGTCTCGCCAGATAGCGAAGTCATAGGCATGACGCTGGTCCGGAGCCACGGCGTGGTGAGCGCCGATCTCGGGGCTGGGGCCTTCGAATGCCCACCACAGCCCCTCGAAGGGCAACCGGAGGCGTGCTCGAGCAGGCCTGCCCTCGCGGGGGTCCGGAGGCAGGGGCCGGACCGGTTCGACCGTTGGCTGCAGACCAGACGGGGTGAAGGCCAGGGTGAAGCGCACCCGTCCATCAGCCCAGGCGTGATCGGCCCAGTACAGGCCCCGGTCCGGGCCGAGGGGCACGGCCCGGTCTTCCTGGCGGGCCCCGATCTCGCCCCGGGCGGTCGCATCCCGGAAAAGCTGCTCGACTTCCGCCAGCGTGACCTGGGCCTTCACCTCGGGGCTCGTCCGGTCGTAGACCTCACCGATCTTCCCGGCGATCAGTGAATCGACCACCGCCCGCCCTTCCCTCAGCCACCCCTCCATGGCCTCGCCGTACTGGCCTCGCACTTCGGCATGGCTCAGGCCCAAAGGTGTCGCGTCTCCCCCATCGTCGCCGCACGCCGCCATCCCGAGGCACAGCGCCAGGGCCGTGGTCGCCCCCGTCAGCGTTCGCTTGTTCATCGGACCGCCTCCTTGGTCATTGACCGAACGCAGCAACTGTGCGCCGGCGGTGCCGTCCGGTCATCGCCGGTACGGGGGTTTCTGGCTCCGCCGGAGGGCGGGTGTTCACCCCGCCACGTCCATCATGAGGCATAGGACGAAATCGCTTCATGGGGGATGAGCCCGAGGGGGCGTTCCGGTACGTTGCCGTCATGGGCAGTCGGACCGAGGCCGGGCACCGCCTGGTTCGCCGAACCCGTGCCGCGGCAAGGAACAGCCCGAGGGCGGCGGACGCCCTCCTGAGCCTCGGTTTCCTCGTCCTGGCCACGGTGGCCGTGTACGTGGACGTCCGGATTCGGGAGACGTCCGATCCCTCCTACCAGCCGCCGGGCGTGCCGGTCCTGGCCCTGACCAC
>JBHENM010000553.1:0-1911 GCA_046262035.1 Acidimicrobiales bacterium | reverse complement strand
TCGGCGTCGGCCAGCCCGGCCAGCTTGGCCTCCCAGTCCGCCTCCAAGCCTCGGGCCACCAGCCGGTTGTCGGGGTCGACGGCGAGATAGCGCCGCTCGGCCCGGGTCGCCTCGTAGCGCGCTCGCTCCACCTGGCGGCGCCACTGGTCCAGGGCAGTGTCGTGGTCGGCCTCGAGGGCCTCGGCGGCGACGATGGCGGCCTCGACACCGGCGGGGGCGAGCGCGGCCAGGAAGGCCGAAGTCACAGCCTGGTCGATCTGCACGCCGCCCACCGAAAGGCACCGTTCACCACGCCCGTTCACCAGCGTCCGGTTGGCGCAGTGGTAGCCGGGCGTGGAGTTGGAGCCCTGATAGTGCACGGCCAGGTGGCGCCCGCAGCGCCCGCAGGTGGCCAGCCCCTGAAGCAGGGCAGTCCCCTCCCGCACGGCGCCGCTGCCGGGCTGGTGCGCTTGGGGACGGGTGTTGGCGCCGATCCGGGCCTGGTTGGCCTCGAAGGTGGCCCAGTCGATGTAGCCGGGATGGTGGTCCACGATCAGCACCTGCCACTCGGAGCGGCCCAGCTGGCGGGCGCGGGTGCGCACCCGGCCGTCTTCGTCGACCCGGCGCTCCCGCCGGGTGCGGCCATAGACATAGGCGCCAGCGTAGGAAGGGTGAGTGAGCACGCGGTGGACCGCGGGGTAGGTGGGAGCGATCCAGGCGAGTTCGTCGGAGCCGGCTCGCTGGACGGGCATCTTCAGCTCTTCCGCCCGCAGCCACAGCCACACCGCCCGGGCCGAGCCCAGCTCGCTGAAGCGCTCGAAGATCGCCGCGACCACGCCTCGGACGGCCTCATCGGGATGAAGCAAGACCTCGCCGTCCTCCTCGCCCCACACCAGCCCGACTGGCAGGCCCCGGCGCAGCTCGCCCCGGGCTGCCTTGTTGCGGATCCCGCCCTCGAGCCGGGCCCGCAGCACGTGCAGCTCCGCCTCGCTCATGGTCCCCTTGAGGCCGAGCACCAGGCGGTCGTTGAAGCTGGCGGGGTGGTAGATGCCGTCAGCGTCGGCGATCAGGGTGTCGGTGATGCCGGCCAGGTCCAGCAGCCGATACCAGTCGGCGTTCGAGCGGGCCAGGCGGGAGACCTCCAGGCCGAGCACGATGCCGACCCGACCCAAGGCGATGTCGGCGGTGAGGCGGGCGAAGCCCGAGCGCGGCGTGCCCGCAGAGCCGGAGATGCCGAGGTCCTCGTCGATCACCTCCACCGCTCGGCGCGACCAGCCGAGCTCGAGCGCCCGCTCAACCAGCGCGTACTGGCGGTCGGTCGACTCGAGGTTGCGCTCGGTCTGGCCGGGCGTGGACTGGCGCACGTAGACCACGGCGGCCCGCCCCAGGTGGGCGGGCCGGATCTTGGGGTGCCTGGCGTCACAGTTGGGATCGGTCATCGTTGTGCTCCTCCGTGGGTTGGGGTTGGACGAGTTGGGCCATCAGCCGGGCGAGCACGGCCACTGCCTCGCGTTGCTGGGGTGGGGCCAGCAGCTCCCAGGCGAGCGGCGGCGGTGCGGTCAGCCCGGCCAGGGGCAGGGGCGGCTGCATGCGGGACCTCCTCGGTCGGCTGGCCCGCATCGTCGTGGCGCCGGGCCTCGGCGCGGTGGATCAGCCCGTCGACGACGGCCCGGGCATGAAGGAGCTCCGCCAGTGACCCCAACGTCTCCGGTCCATTCGTCGACTCAGGACCGGCATCGATGTCGGTCCACGACGCCGGGATCAGGCTCTTCGACCCGTCGGGCAGGACCAGGCACAGCTCGAGTTGTCCGTGCTTGCGCATCCAGCCGAACACCGGCAGCTCCCGACCGTCGAATGGGTGCCCCCCTCGGAGGATCGTGGCCGTGGCCGGAAGGTCCCGGACGTGGGCAGTGTGTCGCCCACTCGTTCGAC
>JBHENM010000552.1:0-4950 GCA_046262035.1 Acidimicrobiales bacterium | reverse complement strand
CGGCCTCCCCGCCGCTCGCTCGCCGCTCGCCACCTCCTCAGCCACCAGTGTTTTCTCGGGGTTCCATTGCGCAGCGGCCACTGCCTACGTCGGCCTACTTCGAGTGGCTGTGCTGCCCCGCATCGGCCCTTCCCGCCTGGGCCTACCGGCGCCTCAACGAAGGCCTCGCCGCGCAGCCCGACGGCTACGACATCGACCTCGAGGCGGCGGCCGCCTCGGAGCATTGCCCTGGGTCCAGGAAGCACCGGGGGCCAGGACGACGATACCTCGTTCACTACCACCCTCGAAGATCCCCGCCGGAGCCAAGATCGCCGCTCTGCTTGCCGGTCTCGACCGTCTCGAATGCGTTACCTCACCAGTCAAGCGGGCGGGTCAGCCCGTACGTTGCCGGGCCCTTGTGAGGCGGGCTTGGATCGCGCCACGGGCTCGCTGCAGCGTGAGCGGGTCGTTGTGGAGGAGGTACGCCATGTTGGCCATGAGCAGGTAAGCGTCGAGTTCGAACGCGAGCTGGGCGGGGTCCTCGGCGGCATCGAGGTCGCCGTCTCGTTGAGCGCGGGCGCCTAGGTGTTCGAGGGTTGCGAGCCACCCGCCGAGGAAGGAGGCAACCTCTTCTTTGACCGGGCCGGGGTGGGTGTCGAACTCGGCGGCGGCAGACACGAAGAAGCAGCCGCCTGGGAACACGCGCCGCTCGAGGTGGCTGAGGAAGGCTTCGCAGAGCGCCTCGAGGCGGGCCAGGGGCGCCTCGACCGTTTCGGTCGGGAGGACCACGTCCTCGCGGAAGATCTCCGCCGCGGTCTCGATGGTGGCGAGCTGGAGCTCTTCTTTGGAGCCGAAGTGGGCGTAGAGGCCGCTCTTGCTCATGCCTATGTGCTCGGCGAGCCGCCCGATCGAGAGACCCTCGAGCCCTTCGACGGTCGCCAGGCGGGCGGCGGCGTGGAGGATCGTGCGCCGGCTGCGGAGCCCGTCAGCGCGTGGCTTGCGGGCGCGTTGCTGCTGGACCGAACTCATGCTTGACAACTTAGCACGATCGGTCGTATAAATTGCTCTAGAGCACGACCGATCGTGCTAACTAGTGCCGGCGGGCCCCAGCCCCCCGGATCCCGCGAGGAGCGTTTCCGATGAGGACCCCGACCGGCACGGCGATGGGGCCTGCGTTCCGGCCCAACCGATTCGACTTCAGGAGGGAACCGAGATGACCACTACCTTGCCCACCAGAACGCGCGACGCCCACGGCAACGAGATCTCCGGTGCGGCCGAGAAGGTGGCCGGCTACGACCATGCGCTCGACCGCCTCCTGCGGTATCACCCCGACCTCGTGCCGGCCGCCGGCGAGATCGCCACCGATCCGGCGGCCCTGCCCATGGGGCAGGTCTTCATGGCCTACCTCATGCTCATGTCGACAGACGCCCCCGACGTCGCGGGGGCCCGGGAGGCGGCAGCCCAGCTCGCGGCTTTGCCGCTCAACGAGCGGGAGGCGGCCCATGCTGCGGCAGTCACCGCATGGGTCGGGGGACGCTGGCACGAGGCGGCCCGCACGCTCGACGACCTGCTCGTCCGATGGCCGACTGACCTGCTCGCATTGCTGGTGGGCCACCTACTCGACTTCTTCGTCGGCGACGCCCAGAACCTGCGCGACCGCGTTGGGCGCTCGCTCGCGAGCTTCGATCCCGACCACCCGCACACCGGGTTCGTGCAGGGCATGCACGCCTTCGGCCTCGAAGAGTCCGGCCACTACGACCGGGCCGAGCGCGTCGGCCTCGCCGCGGTCGAGCGCAACCCCGACGACGTGTGGGGTATTCACGCGGTCGTCCATGCGTTCGAGATGCAGGGCAAGGTCGACGACGGCATCCGCTTCCTCCGCCGCCGCGAGGCCGACTGGGGGACCGGCAACCTGTTCACGGTCCACAATTGGTGGCATCTCGCGCTGTACCTGCTCGAGGCCGGCCGCCACGACGAGGTGCTGGCGATCTACGACTCGCAGGTCCACCACGACGGGTCCGGAGGCGTGCCGCTCGAGATGCTCGACGGCAGCGCGCTGCTGTGGCGGCTCATGCTGGACGGGATCGACACGGGAGACCGGTTCGGTGCGCTCGCGAGCGCGTGGACGAGCCGGGTCGGCGGCGACTCGTGGTACGTGTTCAACGACCTGCACGCGGTGATCGCCTTCTGCGGGGCCGGCCGCCTCGGCGACGCGCGCAAGGTGGTCGACGACCTCACCCGTTACGTGATCAGCACGCCGGCGCACCCGCGGTCGAACACCATGATGGCGGCCAAGGTCGGTCTCCCGGCCTCACGTGCCGTGATCGCCTACATCGAGGGTCGTTTCGGCGACGTCGTGGAGGAGCTGTGGCCGATCCGGGCGAGCTTCCAGCGCTTTGGTGGCTCACATGCGCAGCGGGACCTGCTGCAGCGGACGCTCACCGATTCGGCAATACGCTCCGGCCATCTGGACCTGGCTCGTGCGCTGCTCGCCGAGCGGTTGAGCCAGCGCGACACCAGCGTCTACGGCTTGCTCCGCCAGGCGTCGGTGCTCACGCAGATCAGTGCCGTCGATGCCGCCACGGCCGCCGAGCAGCGCGCCGGGCAGCAACAGACGAGATTCGCCGCGGCTGGGGCGGCCGCGCGCGCGTAACTCGGAATCGTTGTGTAACCGCTGCCCTGCCTGAGGGCAGCCCGACAAGGAGGGGACATGTGATGACACTGACCGATGCACGAACGGACACCAGCGGACTGATTGTGGCGGGCGACGTCGAGATTTGGTTCGAGCGACGGGGCGAGGGGCCCGACGTCCTGCTCATTGGCGGGCTGAGCGACCCTGCCGAGGCGTGGGCACCGCAGCTCGAGGGTCTCGCCAACCGCTACCGGCTCACCGCGTTCGACAACCGGGGCGCGGGGCGCTCGCCGTTGCCACCGGAGGACTTCACAGTGGGCGGCTTCGCCGACGACGCCGCGGCCCTGCTGCGGGCGCTCGGGGTTTCCTCGGCCCACGTCGCGGGCTTCTCGGGAGGCAGCGCCACCGCGCAAGAGCTCGCGCTCCGCCATCCCGAGCTGGTCCGGAGCCTCGTGCTCGTCAGCACGTGGGCCCGTCCCGACGCTTACTTTCTCACCATGGGCGATTCCTGGCGCTGGCTGGCGGACGTGGCTCCGAGCGAACGCGCCATGCTCGAGGCGTTTTTCCTCTGGATCTACACGCCGCGCGCCCACGAGGACGGGACGGTGGACCAGATCATCGAGGAGGCACTGGCCTTCCCTCACTCGCAGCCGCCCGAGGCCTTCCAGCGACAGCTCGCCGTCTGGATGGCCCATGACACGATGGACCGGTTGAGCGAGATCACCGCTCCGACATTGGTCGTGGCCGGCGAGCGCGACATCGCCTGCCCCCCGCGCTTCGGCCGGGTCGTGGCCGAGCAAATCCCTGGCGCCGAACTGATCGTGCTCGCCGGCGAGGCTCACCAGCCGTTCCAGGAGCGGCCGGCCGAATTCAACGCGCTGGTCGACCGATTCTGGAGCAACCTGGAGGGGAGCGGTTGAGATGGAAGCCGCCACCGCGAAGATCCGCTCGCGGTGACACCATGACGAGGTCCCCAACGCCGGCATGATCGCCGGCTCTGTCTCCCGCCTTGAACCACTCCCTCTGTGGACGTCGCCCATCACGGCGCGATCGAAGGTCTCCTGCAGGAGCCCGGCCTTCGTGTCGAACGTGAAGTACAGCGGCCGCCACGTTGCGCTCCCCACTCCAGCGCAGAGAGATTCCCTTACGCTTGTCAACCCCTTTCTTGGTCACGGTGCGTAGGCGCGCGCGTCTAACGCCCTTGCCGCGATCGGCGTCATAAGCATGATCTCGGTGCTGGGCGTGAACGATGCTCTGGCGGGGGCTGGCGGCGGCGAGGCCACCGCGCTCGTCGCACAAGGCAATTCCCTGGTGGATACCTACGACTGGGCCTTCCGATTGGACCGGGGCTTGTTGTGGGCTTCGGGAACGGCCTGATCCTGGGCTACCTGATGTACCGCTCGGGGCTTGTGCCTCGTCGCATGGCGATGTTGGGCCTGATCGGCGGCCCCATGCTGATCCTCTCCTTCGTGCTGATCCTGTTCGATGTCTACGACAACGGGCCAGGACCCGCGGGCCTGATGGCGCTGCCGGAGGCCGCCTGGGAGGCATCGCTCGGCATCTACTGCGCGTGGAAGGGGTTCCGGCCGAGCCCACTCGCCGAGCCCGAGGTGGCGTCGGCATAGCCGAGCCAGCCGCCGTTCCGAGGATGTCGACTGCCGTCCGTGGTGACTGAGGCCCCCCGGCGGTTCTGCTGATCGGCGCCGGAGGGCGGCGTCACCAATCGCTCCGTCTGACCACGCCTAGCCGCGGTTGCGGATGCGGTGTTCGACTTCTTGGCGGAAGACCTGGCGGAGGGTCCCGTCGGGTGCGACCAGCACCACGGCGGTGAACTGGATCCGCGATCGAGTTCTTCGTGGCCGCTCAGCAGGGCTAGAGGAGTCCTGGAACCGGCGACGTCGGGGACGGTTCGAGTTAGAGGCCCGTAGCTTGGGTCGCCCCCGGCTGAAGCCGGGCGACATGGCAGAGCCGCAGCAGTCCAGCAAGTGAGGAGGCCGCGGCCAGTCGAGCACCTGTCGGCGACAGGTGGCGTCTAGGACTGGGCCAGGCAGACGGTCGCCGCTGACCCACGACGCAGGGGCGGGCCACCCATGTGGCTGTTAACGTTTCGTCGATAGCGGTCAAACAGTCCGAGAGCGGCGGATGGGGAGCACGCCCATGGCGTCGGCGCACAGGCTCTGTGTGATTGTCCCGTTGGTCCTGGCTTTGGCGGTGTTGCCGGGCTGCGGGGACTCGGACGACGAGAGCGAGCCGGCGTCGCCCACCTCGAGCGCCCTCCAGGACCGGCTGTCGGAGCTGGCGGGACAAGGGGTGTTCGTCGGTGGAGTGGCTTTCACCGG
>JBHENM010000551.1:0-33148 GCA_046262035.1 Acidimicrobiales bacterium | reverse complement strand
GGGCGTCACCTGGGGCGTGTCCATGCCGATCTGCACTCCGGGGCCGCCGGCGACGGCCCAGGCGTGGGCCAGACGGCGGTCGAGCCCGCCCTCACACTGGGCGACGACCTCGAAGGCCGGAGGCAGCCACGGGCCCGGCTCCCCAGACAGCGCCAGGATCCGGCGAGTGGCCCCGCACGCGGCCACGGCGGCGAGGGTGTCGGCCAGAGCGGCCGCGGCGAGGGCGGCGGCCTCGGCGGGAGTGCACGGCGGGCACAGGCGGGTCTTGACCTGCCCGGCGACGGGCGCCTTGACCATGACCAGCAGGTGGATCCCGGTCACCGGCCGAGGACCGCGCCGGCGTCAGCCGTCATAGACGAGGGCCTTCGGTCGGGGAGGTGGACATGGGAGAAGACGATCTGGCACAGACGCTGTGGCCGTCGGTCGGTCGGCTCAGAACGGCCACCCCCGGTGGGCCAAACTGCGATCGAGGCCCCAGCACCGGCCCGACGGCACGAGGGCCAGCAGGACGAGCGGCACCAGCTCGAGGGGCTGCTCGGGCAGCCAGCGGTCGTTGGCGAAGTACACGAAGAAGAGGAACACCGCCGGGCCGAGGGCGACGAGCGCGCCCAGGCGAGACGCCAGGCCGGCCACCAGCAGCACGCCGGCCACGATCTCCACGACGGTCAGGCCCCACCCAAACAGGCTCCAATGGGGCAGCACCAGGTCGTTGGTGATGCGCCCGACCAGCGGGAGCTGATGGCGGGCGTTGGTGTTGACCTCGGCGTCGAGGATGAACCGGGCGTCGGCCCGGTTGATGAGGTTGGCCAGGTAGGGCCCGACCTCGATGCGGTGCAAGCCCGCCAGCTTGGCGATGCCGTTGGTCAGGAAGGTCGTCCCGATCAGGATGCGGATCACGGCCACGGCCCGGGCCAGCCGGCGGGCCTGGGCCTCGTCGATCCGGCCGTCGGTGGCAGGGGCAGAGGTCATGGGTAGCTCCTCGTGTCGGCCCGACCGGGCCGGTTGCGGGTCATGCTCAGCGGATGCCGAGGCGGGCGTCGTCGCCGGGCGGGCTGGCCTCGACCAGGCGGGCCATGGCCGAGGCCGGGACGGCGAGGGGATCGGTGGTGCGGGTGACGAGCAGGTCGGTGTCGAGGCGGCCGTCGACCACGGTGGGGCCGAAGGGGCTCCAGAAGGCGCCGTCGGCGGTGACCGTCAGCTCCGGGGGGAGGTCGGCGACGGTGGCCCGCACCCCCAGGTCGTTGGCCGCCGCCCGCCCTCGGCGCACCACCGGCCTCACCACGTGGTCGTCGTCGCTCACGCCGAGCGCCCGGTGGAGCGCGCACAGCCGGGCCTGGTCCGCCTCGGTGACCTCGGCGGAGGGGTCGAGCGTGGTGCCAACGCGGACCCGGATGCCCATCTCCACCAGCCGGGGGATGGCCTCCACCACTCGGGCGTGATTGTCGGGGGCCCGCAGCTCGTCGTTGGCGGCCGCGTCGGCCCAGTCGAGGGACACCTGCACAGCCACGTCGGCCCCCGCCAGGGGCCGGAGGCGCGCCAGGCGGGCGCCGCCGAAGAGGGTGGCGTTGGACAGCACCACGGTCGGCAGCACCTCGGCCATGGACAGGAGCGTCTCGGGGAGGTCGGGGCGTAGGAAGGGCTCACCCCCGGTGACGCCTAGGGCGCCGAAGCCGAGCTGGGCGGCCTGGGTCGCAACCCGGACCATGGCCGCCGACGTCAGTGCTCGCCGGGGCGAGGACGGGGCCGAGTCGGTCAGGCAGTAGGTACAGGCCAGGTTGCAGTGGTAGTTGCTGTAGAGCCAGACCCGCTCGCGCAGGGCGCCGGCGGCCACTGCGTCGGCCACCGCGCTCATCCGAGGCCCTCGGCGGCCAGGCGGCGGAGCACCTCGGGCGAGGTCGGCAGGCCGAGGGCGGTGCAGAAGCGGTTGAGCAGCAGGGTGGTGGTCACCAGCATCGTCAGCTCCACCACCTCGTGGTCGGCGAAGGCGGCTCGCAAGGCGGAGGCGATGTCGGCGGCCACCGATCCGGTGCGGACGAGGGCGTCGCACCAGGCGATCACGGCCCGTTCGGCCGGTACCGCGAACACCTCCGTCGGGTCGGCCTCGCCCCGCAGCGCCCGCACCTCGGCCCGCGCCAAGCCGGCGTCGAGCGCGACGACGGTGTGGGCCTCGACGCAGTAGCGGCACGATGCCCGGGCCGAGGTGCGCAGGATGACGATCTCCTTGAGCCGGGTGCCGATGGCGCCGGGGCCGAGCACCGCACCCAGGAACGGCGCCGTCACCTCCAGCAGCTCGGGCACCGTGGCCAGAGCGGCGACGATGGGGCCGGGGTCGCCGGCCGCGAAGTAAGGCCGGGCCAGCAGGGGCGCCTGGTCGGCCTCGACGAGGGCCACCAGCGGCGGTGGTCGGGTGTCGACTGCGCCGGTGGGGCCGGCCGCCGCCGGGTGCCGGCCGAGCGCGCTCACCGGCCGCCGGTGCCGATCGGGGGGAGCTCTCTGGCCCAGGACAGGATGCGCTCGGCCGGCAGCTCGGCCACGACGAGCAGGTTCTGGCCCTCGCTCAGGCACACGACGGTCATCGGTCCCCGCTGCGTCGCCCACGGTGAGCCCGGTCCCTCCCCCAGCAGGCGAGCGGCGGCAGGCATGGGGAAGGGCCCGTCGGAGACGGCGACGGTCACCGGGCGGCCGTCGAGGGAGTCGCGGACGAGGCTGAGCGTGCGGCCGGCACTGCGCACCGTCGGGGGCGGGGCGGGGTCGTGGGCGGCCCGGACGACGGCGGCCACCGTCTCCGGGTCTGTCGGCCCGCGGCCGATGACGCCGACCCCGGCCGCAGCCAGGCCGATGGCGAGCAGCGCCACCGCCGCGGCCACGCCCCGGTTGCGAAAGCGCCAGGGCCGGCGGGGGGCCGGCGGGGTGGCCTCCACGGCCATGCGGATGCGGTCCCGCAGTACCGGTGGGGCCAGCTCGCGCAGGCTCTCGGCCAGGGCCCGGCCCCGCCGGTCACCGCTCACGGCCGACCAACAACCGTCACAGGCGACGAGGTGGGTCTCGAACGCCTCGGCCTCGACCGGTGCCAGCTCCCCGGCCAGGTAGGCGACGAGGCGGGAATCGTCATGGGCCATGTTGGAGGCCCTCCCGCTCGACGAGGCCCGCGAGCTGGCGGCGCCCTCGATGGACCCGGGACAAGATGGTGCCCCGGGGGACGCCTTCCACCTCGGCCGCCTCCCGGGCGCTGAGGCCCCCGATGTCGACGAGCACGACCGCCCGGCGGGTGGGCTCGGCGAGGCCGGCCAGGGCTCGGCCTACGGCCTGGCGCTCGATCGCTCCCAAGGCGTCCGCGCTCACGTCGTGGGCTCCGCCAGGCTCGGGGATGTGTTCCAGGTCGCTGGCGACCCAGGGCCGCCTCAGGCCCCGGCGCAGTTCGGATCGTCCCGTGTTGAGGCAGATGGCCACCAGCCACGACCGCATGTCGCCGCCGCCCTTGGCCGCGAATCCGGCCCAAGCCCGGGCGTAGGTCTCCTGCACGAGGTCCTCGGCCGCCGCCGGGTCCGCGCTGAGGCGGCGGGCGATGCTCCACACCGCGTCGAGATGGGCCAGGGTGGCGTCGAGGAAGGACTGGTCGGTCATGGCCCGCGGGTAGGAGACGCCGGCGACACCCGGATGATTGCATCGCCGGCACCGGCGCCGGACGATCGGGCCGCCGTGATGGTGCCGATGGCGGTCGTGCCCGTCGGAGGTGGGTCAGAAGGCGTAGAGCGTCCCGTTGGCCGACCCGATGTAGAGGGTGCCGTCGCCTCCGAGGGCGGGGTAGCTGTCAACGGTGGCGCCCGTGTCGAAGTCGAAGAGCCGGCGCCCGTCGGGCCCGAACCCGTAGACGTGGCCGACGACGGTGCCGAAGTAGACGTCGCCCACGCGTCGACCGCGGGCGAGGTCCAGTTCCCGACGCCGCCGGGATGGGCTCGGACTTGGGGATCGTCGGCAGCCGGCGCACGACCGAGCCGGTGGCAGAGTCGACCACGTCGAGAAGCCCAGGTGGTCACCGAACCAGGCCCGCCCGTCGGGCGTGACCGCGGCCGACGAATAGGACCAGTCGCCCTTGTTCCAGCGCCACCGGAGCGTGCCGTCGGGGAGGATCCCGTAGGCCCACTCGTCGTTCGGACCGACCACCACGTGCCGTCGGGAGCCACCGCGGGAGAGACCTCGATGATGGCCGGTGCCCGCCACCGCCAACCGACCACGCCCTCCTCGCCCCGGTCGAGCACCGAGACCACCTCGTCGTCGACGGTCGTGACGACTCGGCGTCGGACGCGATGGCCGGGCTGCCGTACGACGTCGACCCAGGCGAAGGTGCCACGCCGCCCGGTGATCCGTCGCCCCACGTCGATGGCGGTGAGCCCGCCGGACATGTCCATGACGAACACCCGGCCGCGGCCGCCGTCCGCCGGCGACAGCACGAATCCGGCGAAGCGTTCCTTCCACAGCAGGTGGCCGGCGCCGTCGAGGGCGTACAGGGTGTCGCCGGCCTCGGCCAGGCGGTTCGACAGGGTGTTCAGCGAGGTGGCCAGGTTGGGCTCGTGAACCGTCGCGGACGACCTCCTTGGGGTCGGAGTGGGAAAGCGGGCGGGCGCCGTTGCCCGCCCCCCTCCCGAGCCGGGGCAAGAAGGGCTCCTCGCCGGCGGCGTAGGCTGGTTGGGCCGGGGTCGAGCCGTTCTGCTTGGGCGGGCCCATGAACTCCACCTGGTTGGCAACGACCTCGTGCTTGGAGTGAGGTGAGCCGTCGTTGCCCTCCCACTGGCGGTACTCGAGGCGACCGCTGACGGCGACCTGACGGCCCTTGCCCAGGTGCTCGGCCACGGCCTGGCGGTTGAAGCTCACCACGTCGACAAAGACCGCGCCTTGGTCCTTGCCGTCCTTGGGGGGGCGGTTTACGGCCAGCCGCAGTGTGCACACCGGGGTGCCGCCGTTGGTCGTGCGCAGCTCGGGGTCTGAGGTCAGTCGGCCGATGAGGGTGACGGTGTTCATAGGGTTCCTCCTTGTGGTCTGGGTTCGATAGCGACGGCCTGGCACGGCGCAGAGGGTCGAGCGCAAGGGTCTGCCGTCAGGTCTGGGAGGGGCCCCTGCGCTCGCCCCGAGCCGTGCCAGGTTGAGAGCGGAGAAGCCAGCCCGCCACAGAGGGACCCCGCATGGGAGGCGCCGTCACTATGCCCGGCCGGTCGCTGGCTCTGTTGCCTCAAGGCGTACTTCGGTCCGCTCGGTCGACCCGGCGAGTTGTCCTAGCCCGAGGACGTGGGGTCTTCGTTGCGGTAGGTGCCGCGAGGCCGAGGAGCCGAACGGGCAAGGGCCTGGTGCTGTGGACGCCAGTGCCGCGGCGTCGGCACTGGGCACGCGCACGTGGCGCTCGGCGCGTTCGTGATGACCCATAGTTTGGGCTCTCACCCGAAGGGGAGGCGCCCACGCCAACCGCGCATGGCGCTCGGCGAACAACTCGAGCGCTTCGAACAGCCGGCAGGCGACGCTGTTGGACGACCTTAGGGGTGAACTCGAAGTTGTTGATGAGGACGGTGCTGCCCCCTTCTGCCTTGCCCGCGGATCCGGGCCTGCTGTCGGATCGGCCGTGGGCGTCGTGATCGCCGCTAGGCCAGCGAGTAGGGGCAAGACGGACGTCGACCGCGTCCAAATCGGGTCCTCCGGGACGGGGAACGCTTTGGGTTCGTCGCCGGGCCGGCGGCGGATGGATTCAGAGGCGAGGCCATCAATCGCCGGTGAGGCGATCTCGATGTGACGACCGGATGTCTATAGGGTGTGAGGGTCGGCTCGAGGGCCCACCGGTTCGGGCACCATTTCGACAGCAGCACAGCGCGTTGCCCACACCCAGGCAGCGTGACATCGTGGACGATCTCGTCGGGAGCAGGATGGCAGTCATCGAGGGGGTCATGGGTCGGGGAAGTATTGCCGCCGTCCCCACCAACTGATGGCGTCGCCGCTTCAGCAGACGGATCTCACTCAGACCTTCACCGAGACCGCCGGCTCCCGCCCTGTCGAAATCGGCGGTCGAGAAACGGAGGAGGGAGAAACAGTATCGGTCATCGATGCTGGCTCGGGGTCCGAGAGCTCGGCGGCCCAGCCTGATCGGCGTCTTGGTGCCGCCTCGGAAAAGGAGTTGGCGAACGCCTTGTGTGCGGGCGAGATAATGGCCTTTGATGAGGCGTTTCGCCGCCACGCCGCCCGGGTGGCCAACACGGTAAGAGGGATTGCCGGTGCGCACTACGTCGATGACGTCGTCCAGGAGGTGTTCCTGTCGCTGTGGCGCGCGCCCGAACACTTCCGGCCGGAGCGCGGCAGCCTCGCGACCTATCTTGTCATCCTGACCCGCGGCAAGACCCGTGACGCCGTTCGATCGGACGGAGCCTGGCAGCGCAGGCACCGCCAACACGAGGTTCAATCGAGATCAGGTGACGAGCCCGAAGATCTGATCATGGCTCGCGTGAGCGCAGCCGAACTGCGTATGGCACTCCGCGTGTTGCCGATGACCGAGCGGGTGGCCATCGAGCTCGCCTTCTTCGGGGGCGACAGCTACCGGCAGGTGGCAGCCAAGCTGGGGGAGCCCGAAGGAACCATCAAGAGCCGGATTCGCTCCGGCCTCGGCCGCCTCGAGGCCGCGCTTCGAGGGATCCGTGCCGCCGAGTTTGACTGAAGACCTCAGCCATGGCGAGATCCAAGAGCTCCTGGGCGCCTACGCCTTGGGCGCTGTGGATGCGCGCGAGCGGGCGATCATCGAGGCCCACCTTGCGACTTGCGACTCGTGCCGAGTAGAGCTCGACGACCACAGCCGCCTGGCGGAAACCCTGAGGCGACACGCGTCGCGGGTGTCACCGCTGGCGAGCGTCGAAGCCAACGGGGGCACCAAGACACCCGCCGATGTCCCACGACGACGGCCGCTTCGGCGCTGGTGGACTCCCGTCGCCATAGCGATCATGCTCGTGCTCCTCGGCGGAGTCCTGGCCCACGGTGAGATTCGTTTTGACGACTTGGAGACGACGATGGAGCGCATCGAGCTCCGCCAACGAGCGCAGCTGGCGACCGCTGATCCAGCAGCGGTCGTAACCTCGCTGCGAACACCGCGTAATGAACCGGTGCTCACGGTGGTGAGCCGCCCGGCTGGCGGTGAAAGCTATGCAATGAACAGCTACCTCCAGCTACTCGCGCAAGGCGAGACGTATCTGCTGTGGCGTGTTGACAACGGAGGGGTGACCGCCGCCGCGGCCCTCGGGCCCGCTCCCGCCGCCGTCGTCTTCACCCTTCCCCAGGGCGTGACCGGGTTCCTGGTCACGGTCGAGAAGAGCCCCTCTCCCAGCCGACCCACGCTTCCCGCGGTCGCTAGTGCTGTCGTGTCGCTTTGACTCTGCAGCGGGGCGCGGCGCCCTCTGATTGAGGTCAGGTTCCCCCAGGTCCTGCCCGCGGGCTGATGGCCCGAGTCCCGGGCAACGAGCGCCCCCCGAACCGCATCTCATCCAAGTGGGCAAGCGGCTCCGAACACTGCGCATCGCGGTAGAAAATCCTCTGGGCGACTCAGTGAGTAGGCGATTCGTCTCGGCGCCGTCGCGCTGGCTGAACTCGAAGAATGGACCCACCCAGGATGTTGTGCTGGCCCGACTCCCCCGCCACGCCGCAGCGCCTAAACGGCAACCGCTCGGGGCCTTACGAGACGCAGATGACAGGCTGAAATGAGGCCTCGGATCCTGCCGGCACAGCCCGACGGGAAAACCCGCTCCGAGGATCTGGGCCGCACGGGGCGTCCGGCGACAACCTCCGAGCTTGGCTTCGTCCCCCAGCCCATGGTGCGCTGGCTCGACCCCCATCAGCTCCTCGACACGTCCTCCCGAGTCCTGGCATCGGGCTTGTTGACCTCGTACACCGACAGCCGCGAGCTCCAGGTGCACATGGTTGGCAACCTCTATGACCGGTCGGAGCCCTCCGAGCTGTGGCTCGACTACGTCGCCGACCTCGGGGACGGGTGGAACTCGACGTACACCGTGGCCCGGCTCCTGGCTCAACAGGAGCTCGAGTTGAATCATAGGGACGAACACCATCAGACCCAGAGAGGGTCGATCCTGGTGATGGGTGGCGACCAGGTGTACCCGGTACCCACGCGGATCCACTACGAGAACCGCCTCCTCGGTCCCTATCGCGCCGCGATGCCCTGCTCCCCGGGACCAAGCCCCGATCTCTTTGCCATCCCCGGGAGCCACGATTGGTACGACGGGCTCCTCAACTTCACCAACATCTTCTGCCGCCAGCGATCCATCGGCGGCTGGAACACCGCCCAGGCCCGGAGCTACTTCGCTCTGCGCCTCCCCCACCGGTGGTCGCTGTGGGGCGTCGACCTGCAGTTCGGTGACTACCTCGACGAAGCGCAGCTCACCTACTTCGCCGACGCCGCTCGGGAGATGGAGCGCGGCGACCGCGTCATCGTGTGCATGGCCAAGGAGGTCGAGAGCGGTCGCAAGAGCACCGAGGTGGCCTCGGACCGCAGCCTCGCCTACCTCGAGCGCGAGGTCGTGCAACCCGCGGGGGCCAGCGTGGCCCTCTATCTCAAGAGCGGGCGCCACCATTACTGCCGCTACGAGAACCGCGACACCTCGAGCCAGCTCATCACCGCAGGAGGCGGTGGAGCGTTCCTGCACCCGACCCATGGCCTGCCCGTGTCCGCCGACGCCCCTGGCGACGACGCCACGGGCAGGTTCGCGCTGGCGGCGGTCTATCCCTCACGTGCCGCCTCCAAAAGGCTGCGCAAGCGGGTGTGGTTGCTCCCCGTGTTCAACCTGCCTCTCGCCGCGCTGCTGGGTGGCATCCAGCTGCTGCTGGTTTTCATGCTGGGGCTTCACCGCAACGACGGGCATCTCTCGGTCAGCTTCGGCGACCTGGGCGGGGCGCTGTGGGACAGCCCCACCGCCTTCTTGTTGATCATCCTCGTGATCGTGTCGTTCGGGGCAATGATCCGCTTAGCCCACGACGCCAGCGGAGTGCCCCGCCTGCTCATCGGACTCGGACACTCGATGCTGCAGTTCGGCGGCCTCGGAGCGGTCATCGTGGCCTCGTCGAGCCTGTCGTCGACGCTCGGCAGCGGCGCCGGGTCACTGGTCGCCTTCTTGGCACTGGTGGGAGTGCTCGGCGGCGTCGGGGGCGTTCTCGGCATCTCTGGCTACCTGTGGATCACCAACTGCCTTGGCTATCACGGGAATGAGGCGTACGCGCCCCTCCACCACATGGACCAGAAGAACTTCCTCCGCCTCCACATCGGAACCGATGGCGGCCTCACGCTGTACCCGGTGGGAATCGATCGCGTCAGCCGGCGCTGGAGGCTTTGCCCTGACGCCAGCGTCCACGCGCCGTGGCTGGCCCCTACGGGACCTGAGGCGAAGCCTCACTTGATCGAGGCGCCGATCGCATTCCAACGAACCGCAGGGTGAGCCGTGCTTGAAGAGCCATGGCGAACTTGGCTGCTGGCCAAGAACCCCTTCCTCCCACAGCCACGCTCGCCGAGGATCACCCGCATCTCGTCATGGCGCCGCCGGCGAGATACTCCTCGCCCATGAAACCGCGGCAGACGCTGGCCTGGGGTGGGGTCGTCGGGCCGGCAGGATTCGTTGCCGCGTGGTCGACGGCGGGCGCGCTGACGAAGCGGTACTCCCCCGTCCAGGAGTCAATCAGCCGCCTCGCCGCGGTGCGCGCGCCGACCCGATGGCTCATGACAGCGGGTATGGTGTGCTTTAGGGTGACGGTGCCTGCCTACAGCGTGGCGCTCCGCGACTCGCTCGGGGGTCCAGCATGGCTCGCGGCGACCGCGACCGGCCTGGCCACCCTCGGTGCCGGGGTCGTCCCGCTCGGCACGTCATCGACCGCCGACGGCGTCCACTACGGATTCGCCGTCGTCGGATCCGCATCGCTTGCCCTGACGCCGGTCCTCGCCGCGCAGACCCTTTCGGCGCGCGGGCATGGCGGCGCTGCGGCCGCCTCGCGTCTCGTAGGGGCCCTGTCCGGCGCCTTTCTTGCCGCTGCAGCATTTCCCCCGATTCATGGCCTCTCGCAGCGCATCGGGCTGACGCTTGCCGAGGGTTGGCTTGCGGCGTCAGCGGTCGCGATCGTGAGCGGCCTCATGGAGCCGACTTCAATGCCAACCCTAGAAGCAACCCGCAAGGCGTTCGAGTTCCCGTCTCGTTCGATCTGAACGAGTTGTCGAGGTCCGAGCGTGGGCACGGCGGATCCCCAACGGCGGGACAGCGGATACTCGTGTTGGGGGCGACGGGCCAGATTTCGGCAGCCTGACTGATCGAGAGGAGCGTCAGGCTTGCCGAAACCGTGCCGGCGGAGGCCACAGCTCGAGGGACGATCGCTGCGATGACCTTCGCCTGTCGCGGTTGTTATGGCCTTCATCATGTAGAAGCAGGGCCCCGGGCCGAACATGGAGCCCCGGTCGCTCGCGGCGATGACAGACAGGGCATTCGCCCTGCCGACCGAGGTGAGGGTGGTGCCCTCCACGGGGTCGATGGCGATGTCTGCCTCGGGCAGGACACCTCGGCCCAGGCGCTCACCGTTGAACAACATCGGCGCCTCGTCTTTCTCGCCCTCCCCGATGACCACCATGCCGTTCATGGCAACCGTGTTCAGCAGGGCCCGCATCGCCTCGACCGCAGCTCCGTCCGCCGCTTCCTTCGCCCCGCCCCACCCAGCGGGCGCGGCGGGCGCGGCGGCCTCTGTCGCCCGAACGAACTCCATTCCGAGGTCACAGTCCGGCGTCTGGACTTGCGTCACAGGTGAATGACCCGGCACGAGCCCAATCTGAACCCATTTGCGGGGGCACGCCATATCGGCGCCCGCCGAGGGCTGAGCGCACAGTGGAATGGCTGCTTCCCTTCCTGTCGCCTCAGGTGGGCGTCACACCGTCAAGAACCCGGGTGGAGGGTGAGACGTGCTGGCACGTGAGATCTGACGGAGTCGTTCCCCGCCTCACGGGTGCCCGCCCGGCAGCGAGACGGGTACCGGAGGCCGAAGGTCTCCGGTACCCGAATCGGGACAGCTTCAGCTCTGGCGGATGTTGGCCCGCACGAAGTTGGCAATGGTGTCCGTGGTCACCTTCACGTTGTGCTTCTTGCGAACGTGCTCGGAGACCTTGGCCATCAGCTCTTCTTCGGTAGCTCCTTTCCCCTGCCAACGGCAGGCGTGGTCTTGATCCCTTCAGGCGAACTTGTACGCCACAACTCCTCCTATGTCGCGCGCCGGACGGTCGCCGGTCGCCGACAACCTGTTGTTCGTTCCCAGGACCGGAGTTGGACGGGGAATGTGTAAGTCGGTCAGCTAGGCGCGCAGCGACTTCTCGCCTCTGAATCCATCCGCCGCGGCCCCCGGCGACGAACCCAACGCGTTCCCGTCCCGGAGGACCCGACTCTTGAACCCGCTTCGACGTCCGTTCTTGCTCCTACTCGCTGCCCTGGTGGCGATCACGACCGCCTGCGGCGGATCCGACAGCAGGCCCGAATCCGCAGGCCAGACAGGCGGGGGCAGCACCGTCCTCATCAGCAACTTCGAGTTCTCCCCGGAGGTCGTCCAGGCCAAGGTGGGCGACACGATCACCGTGGAGAACAGGGACTCGGCGGAACACACGGTGACGGCCGCAGACAACTCCTTTGACACCGGCCGCTTCGCCAGCGCCGAGCGAACGTTCACGGTGACCAAGGCAGGGAGGTTCGAGTACGCCTGCAACGTCCACCCCTACATGAAACCCGGATTCATCCAGGTTGCGGGGTAGCTACGAACACAGGGTGACGAGCGTTCGTAGCTGACCACGAGGGCGGGCGAAGCAGAGCGCCCGCGGAAGGAGAGCCGATCGGGTGAGGATCGACGAAGGTTCGAAGATCGACACCGCGACCTTGGGCGACTTGATGGACGAGTCGAGAGACCTCCACCTCGACGCGATGAGGGTCACCACGGATTCCCTTCCCGAGCTCGCCGAGATCCGGGAGGAGCGCAGGGGCGAGGTCGACACCGACGAGATCGACCGCTTCAACGAGGCGCGACGGAGTGTGCTGGCCAAGATGGGCTACGGAGCCAGCGGCATCGCGGCCCGCAGCCTCCTGGGCGGCGGCTTCGGCGGCCTGTTCGCCGGGCTCCTGGCCACCCCGGCCCGGGCCGACACCGCCCTCGACGTCCAGATCCTGCAGACCGCGTCGTCGCTCGAGGCCCTGGCCATCGCCACCTACACCATCGCCCTCGGCGAGGGCCCGGACAGGACCGACGCCCCGGCGGCCAAGGCTGTCACCGGCATCACGGTCGCCAGCGCCAAGGCAGCGGTCGGTGCCTTTGCTATGGAGACCCGGCGCCAGCACACGGAGCACAAGAAGGCGTTCCAGGCCCAAACGACAACGCTGGGAGGCAAGGTTCAGGACTCCCCGAACCCGAAGTTCCTCCCCGTGGTCATGAGCGCCGACCTCAGCACGGCCCCTAAGGTGGTCGACTTCGCCGCCACCTTGGAGAAGGTGGCAACCGACACCTACCTGCTCAACCTGGCCTTGCTCGAGGACACGAAGTCCAAGGGGATCATGGCCAGCGTCATGGCCGTCGAGTCCCAGCACCTGGCGACCCTGCGAGCGGTCAGTGCTCTCTTGGCCGGTGGTGCACCGCAGCTCATCGCCGTGCCCTTTCCGGCGGCCGACATCCCCAAGCTCCCCGCGGCCGCTGGCAACGTGGCTACCCCCGACGCTTTGCATGAGGTCAGCGGGCCCGATCTCATCGCCGAGCCCACGTCTGGAGCCGTCAAGTGACCGAGGAGACCAAGGAAACCATGGAGCGCCAGCTCGACATCAGCCCGCTTACCTCTGCGGCGGTCAGTCGCCGCCGTTTCCTGACGGGCACGACGGTGGCCGGACTGGCGGTCTTCGCCGTGGCCTGCGGCAATGACGACGATGACGACACCGACACCGGGGCTGGTCAGACCGGCGACACGACGGCTAACGCTAACGCCAACGCCGACCTAGATGTGGCCGCGGCGGCCGCTGGCCTCGAGAAGCTGGCGACTGACACCTACATCGCCGCCGGCATGCTGGCCACGCAGGGCAAGCTGGGTGCCGTCCCTCCCGCAGTCGTCACCTTCGTCACCACTGCGGCCGAGCAGCACCAAGAAGCCCTGGAGAGCTGGAATGGGGTGCTCGTCGCCGGCGGCCGGCAGGCCGTGACTACGCCAACGGCGGAACTAAAGCCGACAGTTGACGCCGCTGCGGGGAAGCTCACCGATGTCCCCGGCGCCGCCACACTGGCCCTCCGTCTGGAGGATTACGCCTCCCAGACCTACCAGAAGGTCATCCCTACGCTGGGGAGTCCGGATGCCATCGGGTTGGCCGCTCGGATCACCGTGGTGGGGTCCCAGCACCAAGCCATCCTGCGCTACGTCTTGGGGCTCTACCCCGTGGGCAGCGGGCCGACGAAGAACCCCAACGGCCTCGCCAACGTTGACTTCGCCCCCTCCGACCCTAAGCCCTCACTTATCACCGGTTAGGCCAGCGGAACTCCCGTTCGGCGGCGCCGCACATGGGGTGTGCTCTAGGTTGTGCTTCTGAAGCTCTACCTCCGCGACAATGCCCGTGCCGCTGTGCAGGCTCTCGCCGTCAGATTCCCTCGTCGCATCATGGTGGTCGATGATGCGCTGGCGTATGCGGCCGACGCGGTAGCCGCCTGATTGCAAAGCGGTCCCGTCTCGGTAGGCACCCCCTCCGGCGGGGCCCGAGAAGATAATGTGCTGGCCGTGCGGCCGTCCCCCGCTGCACGATCTCTTCGTCCGTAGGGGTGCGCTGTAACGGCGCCAAGCCTACAGCGCCTCCCTATAGCACTTACGTCCCCGCGAAGGCCCTGGTCAAAGGCCTCAAGCACAGCGTTCAGCCGAAGTCACTTATCAGGGGTGCGCTCTAACCGACTGAGCTATAGCCCCGGTATTTGCGCTGGTCAGAGGCCATTCATGTTGAATCCCCGTGACAAATGGTCCTCCGTACAGCGCACCCCCATTTAGCTGAATGCCACTATTGGAAGTGCCAGGTTACAGTACACCTCGTCGGGGGCGTCGCCGTACCTTCGCGCCCGTTGCCTGCGGAAAAGTGCAGGTCGCACCAGCTGCACCCCGACAGCCCCCGGGCCCATCAGGCGGCCGGTGAGGGTCGTGGACTTGGAGAAGAAGAAGAACTCCATCCTCGCCTCCTTGGTGGCCGAGCCCTTGACCAGGTGGACCGAGGGCTCGTTCGAGGCGCTGGCGAGGTCTGCCAGCCCGCAGTGCGACGTGCCGGTGGGCAGGACCCGGGCGATGCACACGTCGGCCGCGGCGATGTCGCCGTTCGAGGCGTCAACGGCGGAACACCGGGCCGCGTTCGGACCTGAGCCGGCCGGGGCGCGCGAAGGAGGCATCCTGCTGCCATCGACAAGGCCACCCGTTCCTTGAATGTGCAAGAAGTGAAGCTTCAGCTGCTCCCGCGCTTGGCGGCCTGCTCGGACGGGGCGGGCCCGTTCGATGAAGTCGCGTTGAACGTGTCGTCGTCGGAAGCTGCGCTGCTATGCCGCTCGCGACGGGTCCTGGCCGTCTTCCCGGTGAGGAGGCCGGTCGCCCGCTTGGCCCATCCGCCCACGCCGGTAGGTGCCGGCCCGTAGTAGTACTCGCCGTCGGTCGTGTCCGACTCGTTGAGCACCGCGCCGGCGAGGGGGGCGTCGACCTGCCGGAGCCGCTCCACGGCCCGCCGGACCTGGCCGGTCGTGGTCTTGCGGGCGCTCGAGACCAGGATAGTGGCGTCGGCCATCCGGGCCAGGACCACGGCGTCGGTGACGGGCAGCACCGGCGCGCTGTCGATCAGGACGATGTCGCTGCCGTCGGCCAGGGCCTTTATGACCTCGGCTGTGCGCCGCCACGCCAGCAGCTCCGAAGGGTTCGACGGGGGCGGTCCGGAGGGCAGCACGGCGATCCGGCCCAGGTTCTGCAGTCGCACCAGGGCGGCGCTAAGCGGTACCTGGCCGGTCACGACCGAGCTGAGCCCCACGTCATTGCTCAGCCCGAAGAACTCATGCAAGCGGGACCGGCGCAGGTCGCAGCAGACCACGGTGACCCGCAGGCCCGTCTGGGCCAGGGCCACGGCCAGGTTGGCCACGGTGGCCGTCTTGCCTTCGCCGGGGCCCGGGCTGGTGAGCTGCACCACCCGGATCGTGTACTCCCGGCCCAGGAACTCCAGCGACGTCCGCAGGGCGCGGTAGGACTCCGCCGCCCGAGACGTCGGCTCGGTGACCGACACCACCCGCGTGCTCCCCCGCCGGCGCCAGCCGGGGACGGTGGGGATGGTGCCCAGCACCCGGAGGCCATCAGTGGCGTTCTCCAGATCCACCTCGGTGCGGACGGTGTTGTCCGACCGGTCCCGCACGAAGGCGAGGGCCACTCCCAGCATGGCCCCGAGGATGAGGCCGAGAATGGCGTTGCGAACCGGCTTCGGGCGCACCGGCTCCTGCAGGACCTCGGCCCGCGAGATGACCTGGGCGCCACCGGACTCGGTGAGGTTGGACGCCAGCTGAAGCTGGTCGAGCTGCTTGTCGTACTGGTTCTTCTGGTCCTGGAGCGTCTGGGCCTGGCGCCGCTTCACCGCCAGCTCCTGGCCCAGCCGGTTCCGGTCGGCGGTCGCCTGGCGGACGACAGCGGTGTCGATACCCGTCAGCCGGCCCTCGACCGCGGCGATCTGGGCCTCGAGGTCGCTGATGGGCCCGTCCAGGGCCTGGAGCTGTTCGTTGATGTTCGTGGCCCGCTCCCGCACGTCCTCGGCCGCAGCCAGCAGGTCGTCGATCAGCTGCTGGCGCCGGCTGGCGATGTAGGTTTCGGCGTAGGTGTTGGCGATGATCGCCGCCTGTTCCCGGCTGGTGCTCTCGGCCGATAGCTCCAGCACGTCGGTCTCACCGACCACCTGCACCGAGATGCTAGGGGTCCTGCCCAGACGGTCGGCGACCTGGTTGCGGACCGAGCGCGACTTGAGGATCTGCAGCTCGGTCTGGATCTGCGACCGGTCGCGCGTCCGCTGCGAGTCGGGGTCGACGATCTGCTGGGACTGGCGGGTCTGCAGGAGGAGGTCGGCGGAGGCCCGGTACACCGGCTTCTGGAGGTTCGAGAAGGTGAAGGCCACGATGGCGGTGAGGAGGGCCATGAGGGCGACCGTCCGCTTGTGGCGCAGCAGCAGCGCCAGCCCGTCGTCGGTGACGAAGTGGCGAGCCCCCCCGCCGTGGCTGGCGCCGTTCAGCGGGAAGGCCGCCTGGCGCGCCCTGGCCGCCCACGGGTCTCCCTGTAGGACGCTGGGATTGGACCGTAGGGACGGCAGTTGGCCGGCGGGCGCGGGCGCGTCGCCGGCGCCGTTTGCCTCGGTGTGGCGCACACGATCGGGTCCGCCGAGCTCTGCGGAGGTCAAGGCGACGGGCACCTCTGGGCGGCCGGCGCGTAGGAACGACGTGCGTGCATCCCGGCGCCTTTACCCTTCGCGGCGTCGCCGACACCAGCGTGCAGCGTCGAGTCGCCACCATGAAGCACGGATCAAGCGTAGCGCCGTTACGACGGCTGCCGGGACCACACCACCCGGTTGACGTAGTCGACATAGCTCAGCACGATGCGAACAACCTTTTGCGAAACGTCGCCCACGTCGTAGTCGTCGACCAGGCCGGCGCCGGGCCGACGCTTCTGGGTCGTGACCAGCTCGATGGCCTCCAGCACCCGGGGCCGGCGCAGCCCGCACATCACCAGCACGCCCTCGTCCATCCCCTCGGGCCGCTCGTGGGCCTCCCGCAGCATGACCGCCGGGAACCGCAAGAGCGACGACTCTTCGGTGATCGTCCCGCTGTCCGAGGCCACGCAGAAGGCGTGCAGCTGCAGCTTCACGTAGTCGAGGAAGCCGAAGGGCTTCACGAACTGTATGGAATCCCCGTGGCCGCCGGCGGCTTCGTCCAGCCGGGCACGGGTGCGGGGATGGGTGGACACGATCACCCGCCGGCCGAAGCGCTGGACGATCCCCTCCAGCGAGTCGAGCAGGGCGGCCAGGTTCTCGGGGACGTCGATGTTCTCCTCCCGATGAGCGCTGACCAGCACGTAGCCGCCCGGTTCCAGCCCCAGCCGCTCCAGGACGTCCGAGCGGTCGATGTCCGCCCGGTAGTGGTCGAGCACCTCCTTCATGGGCGAGCCGGTCTTCATGACCACGTCAGGGCGGAGGCCCTCGGCCAGCAGGTAGCGCCGGGCGTGCTCGGAGTGGGTCATGTTCACGTCGCTCAGGTGGTCGACCACCTTGCGGTTCAGCTCCTCGGGCACCCGCTGGTCGAAGCACCGGTTCCCCGCCTCCATGTGGAACACCGGGATTTTGCGGCGCTTGGCCGCGATCACCCCCAGGCAGCTGTTGGTGTCGCCGTAGACCAGCACCGCGTCCGGCTGCTCGGCCTCCAGCACCGCATCGAAGCGGGCGATCACCAGGCCGATGGTCTCGGCCACGCTCTCCCCCACCGCGTCCAGGAAGTGGGCCGGCGCGTTGAGCTGGAGCTCGCCGAAGAACACCTCGTTCAGCTCGTAGTCGTAGTTCTGCCCGGAGTGGACCAGCACGTGGGTCGTGTGGCGGTCGAGCTCGGCGATGACCCGGCTCAGCTTGATGATCTCGGGCCGGGTGCCGACGAGCGTCACCACCTTCAAGGGGCCCGCCCGCATGGTCGACAGTATGTCGCACGCCGCCGTCCGTTCCGGGCCCTCGAATGGAGCCGTTAGCATTTCCGACGAGCGGACCGCCGTCCGGGATGGGGAGAGAGAGCGGATGAGGATCCTGGTCATCGGCGGGGACGGGATGCTCGGGCACGAGCTGCTCGCCGGCCTCTCCACGTCGCACGAGGTCGCCGTCACCCTCCGGCGCCACCTTCCGGCCTACGCGCACTACGGCCTCTTCTCGCCGGCGAACGCCTTCGCCGGCGTGAACGTCCGCGACGCCGGCCGGGTCCTGGAGGCGGTCGCCGACTTCCAACCGCAGGCGATCGTGAACGCCGCCGGCATCGTGAAGCAGCGGGCCGACGCCGGCCGGGCCATCCCGAGCATCGAGGTCAACAGCCTGTTCCCCCACCGCCTGGCGGTGATGGCCCGGGCCGCCGGCGCCCGGCTGGTGCACATCAGCACCGACTGCGTCTTCTCCGGGGACCGGGGCGGGTACCAGGAGACGGACATCCCCGATCCGGTCGATCTCTACGGCCGGAGCAAGCTCCTCGGCGAGGTCGACGAGGAGGGGTGCATCACGCTGCGCACATCGATGATCGGGCTGGAGCTGGCCAACCGGTTTAGCCTGGTGGAGTGGGCGCTGGCCCGGCCCGGCCCCATGTCCGGCTACCGCAAGGTTCTCTACAGTGGCCTGACCACCATGGAGTTGACCCGGGTGATCGACGAGCTGGTCGTGCGCCACGCCGACCTGCACGGCGTGTGGCACGTGGCCTCGGAGCCGATCTCCAAGTACGACCTGCTCGACGGCCTGTTCCGCCGGATCGGCCGGCAGGGTGATGTCCGCCCCGATGACGGGGTAGTGAGCAACCGCAACATGAGCGGGGAGGCCTTCGAGAAGGCCACCGGCTACCGGGTGATGAGCTGGGACGGCATGCTCGACGAGCTGGCCACGAGAATCCAGGAGCGAGACACGAGTCGATGATCCTCGCAGGCAAGACCGTCCTGGTCACGGGCGGCACCGGGTCGCTGGGCAAGGTGGCCGTCCGCCGGATGCTCTCAGGCCAGTGGGGAACGCCGGCCAAGGTCATCGTGCTCTCCCGAGACGAAGCCAAGCAGCACGACATGCGCCTGTCGTACCTGCACAAGCAGGTGACGACCGACGAGGTCATCTACGACAACTTCCACCGGCGGCTGGAGCTGCGCATCGGCGACGTCCGGGACTACGGCGACGTGTGCCGCGCCCTGCGTGGCGTCGACATCGTCATCAACGCCGCGGCCCTGAAGCAGGTGCCGACGTGCGAGTACTTCCCCGAGCAGGCGGTCCTCACCAACTGCGTGGGACCCATGAACATCTCCCGGGCCATCAACGAGCACGACTTCCCGGTCGAGGCGGTGGTGGCGGTCAGCACCGACAAGGCCTGCAAGCCCGTCAACGTGATGGGCATGACCAAGGCGCTCCAGGAGCGCATCATCATCTCGGCCAACGTTCTGAACCCGGGTACCCGGTTTATCGCCGTGCGCTATGGCAACGTGCTTGCGTCGAGGGGATCGGTCATCCCGCTCTTCCACGCTCAAATCCGCCAGGGCGGCCCGATCACGGTCACCTCCGCCGACATGACGCGGTTCCTCATCAGCCTCGACCAGGCGGTCGAGATGATCATGTCCGCCATCGCCGAGGCCCGGGCCGGCGAGACGTGGGTGCCCATCTGCCCGTCTGCTTCCGTGGTCACCCTGGCCGAGGCCCTGATCGACGGCCGCGACATCGAGATCATCATCACCGGCACCCGTCCGGGCGAGAAGCTCGACGAGATCCTCATCTCCGAGGAGGAGATCGGCCGGGTGCGCCGTCGGGGCGCCTACTTCGCCATCGCCTCTGCCCTGCCCGAGCTGGCGCCCGAGGACGCGGTCGAACTCACGCCGCTGCCCAAGGAGTACAGCTCGGCCGACGACGTCATCGGCCAGGCCGACACCAGGCTGCTGCTGCAGCGCCACGAGCTCATGGTCGAGCAGCAGCCCCTCGAGAACGTCGAGGAGCTCCTGCGGTGAGCACCGACTTCGTCCCGCATCAAGTCGAGTGGACCAGGGAGAAGAGCTCCCGCTGGTGGGACGAGACTTCGTCGCGCCACCAGGACCGGTATTTCAGCCAGCGGTACGGGGCCACGATCATCGCCCTCGTCCAGCTGTTCGGCGTGCGCAACCTCCGTCGGAGCCAGGTCCTCGACTTCGGCTGTGGCTCGGGCTATCTGCTGGACGCCCTGCTGGCCCACAACATCCCCTGCGCCGGGGCCGACTTCTCCCAGGACTCGGTGGCTGTCGTCGAGAAGCGGCTGGGCGACAACGCCCTGTTCCACGGCGTGCAGCTCGTCCGACAGCTCCCGACCGACATCCCCGACAGCAGCTACGACGCGGTCTTCCTCATCGAGGCCATCGAGCACCTGCTCGACGACGACCTCCAGGCCACGCTGACGGAGCTTCACCGCATCGTCCGCCCAGGCGGGGTTCTGATCGTGACCACGCCGAACGACGAACAACTCGCCAAGGCGGAGTCCATCTGCCCGGACTGCGGCTGCATCTTCCATCCGGTCCAACACGTGCGCTCGTGGAACCAACAGTCGCTGTCGGCCACCATGGGCCAGTTCGGCTTCGACACCGTGCGCAGCCTCCCGCTGTACATGCAGCGCAGCTGGCTGCGGACATTGGCGGTGACCGGGCTCATGACCGCGCTCCATCGGCCCCTCCCGAACCTGCTGTTCATCGGCAGGATGCAGGCTCGTTGACCATCGAGGTGTCCCCGGCGGATGGGGCCGGCGGCCCGGGTGAGGTAGCCCCCGGCGCGCTCGCCGCAACCCGCCGAGGCGCCCTGACGGTGATCGACCAGGGCGTGTCGTCGCTCACCAACTTTGGGCTCTCGGTGGTGGTCCTACGCGCCGTCGGCCCCCGGGAGTTCGGCGCTTTCACCCTCATGCTGGCGACGTACATGGTCGCCCTTTGCCTCTGGCGGGCGCTGGGCGGTGACCCTCAGCTCGTGCGGCACAGCGGCGGAACGCTCGCCGAGCGGCGGGCCGCCAGCCGGGCGGCGACCGGCCTGGCGTTGTCCATCGGCCTGGCCGGCGCCGTCGTGCTGTTGGCCATGTCGGCGCTGCTCGGCGGCGTCGTCGGCGCCACCCTGCTGTACCTGGCCGTCGTCCTGCCCGGCCTGCTCCTCCAGGACGCCTGGCGGTACACGTTCTTCGCCGACCAGACGCCGGCCCGGGCCCTCCTGAACGACATCGTCTGGGCCTTGCTCCAGGCCGCGGTGACCGCATGGGTGCTGCTGTACGGCCACGCGTCGATGGCCACGCTGGTGCTGGCCTGGGGGGTGTCGGCGACGCTGGCCGCCGGCGTCGGCGCCTCGCAGGCCAGGGTGCTGCCCCGGCTCTCCCAGGCGTGGGCCTGGCTGCACCAGCACCGCGACCTGGGGCCCCGCTTCGCGGCCGAGACCGGCATCGCCCTCGTGGCGTGGCAGGGCGGGTTCGTGCTCATCGGCGCGGTGGCCGGGCTGACGGTGCTCGGTCACGTCAACGCCGCTCGGGTCCTGCTGGGCCCGTTCAACCTCCTCGCCCTCGGAATGGTCGGGTTCGCCATCCCCGAAGGCGCCGCCATGTGGCGCCGGGCGCCGGAACGCCTGCGCCGGGCGACCGGCATGCTCGGCGGCGGCTTGGCGGCGATGGCGTTGCTGCTCACCGGCCTGCTGCTGCTCCTCCCCGACCGTCTGGGGGTCGAGATCCTCGGCCAGACCTGGGAGGGAGCCCGGGCCATCCTCCCGCTCGTCGGGCTCTGGGTCGCGGCCGAGAGCGCCGGCCAGGGCCCACGCATGGGCCTCATGGTGCTCGGCGAGGCCAGGAGCGTGCTGCGGGCCCGGGCCGTCACCGCCCCGCTCATCCTGGCCGGCGGCCCCGTCGGCGCTGCGTTCGGCGGGGCGCGGGGCGCCTCCATCGGCCTGGCTCTGGCCCATCTCGTCGGCGCCCGCTACTGGTGGCAGGCGTTCGCGGCCAGGCACCGCCACCGACTGTCGGCCCTCGACGGCGTGCCGGCCGCATGAAGCCGACTCGACGGGAGCTCCTCACCGGGGCGGCCGGCGTCGGCGCCGCGTTCGCCGCCGGCACGCTCCCTGGCGCCGGTCCCGCCCATGCCCAGACCGCGGCCGCGGTCAACGTCAAGGACTACGGCGCGGTCGGCGACGCGGTGGCCGACGACACCGCCGCCATCCGGGCCGCCATCGACGCCGCCCTGGGCAAGGAGCAGACGCTGCGGGCCGGGAAGCTCGTCTTCCCCAAGGGCATCTACCGGATCACCGACACGCTGACCATCGCTCAAGCGTCGGCGGTCGTCGAAGGCGTCGGCTGGAGCAGCAGCCTGCCCAGCCTCGGGCCGGGCGTCCGTGGGTCGGTGCTGGCCTGGGACGGCCCTCCTCGCCGCCCGATGCTGCGGCTGGACTACTGCTGGGGCACCACGGTGACCGGCCTGCGCTTCGTCGGGAAATCGTCGTCCAAGCCCTCGGCCGCCGTGTCGCTGCGGAACGTGAACGGCAACCCGAACCTCAGCAACTTCAACTCCCTCGCCAATCTTTGGATCGGCAATCTCAGCGGCTATGACGCCGATGCGGAGCGGTCGCAGTTCGAGCACGGCGTCCTGCTCGAGGGCGATGACGTCCACAACGACACCAACCTTTTCCGCAACCTCGTCATCTACGGCTGCGACGTGGGCGTGTACATCGCCCATCAGCAGTACGTCCGGAACCACTTCGCAACCCTACGCACCTTCGGCTGCGGCACCGCGTTCAAGACCAACGCGACCATCTCGACCTCCGGTGACAACTGGGTGCTGACCAACAGCTCGGTGGCCGACCTGAGTCTCGGGTTCGCGGCCCGGCTCAGCGTCGAGGGGTTCTCAAGTGAGTTCGGCCATCGTCTCCTCGCCGACACCGATTCGTCATCCCTGACGATCCGCGACGGCTACTGGCAGGTGGGCACCAAGACGGCCCCCGACGGCCTGGTCATCGACGGGCGCGGCGGCCAGGGGCGGTCGTTCCTGCGCCTCGAGGACTTCGACTTCACCGGCGACGGCGGCCGGCAGGCCCGCTACCTGTGGGACCCGCCGGCGCAGGTCTTCCTGAACAACGTCGTAGGCATCCGGCAAGGGTGAGCAGGTGGCTCCAGGTCCGGTGGTGGATCGACCGCGTCGTGGCGGTCGTCCTCCAGGTCGTGCTGTCGCCTCTCCTGGCCGTGGTGAGTCTCGCCGTCCGCCGCAGCGACGGAGGGCCGGCGCTGGTACGGGTCCCAAGAATCGGCAAGGACAACCGGCCGTTCGGCATGTGGAAGGTGCGGACCATGGTCGCCGCCGGCCGCGGCGGGCTGGCCGGCGGTGCGGTCATCACCAGCGGTGACGACGACCGCATCACCCCCATCGGCCGCCGGCTCCGACAGTTCCGTCTCGACGAGCTGCCCCAGCTCCTCAACGTGGCCGCCGGCGACATGGCCATGATCGGTCCCCGCCCCGAAACGCCCTCCCTCGTCGACCCGGCCGACCCGTCGTGGCGCCGGGTCCTGGCCGCCAAGCCCGGGATCGCCGGACCGACGCAGCTGATCGTCCACGACTGGGAGGCCGATGTGCTCGCCGGCGCCACCGCCGAGTCGGCCTACAGGGACGTCATCCTGCCGGTGAAGCTGGCCATCGACGAGTGGTACGTCGAGCGGGCGTCGCCCTGGATCGACTGCCTCGTCGTCGCCTCCCTGGCCCAGCGCTTCGTGACCGGCCGGGCGCCGACGCTCATGACCCGCCGGGTGCGACGGGAGGTGCCGGGCGCCGGCCAGGTCCCGGTGCCATGACGGCGCGCCGGCTGACGATCGTCACCAACGGCAACTACTTCTCCCACATCGGCCTGCGCCGGCTGCTGGCCGCCCACCCCGACGACATCGAGCTGCAGGTGTTCGTCACCACCGGGCTGCGTAAGACTAGTGACAACCGGGCCAAGGAGGCGTTCCAGCTCCTGCGACGGTGGGGGCTGCGGTACACCGCCTACAAGGTGGCGACCTACGCCCTGCCCTTCGCCGGCGAGCGCCTCGGCCGCCGGACGCTGACCGTCCGCACCGCATTCGAGAAGCGGGGCATCCCGTGCCACGTGGTCCGCAGTGTCAACACCCCGCCGGCGCTGGAGCAGGTTCGCCAGTTCGCCCCCGACCTGCTGATCTCGTTCTCCTGCCCCTACAAGATCGGCAAAGAGCTGCTGGCCATCCCCCGCATCGGCTCGATGAACGTGCACTCGTCACTGCTGCCGGCGTACGCCGGCGTGTGCACCTACATCCATGTGTTGGCCGACGGGCAGCCGGTGACGGGCGTCACGGTCCACGATATGGTCAGCCGGTTCGACGCCGGCCGGATCCTCGCCCAGGAGGAGGTGCCCATCGGGCCCCGCACGTCGGTGTGCTCGCTGTTCGCCAGGCAGTGCGACATCGCCGGCACGCTCCTCCTTGCGGCGGTGCACGAGAGCCTCGACGCCGGCGCCATCGGCGGGACCGAGCAGGACTTCGGCCAACGGACCTACCGCGGGGAGCCGACCCGGAGCGACGTGGCCCGCCTACGGGCCCGGGGTCATCGGCTCCTATGGGTGCGCGACGTCAGGATGCTGCTCAGCCCGCCAGCCGCTCCGGGCTGAGGCCGGGACGGTCAGCGCCTTGGCCACCACGTCGCACACCCGCTCGACATCAGCTGCAGTCAGATGGCTGTGCAGCGGCAGGCTGAGCGCCCGGGAGGACATCGCATCGGCCACCGGGAGGCTGTCGCCGGCCAGGGTTGCGTTTCGGCGGAACCAGGTCAGATGGTGGAGAGGCCGGAAGTGCACGCTGGTGCCGATGCCGGCGGCGCTGAGGCGGTCCACGACGGAGTTGCGGTCGATGTGCTCGTCCAGCACGACCACCATCAGGTGGTCGGAGCTTCCGTCGACGAAGGCCGGCGGCACGCAACGGATCCCGTCCAGCTCACGTAGCAGGTCGCGGTACTGCAGGACGAGCTCCCGCCGCGCCTTCTGGACGTCGTCGAAGCGACAGAGCTGCGAGCGAGCCATGGCGGCCAGGATGTCGGGGAAGTTGCCCTTGATTCCGGGCGTGTGGATCTCCGGGAGGAGCCTGGATCCCCTCCGGTAGCGCGACCAGGCGTCGCCGACCAGCCCGTGCAGGCGGAAGGAACGGGCGAAGGAGGCCAACTCGGGGTCGTCCGTGACCAACGCTCCACCCTCGCCCGACGTCAGATTCTTGGTGGCGTAGAACGAGAAGCAGGCGCCGACGCTGCCCTGCCCCGCCACGCGCCCCCTGTGGTCAACCGTCCCCATAGCGTGGGCGGCATCCTCAATCACGGGCACCCCGGCCGCCCGCAGGATCTCGTGGATCTCAGGGTCGAGGGGCGTTCCAGCGAAGTGGACGGCGACGAACGCGTCGAGGCCCGACGCTGCCGCCGCCTCGACGGCCTGCGGCGAGACGTTGAGGGTGTCCGGGTCGACGTCGACGAGGACGGGGATCGCGCCGAAGCGGGCCGGCGCCAGGGCGCTGGCGGCGAAGGTCCACGTCGGCACCCCCACCCTCGCCCCTGACGGCAGCCCCAGGTAGGCGTAGGCGGTCTCCAGCGCCGCCGTGCACGACGAGAAGCCCACTACGTGCGGTATCCCGAGGTACTCCTGCAACTCGGCCTCAAACGCCGCGCATTCGAAGCCGGTCGTCAACCAGCCGCCGCGCAGCACGCGCACCACCGCTTCGATATCCGATTCGTCTATGTGCGGCACGGCGAAGCCGATCGGCGCCTCTTGGTCGCGCCCGAGAGTCACAACCTGCCCCCTGCAGCTCCCAGCACGGCCTCAACCCTGCCCACGCCCGTCGAAAAGCCAAACCGCTCTTCGTAGAATTTCTTGCCGTTGCGGCCCATCTCGTCGCGCTCGTGCGGAGCGACATCGGCCAGGCCGCGGACGGCCTCGGCGATGCTCGTCGGGTCGCCCGGCTGGCACACCACGCCGGCGCCGGCCCGCCGCACCACCTCGGACGCCTCCCCCGCCACGGCCATGACGATCGGGCGGCTCACCGCCATGTACGCCTGTGTCTTCTGGGGGATGCTCACCCGGGCCAGCGGGTCGTCCTTCAGGTGGACCAGCAGCGCGTCGGCACTTGCCAGGATGGGCACCACCTCCTGCGGCGCCTGCCGGGGCAGGAACCGCACGCTGTCGAGCCCCCGGGAGGCGGCCAGCTGCCGCAGCCTCGCCGTCTCGACGCCATCACCGACGAAGAGGAAACGGATGTCGGGGCGGTCTCGCAGGAGCTCGGCGGCGTCGATCACCGAGTCGAGCGCCTGGACGGGACCCATGGTGCCGGCGTATACGACGGTGAAGGCGTCGTCGGGCTCCTCGACAGGGCTCGACCGGGCGCCGTCGGCACCCTGGCGCATGGCGTCCTCGTCACACCAGTTGAAGACCACGGAGACCTTGGCTTCGGGCACGCCCCGGTCGACCAGGGCTCCCTTGAACCCCTCGGTGGGCACGATGATGCCCGCCGCCCGGCGGTAGCTCATCCGGCACCAGCGGTCGACCGCGTTCAGGCCCCAGCGAGCGCGCAGCATCCCTGACGACTCGGCGCTCTCGGGCCACAGGTCCTGCACGTCGAGCACGTACGGCGTACCGCCCAGAACCTTGAAGGCGAGGGCGGGCAGCACCAGGGTGATCGGCCCCTCGTACACGTGGACCACGTCGAAGCGCCGGAGGTCGAGAAGCGCTGGCCCGAGTACGGTGGCCAGGACGGCCAGGCTGGCGTAGTTGGCCAGCCGGTGCAGCGCCCGGTCGTCATGGCTGGGATAGAGGGCTACCCGGGTGAGGCGGATGCCCTCCATGTCCTCCCGTGCCCACGGCCGCATCCGGTACCCGTCGTACAAACGGCCGGAAGGGTAGTTCGGGAAGCCGGTCAGGACCTCGACGTGATGGCCGCGCCGGACGAGTTCCTTGGCGAAGGAGAGGCCCTTGAGGTGCGCCGGCTCCGGCTGGAACAGCTGCGTCAGCAGCAGGACGTTCACGGCGTGCCGAAACCCGCCGCGGCCCGGAGGACCTGCACGGTGCGCGCCGCCGTCTGCGGCCACGAGTACTGGCTTATGGCCTCACGCCGGCGCTCGACGACGTTTGCCGGTGACTCCAGCGGCACCTCGTCGAGCAGTTCGTGCAGCCGGTCCGCCGGGCAGGTGGCGTCGAAGAGGTCCCGGTACTCGGCGTTCCAGGGGAACTCGACGCCGACGATCACCCCGTCGGGGCGGACGGTCGCCGCCTCGAGCAAGAGGTTGGGACATGCCTCGGCCCTGGAGACAACCAGGAGGACGTCGGTCATGCTCACCTCCGACAGCAGCTCGCGGTGCGCCAGAGGCCCCAGCCACTGCACACGCTCGCCGACTCCCTGCTCGGCCGCGAAGTCTTCCAGTCGGGAAGCGTACGCCAATTCCATGACCGGTCCCGCCAAACGCAGCTCCCAGAGCCGGTTCGTGCACCTAGCGAGAGCCTCGATGGCCAGCTCCACGCCCTTGTAGGAGTATATCGAGCCGGCGACGGTGACCGTCAGGGTGTCACCAGACCTAGGCGCCGGCGCGCCCGGTTCGAAGTGCCGCACGCCATGGTGGACGACCTCCGTCCGGCGCCGGCCCCAACGGGTCGGGACAAGCGTCTTGGTGTAGTGGGAGACGGCGATCAGTTTCCTGCTGCGGAACGCCGAAACGGCGATGGACACGGCGATGATCTGTAAGTACCAGGCCAGCGGGCCGTGGCGGTAGAGCAGGTCACGCCGGCGGGCCGCGTTCTGGACCAGGGTCACCGAGGGGGCCAACGGTCCGGCGTAGGCGGTGTTGCCCAAGCAGTACGTCACCGCCGGCCGGTAGGCCCTACGCAGGCGGCGGGCCTGGAGGCTAGACCGGAGGAAGTGCCCGGCCCGCCCCCCTCGGCCGGTGCTGGTGAGGCTGACCACCTCCACGTCCGCGGCCGAGCCCAGCCGGTCGACGCTTCGCGCCGGCACGGCCACCACCACGCGGCCGTCCCAAGCGGCAGCGATTGACGGCAGGCCCTCCTCCAGGTACCGCAGGGGGCCGCCACTGCTCGCCGAGGGGGCGAAGACGAGGAGTGTCGCCGGGTGTGCGGGCCTCACTCCGCTGGCGCGGGGACCCGCCGGTTGACGCGTCTCATCAATTCACCATGTCCGCAGCTCGCCCACTCGACACTTCCACGCCGTACTCCCGGCGCCACAGCTCGAACAGGACGAGGGCGTAGATCCGCTCCGCGTTGGAGCGTCCCTGGCGCTGGAGCGCGAGGAGGCGCTTAACCTCGCCGCGCTGGAACACGGAGCCGGAGTCCAGCAGCACCTCCTCGGCCCACGGCCCCCAGTGGGCACGGAACCAGGCGTCGAGGGGCAGCGAGAAGCCCTGCTTGCGGTTGAGCTCCAGCTCCGGCGGCAGCAGCTTGCGGGCCAGTAGGCGCGGGAGCACCTTGCCGGCGGCGGCCGTGGCCTTGTACGCGGACGGCACGCGGGAGAAGGCGAAGTCGATGATCCGGCGGTCGAGGAAGGGCGACCGCAGCTCCAACGACGCCAGCATGCTGGACCGGTCGACCTTCACCAGGATGTCGTCGACCAGGTACGTCTGGAAGTCCACGGCCAGCAGGCGGTGGGGCAGCGGCCACCGGGCGTCGTCGTAGAGCCGGGCCTTGCCTGCCTCGGGAGCGCTCACGTCGCCGTCCAGCAAGGGGCCGAGGAGCTGCCGGCGGTGGCGGGCGTCGAAGTGGACGTTGACGTGCGCCAGGCTCCCGGCCTCGTCCGCCAGCAGGGCGAGGACGTAGTTGCGGCCCTTCTGTCCCAGGTCCATGCGGGACGACACCACGGAGGCCGCGCCGGCCCGTACCGGTGCGGGGACAGCCCGGCGGAGGCGCTGGTAGCGCTGCAGCGCACGGTGGTGCGGATAGCCGCCGAACAGCTCGTCGCCACCATCGCCGCCGACCGCCACCGTCGCGTGAGCGCGGATCAGCCGGGACAGCAGGTAGGTCGGCAGCATCGACGAGTCGGCCATGGGCTCGTCGAACTGGCGGGCCATCTTCGACACCAGGCCGGTGTCGATGTCGGTGGCCGGCAGCTCGGTGTGGTCGGTGCCGAAATGGCGGGCGACGATGCGGGCGTAGGGGCCTTCGTCCGACGCCTGCACGCCCGGGAAGACCACCGTGAAGGTCTTCGGCGGGGACGACGACAGGCCGGCGGCCACCGCGGTGACCAGGCTGGAGTCGACGCCCCCGCTGAGCAGGATGCCGACGGGGACGTCGGCGTCGAGGCGGAGCCGCACCGAGTCGGTCAGCAGCGACTCCAGCTCGTCGACCAGCTCGGCCTCGTCGGGCGCGCCCGCCATGGACGACGCAGGCAGCCGCCAGTGGTACCAGCGCCTCGAGGAGCCGTCGGCGAGGTCGTAGACCATGGCCTGGCCCTGCTCGAGCTTGCTGAAGCCATCGAGGATGCACTGGTCCCGGGGCACGTACCCGTAGGTCAGGTAGTGGTTCAGCGCCCGGAGGTCGACCCGCCGGGGAAGGCTCGGATCGGTCAGGAGGGCCTTGAGCTCCGAGGCGAACATGAGCCGGGAGCCGTCGTCAAAGAGGAACAGCGGTTTCTCGCCGGCGGGGTCACGGGCGAGGAACAGCTGGTCCTTGGCCGAGTCGAACAGCGCGAACGCGTACATGCCGTTGAGGTGGTCGAGGCAGTCGACGCCCCACCGCCGGTACGCCTCCAGCAGCACCTCGGTGTCGCAGCTCGATCGGAACGAGTGGCCGAGCCCTCGGAGCTGATCCCGCAACGCACGGTGGTTGTACATCTCCCCGTTGAACACCAGGTGCAGAGATCCGGTGGAGTCGTGCATGGGTTGGGCCCCAGCTGGGGAGAGGTCCAAGATCGCCAGTCGCCGTTGTGCCATCCAGAGCCGCTCCCGGAGATCCCACCAGGTGCCGGCGTCGTCCGGACCGCGATGGCGCATGCTGTCGCGCATCGCATCCACCAGCGCAGGATCGGTCGTGATGGTGGTGGAGGAGGCGACACCTACGATCCCACACATGCGCGAGTCCCCCATCCCGGCCTCGGCTCGGCACGGTCGCCTGTTCAGCCCTCATGGTACCGGCTGGCCTTGGGGGCTCTTTCCCGCCCACCGCTGATGGACCGTTCCCGGCGGAACCTCATGGTCGGCCTTTCCGGCGTTGCCGCCGCAGCCGCCGGTGGATGGCTCCTGCGCGACGCCGACGACATGGCGCCGCCCGTACGCTCGCTCGGGCCAACCGACCCGCAGCGCCCGGACGTCACCGAGCACGGCGCCACCGGCGACGGCGTGACCGACGACACCGGGGCCATCGAGGCGGCCATCGCCACCGCCCTGGGCGAGACGGGCTCCCTACGTGGCGGCAGCATCGTCTTCCCCAGGGGCGTGTACCGGATCAGCCGCACGCTGACCATCGAGCAGGCGGCGGCCGTCGTAGCGGGCGCCGGTCGCGGCACCGTCCTGGCGTGGGACGGTCCTCCGGGGGAGCCCATGCTCCGGCTGGACTACTGCCAGGGCACGTCGATCTCTGGCCTGACGTTCGTCGGGAAGGCGACCGCTATGCCCAGCGCCGCCGTCTCCGTGCGCACGCTGGACTCCCACCCGAACGGCTGCAACTTCAACACCCTGTCCTCGATCTGGATCGGCGGGGCCGGCGCCCGCCAGTTCGACACCGGCATCCTCTTCGAGGGTGACGACGTGGAAGCGGTCGGGAACCGCTTCGAGATGGTGTCGATCGTGGGGTGCGCCACCGGTGTGAGGATCACCCAGCGGAGCTACCGCAGGAACGCGTTCTCGGGGCTGCGCATCGACGAGTGCGATGTGGGGTTCGAGTCAAACGCCGGCACCTCGAACTCCGGGGCCAACTGGGTGCTGACCGGCAGCTCGCTCACCGACATCGCCCTCGGGCCTGGCGCCCGGCTGCGGGTGAAGGGCTTCGCCAGCCGCCAGAGCTCGCGCCTGGCCATGACCGAGTCCGCGTCGCTGATGGTCCGCGACGGCAGCTGGGAGATGGGCCCCAAGATGGCCTCTGACGGCGTGGTTATCGCCGGTAGGGACGGCAGGGGTCGGTCCTTCCTCCGCCTCGAGGACCTCGACTTCACCAATAACGGCGCCAGGGTGCCCGGCCGGATTGAATGGAAGCCGCCGACGCAGGTGTTCCTGCACAACTTCGCCGGCCCGCCGAACACACCCTGACCGGAACACCTCTAGGGTGTTCGCGATGACGACCTCTGGCACATGAGCGTTCTCAGCGGCGAGCTGCAGCGCCCTCCCCTGGTCCTGACCCGTTGGTCCGTGGTCGCCGCGGCCGTGGCCGTCTTCGGCGGCGTCGCCATCTCGGTGGCGCCGATCGGTTCGCTCTCGATCTGCCTGACTGCGTTCGTGGGCGCGGTCGTGGTGCTGGAGGTGCTGCGCCGGAGGGCGGTTCCTGCCGTCCCGTGGTGGACGGCGCACGTGGCGATCATCCCCTGGGCCACGATCGTGCTGCCGCCCTGGGTGTTCTTCGTGAGCGAGGGCCACTGGTCGCTCCTCGGCGTGCCGCTCAGCCTCTCCCTCACCCATACCTGGACGATTCACCTGCTGGCCCTGATCGGCCTGACCGCCGGCGCCGCGCTCGCCCTCCTGCCGAGCCGTTCGCGGCTGCTGTCCGACGCCGAGGGCGTGAACTGGTCCAAGGTATCGACCTACATCGGCGGCGCCATGGTCCTCTACCTGGTGTCCTTCGTCCTGGCCCAGCGGCCACTGGCCGCCCTGTGGCGGCTCAGTGGCGACATCCGCTACTTCGACAACCCCGACCAGGCCACCGGCCTCGGCGTGCTCGACTACATGACCACCCTGGCCACCGGCATCCTCCTGGTAGTGGCCGCCGCCCGCCGCCGCAACCACGCCTATCCACCGTTGACCGAGGTCGGTTGGCTCCTGGTGCTCACCGTGATCGCCCTCGGCAGCGGCTCACGTGGGCGCCTGTACCTGGTGGTTGTCGGCTGGCTGATCATCCAGGCCCGGCCGATGTTCACCCGTGCCTCGCCGATCGGGCGCGCCGGGCTCACGATCGCCGGCGCCGGCCTCATCATCCTCGCCCTTTCGGTCGCCGGCACCATCTCGGTCCTCAGGACCCGTGGCGCAGAGGGCCTCCAGGGGACATCGGTGGAGCTCGCCATCCGGGGCTTCGACGTCATCGGCTCCGGTGAGCTGCTGGTCATGCGGGGCGGCACTCCGGGCGTGCTGGCCGGCCGCTCGTACAGCGAGTTCCCGCAGCTGCTCATCCCCCGGCGCTACGCCGGCGACGAGAAGACCACTCCCTCAGCCGACGCCCTGTTCCGGGACCGCATCGACCCCAACGCCGGATTCAGCGCCCCGTTCTGGTTCGAGCCGATGCTGAACTTCGGCAAGGGCGGCGTGCTCGTCTTCTCGGCCGCGTTCTCCTGGCTGGCGGTCACCCTGCTGCGACGGTCCCCGCACCAGGTGGGCAACCGCTTCGCGGCCTGCGTCCACCGGTTGGGGCCGGTGTGGGTGCTTCTCGGTTACCTGGCGCTCAGCAGGGTCACGGGCCTGCAGCTCCTCCTCACCGTGGGATCGATGGTCGCTGGCGTGTACGCGGGGTCGCGCTGCGTCCGTTCCGTGCGGTCGAACGTCCTCGCCTGGGCGGGGGTCAGTCCCGTCCCTTGACGAACCAGTCGACGGTGGCCGCAGCCCGGCCTCCAGGTCGATCGGCTCGATCTTCGGAGAGAGCTGCCGCAGCAGCGTCTTATCGGCCTGGGAGTTCCGGACGTCACCCGGGCGTGGGTCGGTGTTCCGGCGTTCGAGGGGCTGACCGAGGATCTCCTCCAGCACGGCGATGACGCTGAGGAGGCCGGGCGGCCGCCGAAGGCCAGGTTCACCGGCCGTTGGTGGGTCATGGCGCAGGACGGCGTCGGTGAGCACGGCGGTGAGGCTGTCGACGAAGGTGAAGTCACGGGTCTGCTCTAGCCGTCGCCGTGCACCGAGAGCGGTTCGCCGGCCAAGGCCGCGCTCACGAACGCGGGGATGACGGCGGCGTAGGCATGGCCGGCGCCCCGCAGCGGGCCGAAGACGTTGAAGAAGCGGAACGCCAACACCCCAAGCCGAAGGAGTGCTGGTAGGCGAGGGCGTAGGCCTCGGTGGCCAGCTTCGATGCCGCGTAGGAGCTCAGCGGTTGTGGGGTCAGCTCCTCGTGCTTCGGGCGTCGGGTTGGCGCCGTAGACCGACAACGACGAGGCGACGACCACATGGCCGACGCCGTGGCGGCGGGCCGCCTCCAGCACCGACACCGTCCCGCTGGCGTTCGCC
>JBHENM010000550.1:0-1441 GCA_046262035.1 Acidimicrobiales bacterium | reverse complement strand
GCCCTTCGGGGTCAACGGAGACATTCCTGTCCCGGGCGACTACGACGGGGACGCCAAGGCCGACCTGGCCGTGTTCCGGCCGGCCACCGGGACGTGGTTCATCGCCAAGAGCACGGGCGGCAGCATCGTGGGGCCCTTCGGGGTCAACGGAGACATTCCTGTCCCGGCCGACTACGACGGGGACGCCAAGGCCGACCTGGCCGTGTTCCGGCCGGCCACCGGCACGTGGTTCATCGCCAAGAGCACGGGCGGCAGCATTGTGGGGCCCTTCGGCGTGAACGGTGACATCCCCCTGCCCCTCCCTTCGGCCATCCGGATGTTCTTCTTCTAGGCGGCGGCCGCCTACTCTCGGTACCCATGCAAAGGCGGATCGACTGCCGCACCCGGAAGGACATTCGGTGAAGCAACGAGTCATCGCCCTCGAAACCGCACTCGCCGTAGTGGTCGCCATCACGGTCGCCAATGTCGCCGAGGGCGCCTTCCCCGGCACCAACGGCAAGATCGTCTTCGTCTCCGACGAGGGCGGTGACAACGACGTATTCACCATGAACGCGGACGGCACGGCTCGCACGAACCTGACGAACAACGCGTTCACAGAGTTCGAGCCCGCCTGGTCGGCCGATGGCGCGAGGATCGCGTTCGTTTCCAACCGAGATGGCAACAACGAGATCTACATCATGGACGCCAACGGTGGCAGCGTGGTTCGGGTGACCAACAACGCCACGTCTGACCGCAACCCGGCCTGGCATCCGGACGGCGCCCGGATCGTCTTCACCAGCCTCCGAGACGGGGACTTGGAGATCTTCATCATCCCGGCTACCGGGGGGGCGGAAACCCAGCTGACCACGAACAACGCTGCCGACGTGCATCCCGTGGTCTCCCCCGACAGCACCCGGATTGCCTTCGCCTCCGACCGGGACGGCATCTACGAGATCTACACCATGCCTGTCACCGGTGGCGCGGCGGTCCGGCTCACCAACAACAGCGCCACCGATCTGCGCCCGGACTGGTCACCCGACGGCGCTCGGATCACCTTCCAGAGCGATCGTGACAGCAGCGACGACGTCTTCATCATGAATGCTGATGGCTCCGGACAGACCAACCTCGCCATCGACAGCTCGATCGAAACCAGCCCGGTGTTTTCCCCCGATGGGACCCAGATCGCCTTCAGCAGCTCCCGAACGGGCAACGACGACATCTTCACTGTCACCACGGCCGGTGCCGACCCAACCAACCGCACGAACAACGCGGCGGTTGACATCACCCCCGACTGGCAGCCGACGGGCTCCCCGGATCGCGCCGTCGCCGACTTCGACGGAGACGGAAAGACCGACCTGTCGGTGTTCCGGCCCCCGAGCGGCACGTGGTTCATCGCCAAGAGCACGGGCGGCAGCATCGTGGGGCCGTTCGGGGTCAACGGAGACATTCCTGTCCCGGCCGA
>JBHENM010000549.1:0-2510 GCA_046262035.1 Acidimicrobiales bacterium | reverse complement strand
AGCGAGGCGGCCCGGTCGGCCAGCAACCGGCGGACGGAGGTCTCGAGGTCAGGCATTGTTCATCGTCTCCCGCATCGTGGCCAGGCCCCGCGACACCTGGGACTTCACCGTGCCCGGGGGGCAGCCGAGCAGCTCGGCCGTGCGCTCCTCGGAGAGGTCGAGCCAGTGGCGCAGCACGATGGCCGCCCGCTGGCGTTCCGGAAGTCGCTGGAGGGCGTCCCACAGGGGCCCGTCCGGCGGCTCATGGTCGGCCCAGGCGTCGACGCCCGACAGCCGGGCCGAGCGGTCCTGGCGGGCCTGGTCGCGGCGGCGCGATCGTGACCGGGACAGCACGGTGTTGACCACCACCCGCCGCAGGTAGGCGCCGGACGCGTCCGGCGAACGCAGGGCGAACAGGCGCCCGGCCAGCTTCACGAAGGCGTCCTGGACCACGTCGTCGGCCTCGGCCCGGTCGCCCGTCAGCAGGTAGGCCAACCGCCGGGCCTCGGGGGCGTGGCGCCGGTACAGGTCCTCCAACCGGAGCGGCCCCGACACGGGCGCCGCCTCCCGGACACGAGCCGCCGTCACTGTTCTCACACCCCTTAGCGCCGATTTTCACGCAGCGAATTCGCCCCCACTTCAGGCGTACTCGAAGCGGAGACGACGTCCGCCCCACCAGGGCACGGCGACCTCGGGAAGATCGGCCTGGCGGAGCACCGGTGAGTACGTGCGCCGGTTGAGCCGGACGACGACGCTGTCGCCCCGGTGGAGGATGACCCCGGCGGTCTGCAGGAACCGGCGCTGGAGGGTGTCGGGGGTGGCCGTGGCGTAGCCCGGGAGCCTCCGACGCAGGGCGGCGCAGACGGCGCCGGCGAGCACCGAGAGCACGACGTCGAGGTCGACGTTGAGGGGCACGGCGGAGGACAGGGCGTCGAGGTGGAAGCTTCTGATGGACTCGGCCAGGCGCTGCTCGATGGTCATGCGCCGGGCGTAGCGCTCGATGAGCTGTTTGGCGCTTGAGGTGAAGTCGTTGGTGATGATGATCGTCGGCGCCTCCCGACCGAGACCCCGCACTACGAGCTGGCGGACCTCGCCCGGATAGCCCGAGAGCACCACCCGCTCGTCGACCACCCGGGGCTTGCGGTAGTTGCCGTCGCGATCGAGCGACACCGTGCGCCACGCCTTGGGCTCGATCGCCTCGATGTGGCGCACCAGGGCGGGGCTGCGCATGCGCAAGGTCATGAACTTGACCCCTCGGGCGTCGAGCTCGCTCAGCACGGCCTGGGTGGTGAGCTTCTGGTCGAACACCAACAGCTTCGGCTCGGCGCCGGTCAGGTCCCGCCAGTGGTCGCAGAACACCAGCACCTCCCGGGACTGGGTGGCCTTGGAGAGGTCGGCGTTGGCGTAGATCAGGTTGTGGGTGGCGGCGTCTTGGGCGAAGAAGGTCAAGACGCTGCGGGTGCGCTGGGAGCGTTGCGGCACATAGTTCTTCTCCAACGCCGCGTCCTCGCCCCAGTGCATGATGGCGTGGAAGTCCAGGTCGAAGTCGGCCCCCTCCACCAGCCCGGTCGCCACCATGGCCCGGTCGAGGGCGGCCAGGAACACCCGCTGGCGCTCGTGGGAGAGCCGGTAGGAGTACGACGTCAGCGCCGCCGTCTTGGGCAGGGAGGAGAGACCGGCGAACAGCGACGCCCCCGCGTCGGTGGCCAGGTCCTCGACGTGCGACACCCGTCGGATGCTGGCCAGCTTCAGGGCGAGCAGCGACAGGATCGACGACGTGGCGGGCACGACGGTGGTGCCCGGGTAGCCGGCGGCGGCCACCATGGCCGGGAGGTCGAGCGCCACCAGGTCGGGGATCGCCAGCAGCAGCCCGGCGTGGTTGGTCTCGGACCGCTCCGGAAGCTGGCTGAACTCGAGGACCCCGGTGCGGGGAAGGCTCTCTCGCCGAGGTCCGCCCCGCATGACCTCGGGGCGCCGCCACAGCCGGGCGAAGCCCTCCTCGGCCACGACCTCGGAGATGCCGTTGCGGTTGAGGGGCGTCCCCTCGCGGGCGAGGGCGGCGGCGATCTCGTCGATGGAGTGCCCGCCCCGGCGCAGCTCCACGATGCGGGCCCGGGCCGCCTCCTTGGCCGGTGCCAGCTTCGGCCCAGGCCGGGGGACGACGAAGAACTCGCGCCGCCCGGCTCGGAAGTCCCGCACCATCGAGTTGAGGGTCTGCGTCGAGTAGCCGAAGGCGGCGGCGACCTCGGGCGCGGGGCGGCCCTCGAGCAGGTACGCCCGCAGCGCCTCGTAGCGCCGCTGGACCGGATCCCGGGGGCGGGCAAAGAACTCGCCGCCCGGGCGGAATGGGGTCGATCTCGGTGATTGAGAGATGCGAGTAGTAGAACTGACCGGTGCGGAGAAAGCAACGACCCCACACCGCCGAGCGATCGGGAGCGGCCTACAGCCCTGTAATTTCAGGCCTGTGGCTCATGTTGGAGACTCGGCAACCCGCCTCACGAGGCGCTCAGCAGTCCGAGTACTCCCGGAAC
>JBHENM010000548.1:0-1001 GCA_046262035.1 Acidimicrobiales bacterium | reverse complement strand
TTCGGCTGGCTCAGCACCCCCGCCGAGCTGCGCCATACCAGCCACACGAACCCGGCTTCGCCTGACCGAGTGCGCGCCTCCGACTGAGCGCATGATCACAGCCGTCCTGTTCGACTTCTACGGCACGCTGGCGAGGGCCGTCTCCTGGGGGCCCACCCTCGAAGAGCTGCTGGGACGGCGTGGCCTCGTGCTTGACCCCGAGGCTCACGAGCGCTGGCAGTCGGACGTGGCCGACGGAGTCGAGCACCTCGAGGCGTCAGCCGATCGCGAGCGGTACGTGGCTTGGGAGCTCGATCGGATCGGCAGGCTGTTGGGCGAGTGTGGCGCCGCGCCGTACGACCTCGACGAGGTGGCGGCCGAGATGTACGCCGCGCTCAAGGCCTTCACCGTGGAGGCCTATGAGGAGGTCCCGGAAGTACTCGCCGAGCTGCGGCGGCGCGGGGTGATGGTGGTCGTCTGCTCCAACTGGGACTGGGACCTCGACCGGGCCCTGGCCCAGTCGGGCCTCGAACTGCTCGTGGACCTGGCCGTGACCTCGGCCCAGGCCGGGGCCCGCAAGCCCCATCCCCGGATCTACGAGCACACCCTCGAGCTGTGCCGGGCCGCTTCCAACGGGCGCCCACACGGCCCCCCCGAGCCTCAGAACCTCCTGTTCGTCGGCGATACCTGGGGCCCCGACGTGCAAGGCCCGCTCGCCGCCGGGCTCCGCCCCGTGCATGTCTGGCGGCCGGGCGAGCCCAGCGCGCAGGGTCACCCCCCACCGCTGCCCGCGGGCACCCACCGGGTCCCCGACCTTCGCGGGGTGCTCGATCTCCTCGACCTCAACCCGGGATGAACGACAGCCGCACCTGACGCCGGGCGTTGTCCTCGTTCAGGTCGACGAGCACGATGCTCTGCCAGGTGCCGAGCAGCAGACGGCCGCCCTCCACCGGCACCGTCAGCGAAGGGCTCACCAGGGCCGGTAGCAGGTGGTCGGCCCCGTGACCGGGGGACCCGTGGCG
>JBHENM010000547.1:0-15403 GCA_046262035.1 Acidimicrobiales bacterium | reverse complement strand
CCCTGGGACCGCAGCTGGGCCCCCGGACGGCGTCGGTGGCTGCGGTCGACGGCGGGGTGGAGCTACGGCTGCGGCCCGGGGGAGTGGTGGCCCTCGGCCCGCCCGAGGGGCTGGAGGCCAAGCTCGCCGCCGTGCGCACGGTGCTGGGGAGCGTGGATCCCCGCACGGTTGCGACGCTCGACGTCCGCCTTCCTTCGGCTCCGGTCTTGACGCCGGTGTGACTCTTTACTAAAGTCTCGTCCCCAAGGACAGGTTGACATAACAGTAAACCTGTACTGGAGGTAGAGGCTGGTGAGGTCGGGAACGAACCGAAACCGGTCAGCCTCTCATGACGGACGCAGCCGGTCACTCGGAGTGGCCACCCGGCTCGACAACGGAGGGCAGACGATGATCGGCGCACCCCAGAACTACCTGGCTGTGATCAAGGTCGTGGGCATCGGTGGCGGTGGTGTCAACGCCGTCAACCGCATGATCGACGCCGGCCTCAAAGGCGTGGAGTTCATCGCCGTCAACACCGACGCCCAGGCGCTGCTCATGAGCGACGCCGACGTCAAGCTCGACATCGGGCGCGAGCTCACCCGGGGCCTCGGCGCCGGCAGCGATCCCGACGTCGGCCGCCAGGCGGCGGAGGCGCACCGCGACGAGATCGAAGAGGTGCTCAAGGGCTCCGACATGGTCTTCATCACCGCCGGCAAGGGCGGCGGCACGGGCACCGGCGGGGCACCGGTGATCGCCGAGATCGCCAAGTCGCTGGGCGCCCTCACCGTCGGCGTGGTGACACGGCCGTTCGCCTTCGAGGGCCGCAAGCGGGCGATGCAGGCCGAGGTGGGGATCGCCACGTTGAAGGAGAAGGTCGACACCCTCATCGTGATCCCGAACGACCGCCTGCTATCGGTCTCCAACGAGAAGACCTCGGCCCTCAACGCCTTCAAGATGGCCGACGAGGTGCTCCTGCAGGGCGTGCAGGGCATCACCGACCTGATCAACACCCCCGGTCTGATCAACACCGACTTCGCCGACGTGAAGATGGTGATGAGCAACGCCGGGTCGGCGCTCATGGGCATCGGGTACGCCTCGGGCGAGGGTCGGGCGCTCAACGCCGCCCGGGCTGCCATCTCCAGCCCCCTGCTCGAGTCGTCCATCGAGGGGGCCCGCGGCATCCTGCTCAACATCTCGGGCGGCAGCGACCTCGGTCTGTTCGAGGTCAACGAGGCGGCCGAGATCATCCACGACGTGGCCCATCCCGACGCCAACATCATCGCCGGCATGGTGATCGACGACGCCCTCGGCGACGAGGTCCGGGTGACGGTGATCGCCGCCGGCTTCGACCGGTGGGAAGAGGAGCGCAACCGGGGCGAGGAGCGGCGGAGCGAGTCCCGCCAGCCCATCGGCCTCGGGCTGGGCGACGAGGACGTGTTCGGCCGCGGCGGCCGGGAAGACCTCGGGCTGGCCGACGACGACGAGTTCGACGTCCCCTCGTTCCTCAAGTGAGCATCGCGCGCCGGGTGGGGCCCGCGCGCGTCGTGTTCACCGGTCGGACCGAGGGTGACCTGGGCCACGGCGGGGCTTATGTCCACGAGGTCCGTCCCGACGTGGCCGAGCGCCGCCGGGCGGTCGTCGACCTCCCGTGGACGTGGCTGCGGCAGGTCCACGGCGACCGGGTGGTGCGGGTGGACGCTCCCGGGGCCGGCGCGGGCGAGGCGGCCGACGCCGCCGTCACCCGACAGTCGGGCGCCGCCCTCGCCGTCCTCACCGCCGACTGCGCTCCCGTAGCCCTGGCCAGTGACGAAGGGGTGATCGGCGTCGTCCACGCCGGCTGGCGCGGCGTCGTCGGCGGGGTGGTGCAGAAGGCCGTCGGGGACCTGCGGGCCCTGGGCGCCACGCGCCTGCAGGCGGTGATGGGCCCCTGCATCCGCAGCGAGTGCTACGAGTTCGGCGCCGGAGACCTCGAGACGGTTGCCGGGCGGTGGGGCCCGCAAGTCGTGGCTCGCACCCGCGGAGGCAATCCCGCCCTCGACCTTCCGGCCGCGGTGCGGTCGGCCCTGGCCGAGGAGTCGGTGGACGACGTGGAGGACGTGGGCATCTGCACCGCGTGCTCCGCCAACCACTACTCCTGGCGCGCCAGGGGCGAGCAGGAGCGGCAGGCGGCGGTGGTGTGGAAGTGAACCTGGAGAGCACGGTGGCGGCGCGCCTGGCGTCGGTGCGGGCCCGGATCGCCGTAGCCGGTGGCGCGCCCGACGTCACCATCGTCGCCGTCACCAAGGGCTTCGGCCCCGAGGCGGTGGAGGCGGCCCTACACGCCGGCTTGGTCGACATCGGCGAGAACTACGCCCAGGACCTGGAGAGGAAGGCCTGCGAGCTGCCTCCGGCCGCGGCGCGCGCCTGCCGCTGGCACTTTCTCGGACGGGTCCAGCGCAACAAGGTCCGGCCCCTCGCCGCCCGGGTGTACCTGTGGCAGAGCGTCGACCGCGTGAGCGCGGGGGCGGAGATCGCGCGCCGGGCGACGGGGGCCAAGGTGCTGGTTCAGGTCAACGTGTCGGGCGAGGAGGCCAAGAACGGTTGCCGGCCGGAGGAGGCGCCGGGTCTGATCGACGACCTGCTCGGCCTCGGGCTCGACGTCCGGGGCCTCATGACCGTGGGGCGGGCGGGCCCACCCGAGGAGGCCCGTGCCGGCTTCCGGCGGCTGACGGAGATAGCCGATCAGCTGGGCCTGCCGGAACGCTCGATGGGCATGACCGACGATCTCGAAGTGGCGGTTCAGGAGGGCACGACGATGGTGCGCGTGGGGCGCGCGCTGTTTGGTGCGCGTCCCGTTCCGTCAGACCTGCGACGATAGGCTGCGACTGCCAAGGAGGCGACTCGGATGGCATCCGTTTGGCGACGGGCGATGGTCTATTTGGGCCTCGTCGATGACGAAGAGTATGAGGAGTACGAGCCGTATCCGGCAGAGCCTCCTGCCCCCGCGCCTGCGCCCCGGCCCGTGCGTCGGGCCCCGGCCATGCCGGAGCGGAGCTACGAGCCCGAGCCGCCCATAAGCGGCGTTCGCACGCTTCCGCCGCGCGAGCCCGACAGCACCGTCACCATCCAGCGTCCCGCCGTGGTGCGGCCCTTACAGCCGCCGCAGCCGCCGCAGCACCAGAAGGTGCACATCGTCGTGCCTGACGGTTTCTCCAACGCCCAAGAGATCGGGGACCGCCTGAAGAACAACCAGCCTGTGATCGTCAACCTGCAGGCCGTCGACCGTGATCTGGCCCGCCGGTTGATCGACTTCTCCAGCGGCCTGACCTACGGGCTGGGGGGCTCCATGGAGAAGGTGGCGGAGTCCGTCTTCCTGCTCACGCCGTCCAACGTCGAAGTGTCGGCCGAGGAAAAGCGGCGCTTGCAGGAGCGCGGGCTCTACCGTTCCTGATCTGTGTCCCTCCTCCTCTGTCGCCTTCTCCAGGCCTACATGATCGTGCTCTTCGCCCGAATCATCATGTCGTGGTTCCCGATCCAGCCGAACTCCGGCCTGTCGTCGGTGTACGGGTTCCTGTACGCCGTCACCGAGCCCATTCTCGGCCCCCTCCGGCGGATCATCCCTCCGCTGGGGATGGGCGGCATGGGCCTCGATCTCTCGCCGCTGATCGTCTTCTTCGCCATCCGAATTCTGCTGGGCGTGGTCTGTTGAGGCTCCCCTCAACACGCGCCGCCTAGGATGCCACCCTCTTGATCGAAGTCATGGGACGGTGACGTTGTGGTCTTGGTGAGCTTTGCGTTGGTCGTGGCGGCGACGATCACGCTCGTGGTGGGCCTGCTCCAGTCGGGCCTGACCCTCATCTACGTGTCCATCGGCTGCAGCGTTCTCGCTGGGCTGGTTCTGATGGTGGCGGTGCTGCGCGGCCGGCCCGAGGAGGCGCCTGCGGGCGCTCCCACGCAACCGGTTTCGGTGCCTGCCGGTGCCGGTGGGGGCCCGGGCTCAGGTCCTCCTCCGCCCCCGCCCCCCCCTCCTCCTTCCGCCGGCCGCCCTTGGGAGCCGGCGGGAGCAGGCGCCGGATCGGGGACGGAGACGTCCACCGGCGGCTCGGGTTGGGCGGCGCCGCCGCCGCCCGCTCCGGAATCCGAGCCCGCTCGCGAGCCCGAGTACGCGGGCGCCGGTGGTTCCCGTCCGTGGGCCGCCGACCGCACCGAGCAGATGGACGTCGGCGCACCCCTGCTCGAGGGGGACGACATGGGGGCCGAGGAGTTCCCCATCGAGAACTACGACCGGCTGAGGGCTTCGGAGATCCTCCGCCTGTTGCCCGACATTCCCCCCAACCAGCTGGAGAAGGTGCGCGAGCGCGAGCTGGCGGGCATGAACCGGTTCACCGTCATCAGCCGCATCGACGCCCAGCTGGAGACGGCGTCGGCCGAGGGCTGGGACATCCAGGACGAAGAGTGGTCCGAGCCCGCCACGGCCGAAGGGACCGCTGACGGGGACGAGGCCGAGGACGTCGAGGACGACGAGTCCGGCTACCCGGCCCCGTTCGAGCCCGCGCCCCGTGCTGCTGCCACGTCCACCAGCAGGCGCGCGGTACGGGCGCCCGCCGCCCGCAAGGCTGCGTCCAGCCGGAAGGCCACGACCCGCAAGGCCCCCGCCCGCAAGGCGCCGGGCCGCAAGGCCCCGCCCATCGAGATGGAGCCGGTCGAGCCGGTGAAGAAGTCGGCACGGAGGAAGGCGGCGTCGCCGACCCGGGCCGCGGCAGGGGCTCCGGCCAAGGCTGCCTCCAAGCGGACTCCGGTCAAGAAGAGTGCGGCAGCCAAGAAGGCGACGGCGACGGCCAAGAAGGGCACGACGAAGAAGGGCACCGGGGCGGCGCCGGCCAAGAAGGGCGCGGCGGCCAAGAAGGCTCCGGCCAAGAAGGTCGGCCGCCCCCGCAAGTCCGCCAGATAGCGCTTCAGTCTCGCAAGCAGAGCTAACTGCCGGCCACCGTCACGTCGACGGCGAGGGGCTCGCCGTCGATGTCGACGTGGTGCCCGTCGGGGAGCGACCCTGCCGGGACGACGTCGAGGGACACGGCCAGGACTTCACCTGCCACCCGGTCTCCGTGGTGGGCCAGAGCCGCTGCCACCCGGGCGCCGGCGGCCACGCGCAGGACGACCCGGTCGGTGATGGCCAGGTCGAGCTGCTTGCGGAGGTCGTTCAGCTCGCGAGCCAGCTCGCGGGCGACACCCTCGTGGCGCAGGTCGTCGTCCAGCTCGAGGTCGAGGGCAACGGCCCATCCGCCGTCCTGAGCGAGGGCGAACTCCTCGTGGCGGCCGGCGCGCACCTCGACGTCGCCGGGCTCCAGTCGCTCACCGCCCACCTCAACCCAACCCTGCTCGTCGAGCTGGCGCCGCAGGCTCGACCCGTCGGCCTCGGCCAGCGCTGCCTTGAGCTGGTTGACCCGCGCTCCGAGGCGGGGCCCGAGGGCGCGGAAGTTGGGCACCACCGTCCACGTCATGAGGTCGTCGAGGGTGCCCACGTCCTCGACCGTTTTCACGTTCAGCTCCTGGGCCACCTCGTGACGGATCTCGTCGGACAGCTCGACGCCGGGGTGCAAGAGAAGGGCCCGGCTCAGGGGCTGGCGTAGGCGGACACTGGCGTCGGTGCGGGCCGCCCGGCCCAGGCCCACCAAGCGGCGGCCGGCGGCCATCCGCACTCCCAGATCGGCGTCGAGGTGGCCGGCGGGTTCAGGCCACTCCGACAGGTGGACCGACGGCTCACCGGTCAGGCGGCCGTAGAGCTCCTCGGTCAGGAACGGGCAGAACGGCGCCAGGAGCTGGGCGGTGACCACCAGGCAGCGATGGAGCGTGCCCAGGGCGGCCGGGTCACCCGGCCCGCCGCCTCCCCAGAACCGGGGGCGGGAGCGGCGCACGTACCAGTTGGAGAGGTCGTCCACGAAGGTGGCCATCGCCACCGACGCAGTCAGGGCGTCGAAGGCGTCCAGCCGCTCGGTCACGGTGGCGACGGTGGCGTCCAGCTGCGACAGAACCCACCGGTCGAGGGCGTGGCCGGAAGGGACCCCTTCCTCACCGGGCTGCCAGCCGTCGATGTCGGCGTAGGTGGCGAAGAAGGCGAACACGTTCCACAGGGTCAGCAGCGTCTTGCGGGTCGCCTCCCGAATGCCGTCCTCGTACACGCGGCGGCTGGTCCACGGGGAGCCGGCGGAGAAGAAGTACCAGCGGAGGGCGTCGGACCCGAAGGTGTCGAAGATCTGCCAGGGGTCGATGACGTTGCCCTTGGACTTCGACATCTTGAGCCCGAACTCGTCGACCACGAGGGCCAGGCATACGACGTTGCGGTACGGCGTGGTGCCGAACACCAGCGTGTTGACGGCCAGGAGGGAGTAGAACCAGCCGCGCGTCTGGTCGATGGCCTCGCAGATGAAGTCGGCGGGGAAGGCCGACTCGAAGGCGCTCTTGTCGCCGAAGGGGAAGTGGTGCTGGGCCGACGGCATCGAGCCCGAGTCGAACCAGGCGTCGAGCACGGGCGACAGCCTCCGGGCCATGGCCGTGCAGCCCTCGATGGTGCAGTGCAGCTCGACGTGGTCCACGTAGGGGCGGTGCAGGTCGAGGTCGGACAGGTCGCGCCCGGCCCGCTCGCTCAGCTCGCTGACCGACCCGACGCACGTGTCGTGGCCCTCGGGGCAGCGCCAGATGGGGAGGGGCGTGCCCCAGTAGCGGTCCCGGGAGAGGGCCCAGTCGATGTTGTTCTCCAGCCAGTCCCCGAAGCGGCCGTGCTTGATGTGCTCGGGGTGCCAGTTGATGCGCTCGTTCTCCCGGAGGAGGTCGGTCTTGCGCTCGGACGTGCGCACGAACCACGAGTTCTTGGCCCAGTAGATGAGGGCCGTCCCGCACCGCCAGCAGTGGGGGTAGGCGTGGAGGTAGGGCTCCTCCCGCACCAGCAGGCCCCGGGCGGTAAGGTCGTCGATGATCCCGCGGTCGGCCGCCTTGACCTGCATCCCCCTCCACGGCGTGACCGCCTCGCTGAAGGCCCCGTCGGGACCGACGGGGTTGAGCACGGGCAGGCCCTCGGCCCGGCCCACCTCCATGTCGTCGGCCCCGAAGGCGGGGGCGAGATGGACGATGCCCGACCCCTCGTCGGTGCTCACGAACGCCCCCGGCACCACCCGCTGGCCGCGGTCGTCGATGGGTAGGAGGTCGAAGGGCCGGCGGTAGCGCCACCCCACCAGCTCCCGGCCCGGCCAGCGCTCGAGCACCTCGGCCCCCTCGGGGGCGAGGGCGGCGGCCATCACCAAGTCGCGGGAGCCGTCGGTCGACCGCACCCGGACGTAGTCGATGTCGGGCCCCACCGCGGCGGCCACGTTGGAGATCAGGGTCCACGGCGTGGTCGTCCACACAAGCAGGTCGAACTCGAGGTCGTCGCCGCCGGGGCCGTCCACCACCGGGAACCGCACGTAGATCGACGGGTCGGTGACGTCCTGGTAGACGCCCGGCTGGCCCAGCTCGTGGGACGACAGGGCCGTCCCGCACCGGGGGCAGTAGGGCGTCACGCGGTGGCCCTCGTACAGGAGGCCCTGGTCGTACAGCTGGCGCACCAGCCACCACACCGACTCGATGTAGTCGTTGGTGAGCGTCCAGTACGTGTCCCGGGTGTCGATCCAGACGCCGGCCCGCTCGGTGAGGTTGGCGAAGTCGCCCACGTAGCGCTGGACCGACGCCCGGCACCGGCGGTTGAACTCCTCCACGCCGAAGGCCTCGATCTCGTGCTTGGACGACAGGCCCAGGGCCTTCTCCACCTCGATCTCCACGGGAAGGCCGTGGCAGTCCCATCCGCCCTTGCGGGGGACGTCGTGGCCCCGCATGGTCTGGAACCGCATCCAGAGGTCCTTGAAGGCCCGGGGCCACACGTGGTGCAGGCCGGGCTTGGCGTTGGCCGTGGGCGGCCCCTCGTAGAAGACCCAGGGCGGGGCCCCCTTGCGGTGGGCCTTGACCTGCTCGAGGAGGTCGGCCGCGCGCCATCGCTCGAGCACGCCCTGCTCGAGGGCGACGAAGTCCGCTTGCGAGTCGATGGGCCCGAACGGCATGGGCCAAGGGTAAAGCCCGCCCGAGGCTGTGCGCCCGTCTACCCTTGCCCGCCGTGGACGTCAGCGATCTCTACCAGGCCCAGGGCGACGACGCCGTGGTGCTGTCCGTGCACGTGCAGCCGGGGGCCGGGCGCTCGGCGGTGGTGGGACGGCACGGGACGGCCCTGAAGGTGAAGGTCGCCGCCGCCCCCGAGCAGGGCCGGGCCAACGAGGCCTGCGCCGCCCTGCTGGCGGAGACATTCGGTGTCAAGACGAGTGGGGTGGAGCTCACCGGAGGGGGCACCAGCCGGTCGAAGCGGTTCCGCATCAGCGGGCTCGACCTCGACGAGTTCCGCCGTCAGCTGGAGCGGGCGGTCGCGGGTACGGGCACTTCGACGGGAAGCAGCGGCCGCCGGTGATGGGGCAGATCGCGCAGGCTGGACCCGTCGCTGGCTGCTACAATCCGCCGCTTTCCAAACCCAGACACCATGCCCAAAGCCGCAAAATCCGTCGCTCCACCCGCGAAACAGGCGGCCAGGCCGTCCCGCGCCACGAGCGCCAAGAAGGCCGAGCCCGCGACCAAGCGCTCCAAGTCCGCCCCTGCCAAGCCGGCTGAGCCCGAGGTTCCCGTGGTCGACAAGTTCCTACAGGAACAGCGTGCCCTTCTGCTCGCCGAGCGCGAGACCTACGTCGACCAGGCCGAGTCCCTGAAGGCCGACGCCGACCAGCTCGCGGCCGAGATGGAGCCGGGCGACATCCAGTTCGACGAGGAGTCGGGCGAGGGCGGCACCCTGAACGTCGAGAGGGAGCGCGACCTGGCCCTGAGCGCCCAGGCCCGGGCCGCGGTCGACGAGATCGACCGGGCCCTGGCCAAGGTCGACGGGGGCACCTACGGCCTGTGCGAGCAGTGTGGCGAGCCCATCAAGAGAGCCCGGCTCAAGGCCCTTCCCTACGCGTCGCTGTGCGTGGCCTGCAAGAGCGGAGGGCTGTCGCGTCGCTGAGCGCGACGGGGAAGCCGAGGCGCTGACCACCGTCCGGCGGGGGACCGGGCTCCTGCTCGCCGTCGCCGCCGGTGTCCTGATCCTCGACCAGCTCACCAAGGCCTGGGCCCTCGCCGCCCTCGAGGACGGGCCCATCGACCTCATCGGCTCGGTGCAGCTCAACCTCATCCGGAACACGGCGGGCGCCTTCGGGCTCGGAGGAGCGTTCATCCCCTTTCTGGCCCTGGCCGCCCTCGGCCTTGTCATCTACCTGGCGGCCAGCGGAGCGACGGCCCGGCGGCCGGTCCTGTCGGTGGCCGTGGGCTTGGTGCTGGGCGGCGCCCTGGGCAACCTGGCCGACCGGGTGTTCCGGGATCCCGGCCTGCTCCGCGGGGCCGTGGTGGACTTCGTCGACCTGAAGGTGTGGCCCGTGTTCAACGTGGCCGACGCGGCCATCACCTGCGGCTGCGCCGTCCTCCTCGTGGCCGGCTGGAGGTCGCAGGAGTGACGCCCTCCTCGCCCACCGCCGGCCGCCGGGCCGACCTGGAGGTGCCCCCCGCCCTCGACGGGGAGCGGGTGGACCGGGCCATCGCCCTCCTGTGCGAGGTGCCCCGCTCGGAGGCGGCCGCACTCGTGTCCGCCGGTCGGGTGACCGTCGACGGGAAGGTGGTGGCGACCCGTTCCCGGCGGGTCGAGCCCGGGCAGCGGCTCGAAGTCGACCTTCCTGAGGTCGTCGGGGTGGTGCTGGAGCCCGAGCCCGACGTGGACGTGCCGGTGGTGGCGGCCGACGACGCCGTCATCGTGGTGGACAAGCCACCGGGCCTGGTCGTCCATCCCGGTGCCGGTCATCCCACGGGGACGATGGTCCAGGGCCTGCTGGCCCGGTATCCGGAGATCGCCGGCGTGGGCGACCCGGGCCGGCCGGGTGTGGTCCACCGCCTGGACGCGGGCACGTCGGGACTGCTGGTCGTGGCCCGCACCCCCGCCGCCTACCGATCGCTCGTGGGTCAGCTGGCGGAGCGTACCGTCGACCGCCGCTACCTGGCGTTGGCCTGGGGGACGTTCGAAGCCGACGCCGGCATGGTCGACGCTCCCGTCGGGCGCTCCACGGGCGACCCGACCCAGATGGCGGTGGCGACCGACGGGCGCCCGGCCCGTACCCGCTACCGGGTGCTGGAGAGGTTCACGTCGCCGGTGGCCGCCACCCTCGTGGAGTGCACCCTCGAAACCGGGCGCACCCACCAGATCCGGGTGCACCTGGCGGCCATCGGTCATCCGGTGGTGGGGGACGCCCGCTATCGTGGCCGCCGGCCGTCGCTGGCTGCCCATCGCCCCTTCCTCCACGCGTACAGTCTGGGCTTCGATCATCCACAGCACGGCCGGCGCTGCAGCTACGAGTCCCTTCTGCCGGATGACTTGGAGGACGTGCGTGTCGGACTACTGGACGAGAGCGGGGGGGTACGGGCGCCCGGACCCGAGCCCGACCCGGGGTCCTGGTCGCCCGGGTAGCAGCCCGCCCGAGCCGCCCCAAAGGGTGAGTGAGCGGCAGGCCCGGCTCACTCTCACCCTTCTCGCGGCGAGCTTCGCCGTCCTCATCGTCGGGCTGGTCGTGTTCTTCAGCGTCAGGTCGATCCGCCAAGGTGACAACGACGGAAGGGAGTCCCCCAGCCCGGTCATCGGCGCCGAGGGGTCCTCCCCTGTCTTCGGAGGCCTGGGACCTCTCCCCGGGGCGGATCTGGCCGCCTACACCGAGAGCCGAAGGGAGGCCCTGGCCAGTGCTACCGGCGACCGCGTGGCCGTGGTCTCGTTGACCGCCTACATGGCCGAGAACAGGGCGCGGGCGACAGTCGGCGGTGCCGAGGTGCTGGCCCTGCTGGCCGCTCCTCCTGGAGGCCAGCCGTCGGTGGTCATCGGCGACCTCGATGACTGGGTCGCCTCCCACACGGCCGAAGCCCGCGCCGAGCGGGACGAGCTCCAGAAGCTGATTCCCACCGTCACCGACGACCCCACTTTCGAGAGCTTCTACCGGGCGGAGGTCGACAGGCTGAACGCGGTCATCTCCGGCATCTCCGTCGACGGCGACCTGATCTTCGCCGTGGTCGTGCGGGCGCCGGCGACCGTCCTGCGGGACCTGGCCGACAACGCGGACGTGCGCCTGGTGGACGTGAGCGGGGGTGACGACGCGGCGGCCGAGGACGAGTACCGGGGAATCCGCCCCGAGGAGACGGAGACGGTCAACGAACCCAGCCTGCGTCCCCTGTGAGCCTCTCCGTTCCTCAGCGAAGGGTGGGCGTGGGCTGGCGAAGGCCCCGGGCCCGGGCGACCATGTCGGCCAGGGTGTAGGAGTCGAGGTGCTGGCGCATGTGCTCGCCCACGTCGGACCACACGGCCAGGAGCACGCACTGCCCCTCGTGGTCGCAGGCCCCGTTCTGGTGGGGCTCGCCGAAGTCGCCGGCCACGATGGGCCCGTCCACGGCGCTGACGATCTGGGCCAGGGTGATCTGGGCCGGGTCGGCGGCCAGCACGTACCCGCCGCCCACCCCCCGCTTGGACCGGACCAGGCCCGCCCCCTTGAGGGCGAGGAGGATCTGCTCCAGGTAGGGCTGAGGGAGGGCGGTGCGCTCGGCGATGTCTCGCACCGAGGTCGGCCGGGGGTCTTCCCGGTGCAGAGCCAGGGAGAGCAGAGCCCGGCTGGCGTAGTCACCCCTCGTGGAGACCTTCACAACTCCATGGTAGGTCGTCCGGCCCGCCAACCGGAGGAACTGCTCTACCGTTGCCGCCCATGAGCGAGACGGCCGGCGGTGGGGTTGGGGCCCCGGCGCCTCTGCTCCCGGATTACGGCGGGGGCTGTCTCGACGGGGTGGTGCCCGCCATCCTCGGCCGCCACCGGGGGCCGGTTCCCCCGTGGCTGCCGGAGCCGGTGGTGGAGGCCGAGCAAGTCGTCCTCCTCGTGCTGGACGGGATGGGCTGGGAGCAGCTCCAGGAGCGCACCCACCTGACCCCCACCCTGGCGGCCATGAGCGGCGGTCCCATCACCACCGTCGCCCCCTCGACCACGGCCACCGCCCTGACGTCGCTGACCACCGGTGCGCCGCCCGCCGTCCACGGCGTGGTCGGCTACCGGATGCGGACGGCGGCGGGCGAGGTCCTCAACGCCTTGCGCTGGACGACGCCCACGGGAGACGCCAGGGTGGACATCCCTCCCGAGTCGGTTCAGGGCCTGGAGGCCTTCGGCGGCACCAAGCCGCCGGCCGTCACCAAGGCCGAGTTCGCCGACTCCGGCTTCAGCCGGGCCCACCTGGCCGGCGTGCAGCACGTGGGCTGGCGCTACCCGTCGACCCTGGTCGTACGGGTGGCCGACCTGGTGGCCGAGGGGCACCCCTTCGTGTACGCCTACTACCCGGGGGTCGACACCGTCGCCCACGAGCTGGGTTTCGGGCGGGCCTACGACGCCGAGGTGGCGGCCGCCGACCGCCTCGTGGCCGACGTCCTGGGCGCCCTGCCACCGGGCACGGCCCTGGTGGTGGTGGCCGACCACGGCCAGGTCGAGGTGGGGGAGAGGGTGGTGTACCTCGACCCCGAGATCACCGGCCTCACGACCCTGCTCTCGGGCGAGGCCCGCTTCCGGTGGCTGCACGCGCGGCCGGGGATGGTCGACCGGCTGGCGGACGTGGCCGAGCGGCGCTACGGGCACCAGGCCTGGGTCCGGACACGGGAGCAGGTCGTGGCCGAGGGCTGGCTGGGCGGTCGACCCAGCCCTGAGGTCGCTTCCCGGTTGGGAGACGTCGCCATCGTGGCCCGCGCCCCGGTGGCCTTCGCCGATCCGGCCGACACCGGCCCCATACGCCTGCGGTGCCGTCACGGGTCGCTCACCCCGGCGGAGATGTTGGTGCCCCTGGTGGCTGCCCGGGCGTGAGTTGGGGAAGGATCGGGACATGACCGACGCCTCCGCTCCCGAGCTGCCCGAAATCGTCGACCCCGAATCACCGCCCATGGGCGCGGGGGCGCCCGAGGACATGATCAGCTCGCCGGCCAAGGTGCTGCGAATCGGGGCCATGACCAAGGAGCTGCTGGAGGAGGTAAGGCGCGCCCCCATGGACGAAGCGGGGAGGGGGCGTCTGCGCGAGATCTACGAGACGTCGGTGACCGAGTTGGGCGGATGCCTGTCGGACGACCTCAAGGACGAGCTGGCCCGCCTTAGCTCGCCCTTCCAGGACACTCCGAGCGAGGCCGAGCTGCGGGTGGCCCAGGCCCAGCTCGTCGGGTGGCTCGAGGGCCTCTTCCACGGGATCCAGGCCACCCTGTTCACCCAGCAGATGGCGGCCCGGGCCCAGCTCGAGGAGATGCGCCGCCGGGGCCTCCCGGCGGGATCGCCCACCGAGCAACCCCGGCCGGGCATGTACCTGTAGGGGGTTTCGGCGACGGTGGGCGGGGGGTGGTAGCACCCTTGCCGCTCCTGCCCGCTCCTGTGATGATCGCCGAGGCGGGTTCAACGGCGGCCCACAGCGACAAGGCGAATGAGGGGCAGAGATGCGCGGCGCAAGGTCCTGTCCTGATGATGGCCGCCGGCTGCTAGCCGCCCTGGTGGCCACGGCCTGCCTGGCCCCCGGCCTGGCGCGACGATACGACAAGAGGAAGGCGCCGCCGTTGCGTGCCCGTGTCCTGACCGACATCACACCTCCCCCCGTTCGGGACAGGCCCCGGCGGCCGTCAGCAAGGTCGTTGGCCATGACATCCACGACCACCACCACGGGGGATCCACGCGCATGTCAGCTCACCCTGCCACGGCGAGGGGCAGGTCGAGCTCGCGGACGGCGGCCGCCAGCGAGCGCTTGGGAGGCGCGGGTCTTCCACAGGGGGCGAGGGGTCGTCCCCGTTCGTCGGTGAAGGCGACCCCGTCGGGGTCGTCGGCATTTCCGGCCATGCCCAACCCTCCCCGGTGATGCAATCGATGGTGATGGGCGCACAGGGCGAGCAGATTCTCGGTGTCGGTGGTGCCTCCGTCCTCCCAATGCCGGAGATGGTGGATGTGGAGCCAGCGGCTCCGGTCACAGCCCGGCACCCGACATCCCCGGTCCCGTTCCTCGATGACCACCCGGGTGCGCTCGGGCACGGTGCGCAGGGCCCGGCCCACGCTCACGGCCTGGCCGCCCCTCCCCAGCACGGGGCGGATGCGGCTGTCACAGCTCAGGAAGCGCCTCAGACCCGGTGACACCGCCGGGCCCAGGTGCAGGTGGCCCCGGGTGTCCCCTTCGTCGCCGGCCTCCACGTGCAGCAGCACCAGGTGGCGGTCCCGGTAGGGCCGGTCGACGGCCCCGGCCCCCAGGGACCGGTCGGCCACCGCCACCAGGGCATCGGCCCAGGACACGGCAGCCTTGTCTTTTGCGTCGGCGGCTCGGAACAGGGTGTCGCGGGCCTCGGCCAGGGCCCGCTCCCACAGGGCCCCCTCGTCCGCCGGCAGCAGGGCCGACAGGCGCCAGTGGCCCTCGTCGGTGTGGCCGAAGCTCACCCGCCGGACCTCCTCCCCGGGCTGGCCATCCCTCAAGGGGTAGCTGCCCAGCACCCGCCGCAGCTGGGTGACGGTGGCCGCCCGGGCCAGCTCCGACACCTGGGCGGCGATGTGGGCCGGGGCGTGGCGGACCACCACCGCCACCTGGTCCTCGCTCAGCTCTCCCGTCTCCAGGCCAGTGCGGGTCTGGGGCAGCTCGGCCAGTCGCCGGGCCATGGCCACGAGCGACCGGGCCCGAGCGGGCGAAACCCCGCACTTCCACGAAACCCACTGCTCGGGCGAGCGGATGCCCGCCCCCTCCCAGGATCCGATGGCCAGCACCCGGGCGATGCGGTCGACCAGCCGGCCCGTGATGGCATTCAGCACCCCGCACAGCTCGGCGATCTCGCCCTCCAGGGCCGCCGCCTCCGCCTCCTCGACCATGGGCACATTCTACCCGAACGTGTGTTCGATTGCAAGGAAATGACATGAAATACCCACCCCCGGCCGATCGGGGCTCATCTACCCGGAGGGGGTGAGCGACCGCAGGCGCAGCGTCACGTCCTGGCGGTAGTTGATGTCGCCGATCGGCGCCTGATGGCGCAAGTCGTTCCGCCGCTGCTCGAACAGCGTCATCCATGTCTCCTGGTCGATCAGCTCGCTCACGGTGACCGTGCCCCGGGTCTTGCCTTCGAAGGTCCCGGTCAGGGTGAAGCGCCAAGCGCGCCGGGGCTGCCCGCCCACGTCAACCGTCTCCTCGCCGAGGACGCTCGTCGTGCCCGAGAACGTCGAGCCGGCCGCCTCCCGGCAGAAGAACGGTGCGCTCCACAGTCCGGCGGCAACGTCCACGTGGCGGATGGCGGGGTCGCACGTCAGCGTGGTCGTGGTGGCCAGCCCGAACCAGCGGACGT
>JBHENM010000546.1:0-7247 GCA_046262035.1 Acidimicrobiales bacterium | reverse complement strand
CTTCGCCGACTCCTTGGACATGGTTCCGCCTTTCGCCGTTGGGTGCTGCCATAGTAGGAGAGCGAGCAAGGTCATGGTAAACCGCCCGTTGTCACACGATGGACCGCTGTCGTTCTCGATGTCGCTCGCCCCCCGGGCGGCCACCTGTTTCCGCCCGGGGTCGCGCCAAGGTGCGCGTCGACAACGCCTTCCTTTCTCGTCGCCGCCCGCAAGCCGATCGTCTTGTGCGACATGCCGCGGCACCAGGAAACTCGCTGCTGACCCCTCCATCGAGCCGCAAGTCGTTCGTTGCGTCGGCTGGCGTCGCCGGTCTCCTTGTCCCGTACATCCTTCGACCCCGGTCGTGCGCCGAGCTCGAACGCGGCGTCGGGGTCGGGTTCGTGCGAGCCACCAGACCGGAATGGGAGGACGAGGGCTTCGCGCACGACCTGAACCTGCCGCTATCCGGGAGGACCAAACACCTGCGCCGCACTCCAGCCGGTGCCGATGTGCTGACCTTTCCCGCTGGCAAAGCCGCGGGCGCCGCCGCTGGGATCGAGGTGGCGGTACCAGAACATGTTTCCGTCGGAGTTGATGGCGTAGATGACGCCCCCGCCGCCCGAAAAGACGCGGGTGTACCCGTTCCAGCCGGTGCCGATGTGCTGGCCTTTCCCGCTGTTGGCAAAGCCGCCCCGGCCGTCGGCGGGATGGTCGTGGCGGTACCAGAACAGGTTTCCCCCGGAATCGATGCGGTACATGACGCCGGCGAGCGGCCCCACGGGGACCGACGTCGGTGAGGCCGGCGGCGGGATGATGGTGTCGGTGGTCGTGAGGGGGGCGGTCGACGGTAAGGGCGCCGTGCCTTGTGTGGTCCCACTCGTCTCCGTCGTCGACGGGGTCGTCGGAGAAATGGGAGTTTCCATCGGCTCGGAGACCGTCAGATCATCGAAGATCGGCGTCGCTTGACCGTCGTCGTCGAGCTGGAAGGAATTGTCGGCTTCGGGGACGTTGACCCAGACGTTGTCATCCTCGGCGATGATCTCGATGGTCTGGCCATCGTCGGCCACGTGGGGAGGATCCGGATGCGCGCCGCGGCTGGCGAGCTCGATGACGAGGACATCGCCGGCGGTCTCGTCGGCCACCACCACCTGATCGCCGGTCACCTCGGGGGAGCCAAGGCGGTGACCGGGTCGGGCCACCTCGGAGATGTCCAGCCGACCGGTGGCAAGGTCCACCGCGGCGAGGGCCCCGTCGCCGAACGCCGCCCAGACCGACGACCCCTCGTCGGCCCCGGCCTGCAGAGCGATGCGGCGACCGCCGGCGTCGGGGATCTTGGTGCGAGAGCGCACGTCGTGGGAGTGGCGGTCGAGCGCGACGAGATCCCCCGACGCAGCATCGACCACCACGACGGTGTCACCCACCACCGTGAGCGACAGTTGCGCTCCGGGGTCGGCCACCTTGACCGGGCCCTGGGGCAGGCCGTCGACGATCGGCGTGACCTCGCCGGTGGCTGACTCAGCTACCCAAAGCCAGCCGTCCTTGTCGACCGAGCCGGTGATGGCCGAGCCCACGTCGATGGCCGGCCGGGTGTTGGCCAGGGTCGTGGCGTTGATGGGCTGGATGCGGCCGGTCATGGCGTCGAATACGTAGGTCTGGTCGTTACCCGTCACGACCTCGAGCTTTTGGCCGGAGAACAGAGCACTGCGCGAGACACTCAGGCGGTCGACATCGAGAACCTTGAGCTGGTTGGTCACGGGATCGAACACGTAGACGTTGCCATCCTCCTGGACGACTCGTACGGGATGCCCGGCTCCGCCCGGATTACGGAGACGGGCGATGACGCGACCGGCGAGGTTGACCCGAACCACCTCATCCTTCACCCAGCGCGCCAGCCACACGCCCCGGTCGGCAACCGGACTCGAGTCTCGTAGGGACGAGAGCACCCCTGCGCTCAGCACGACGATGATGATGGCGGCGAGCACCTTCCGGACCCGTCGGTTCGACACTGCGGCGATAAGTGGCCATGCCGCTAGGCCGCTTGGCTGACGCACGCCTGCCCCCCCGACTCGAACCGCGTTTCCGATAGGACCACGCCTACCTGGAAGCAGTAGCCCTGATGCGGGTCGAGGTCATCGACTCGCTGTCCAGCGCGAGATGTCTGAGGGCCAGGGACGATTTGCTCGCGGACCTCCGGGGCCGCCGTGCCCGACTGGATGATCAGGATTGGGTACTGGTGGTCGGGCGGAACGCGCCAGGTCACGACCACGCTGGTGTCGCTGATGCGAGTGGCCTTGACGTCGGTAGGCACGACGACCGTCGTGCTCTGGTCGAGGACGAGCACGGCCGCCAGCCCGGCCACGGCGAGCATCACGACGCCGGCGATGATGAGGGCAGCTCTTTGATGCCTCCGCCACAGGGTGGGCGCCGGTGCAGGCTCCGGGACCCGACGGGGGGCGACGGGAGGTGGGTCGACGGACGCAAGCTGCCCATGGTCGGGGCGCTTCGCCCGCGCGTACGCGTCGTTGGCGGCGGCATCCTGCTTGGCGATCGCGATGACCTCGACGACACTGGCCGCCGGTTGCAGCTTCGCCTTGAGACCGCCGGGTTCGACCAGACCGGCAAGGTGAGGGTGGTCGTACGTCGGCACCACCACGGTGCGATCGCCCGCCGCCATCAGCTTGGTGCGATAGATGGCGAGGCTGTGTTCATCCTCGAGCAACGAGATGAGGGAGCCGGAGTCGTCGACGGCTCCGGTGATCGCCCAGCTCGAGGGAAGCCGGGCGCCTCCAGGGTGACCGAGATAGTGCAGAGCGAGCGCGGCGCCGGCTCCGACCGACCGGCCCTGGATCACCTCCAAGGCGACGCCGGTGCGCTCCGAGATCACCGACCACCGCGCGCTCAACGATGGGGCGTGGTTGGCCCGCCAGGCCGTCTCCATAGCGGCCGCGAAGGCGGCGTCGGGCCGGGTGAAGGTGCCGACGAGGGGGTCGAGGGCAATGCCCGGCGGTCCACTCCGTTCCACAATCACCAGGTAAACAAGTTCACCCTCGAAGTGACGGCTGGTGAGGATGGGCAGCCTCGTGCGCTTCGACGTCGGGGGCTCTCCCGGCCCGGGCAGCAAGTGGTGCACAACGTCGGCCACGGCCGGCAAGGCGGGGTGGGCCGAGCGCGTGCTAGCGGCGTCGAGCAGTGCCGTGGCCCTCGAGCGGGGATCATCGGTTGTCGATCCGGGACCATCGAGCAGCGCCCTTGGCGCCTCCCAAGGGGGCGGCTCGGGGCCCGACGGGTCAGCCGGCGTGGAGAACCCCCTGATTGCCACCTCCAGCGACCTGCGCGGCCCGCCACGGTCGCCGCCGCCGTGCCGGCACCACAGGGCGAGCTGGCCGGCGCAGATCAGCGCGGCCGCTCGTTCTGACGGCCGGGGCCCGGCGACCTGGAGCGACTCGTCGTCCAGGCGACCCCACAGTGAGCTGGCCGCGAGGTCGTCGAACAGGCCGCTGTCGTCATCGGCCACCGCCTCGGCACACGCCGTCAGGAGACCCTGCGGACTCACCAGCCATCGCCGTTCGGCCTCGCCAAAGCCGCGGCTCGCCAGTGCTCGGAGCCGGACACGAGCGTCGTCGGCCACGAGCTCAGCGCTCCAATATCTCGCGCAAGGCCGCCAGAGCAGGCGCAGGGCACACGCCGGACACGGCGAGGTTCTCCCAGGCCCGGCGGGCGGTCCCGTAGAGGGAGAACTCGAAGGCCCGCCGCACCAACTCGCCGGTGAGCTCGGACGGCTCCGCCCACTCCGCCGGCCCGATCTCCAGCGTCTGCACTCGGTCCAGCGAGCCGACGTCGTACTTGGCGACGAGCGCGGCGCCATCCTCGCTGGGGGCCAAGGGCACCACCACGGTACGCACCTCTTTGGTCGCCTCGGGAACCACCATCGCCCACCGAAGGCGAACGAGAGCTACTCCGCGGGGACGCTCGGCGGTGGAGATCCTGACCAGCAGACGAGCCTCGGGCGTCTCCTCCACCTCGGTCATCAACCGCGCGTCGCTGCTGGTGTAGATCTCGTGGATCGGAGGGTGCTGACCGCCGGCCGCCGCGGGGAGAACGCGGGGGATCCGGCGCAGTGGGTAGATCTCAGCCTCGGTCGCGTCCCGCGTGGCCGGACTCGCGGATTCGCCAATCAGCAGGCCCGCCGTCCATTCCCCGGCCGGGAGCCGGCGGAACACGGCTTGACCCCTGGCGCTCATTGGTCGAGACCGCGCCTTGCCGGCCGGGCCCACCAGGCGGACGCGGGCGCCGGCCGGCAGGTGGCGATGGTGCCTGGGCCGCACGGTGATCACGAGGTCGCCCGTGCCGGCGTCCAGGCTGCGACCATCGGCGTCGTCGAACACCGGATGGACCAACACCGTGACCTCGTCGGACTCGAGGTAGGCGCCACCGTCGGTTGTCCAAGATCCCCGCTCGACGAGCAGCCTCTCGGCCTCGTGCCAGGCCACTCGGGCCGCGTCATCCGTCATCTGTCATCCCCTCCTCGCCTTCCGCGTCATAGGGGTCGCCGGCGGCGGCCACATCTCCGAGATCGCGAAGTCCACGGAGCCCGACGCTTGGCGCCACCCTGACCCAGACGGTGAGCGTGGCAGGCCGCGTTCCTGACCGGGGCGTCCAGCCGCAGATCGGGCACGGTTCGCCAGGCATGGGCTCCCGCAGCCTGAACCGGATCGGGTAGATGCTCTCGCAGCGCCCGCAGACCCATCGCACCATCTCCCGGTAGTTGCCGCCTTCGTGCTCGGGGCGAATGAGCCAGTTGGGCCGGGCCACACGAGGAACAGCCTGGCCCTCCGGGAAGTCGCAGCCTGGCGCCGGACACGTCGCCTCTTCGTAAAGGTGGTCAACGCTTGAACTCCACGCGGCGCCGCAGGATCCGGCCCTCTCGCTCCAGAGCGTGGTACGTGAGGCTCTCGGCGAAGGCCCCGCCCAGGATCTGGCGGGTGGCCGTGCCCCGCACGGCCTGATCGATGAATGGCCGCAGATGACAGACCAGCGGGTTCCAAGCGTCCAGGTCGTGGGGAGCGAAGCAGCACTCACGACCGCAGTCCTTTCGACATCCCCGGCTGTGGTGCCCGCAGTCACACGCTCCCAGCAACGACACGGTGAAGTCGCCGGGGAACTCGAGTATGTCGTCGGGGCTGAGCTGGAACTGCGGGAACTGCTCGCCGAGCAGGCGGTTGGTGACGATGAGGGAGGCCCTGACCTGGTTGATCATGGTGGCGTAGGCCATCTCCCAGCGCCCCCACCACTGCCCCGCTCCCATCCTCACGGCCCGCCTCCACCCGCAACCAAAGGCGAGCATCAGATCGAAGGGGTTCACCGGTTGGGGTTTTCCGGCACGGGCGGAAAGCCGCCGGTGGACCGCCAGATAGGCATCCCAGATCTCCGGAGGAGGAGATCCCCGGGGCCCAAAGAACACCATCGCGAGCGCAGGCTTCGGTGGAAACTTAGGCCCAGCCCACTCCCCGGGCACGAAGTCGACGAAGTCGCCGAAGTTGACTTGGGCGCTGACGGCGAGTCGGGCCGACGGCACCGTGTCGTTCGCCGGAAGGCGCTTCCGCCAACGGTCCCGCAACGTCACCAGCTGCGGCCAGTCAACCACCCACTCATCGTCCACCGTCTCCTGCCAGCGTACCGCGACGGCCGCCATCGAGGTTCTCCGCTTCGCCATACCTGTTCATAGGGGTCGCCCCAACGCTTCCTGCTGCGACCCCTACATGCAGTTAGGGCCGACGTTCGTCGAGTCCGATCGGCAAGGAGGAGGACATGACCAAGAAGACCATGGCACGGCGGATCGGTTCCACTGCCGTCGCCGCATTCCTGGCGGTGATCATGGTCGTTGCCGCTGCGACGAGCGCTCAGGCCAAACCACTGGGCCGCGAAGACTCCGTCACCACCTCGCGACCTGCGGCGAAGGTCCCTTCGCCCGATGCGGCCAAGGCCCAGGCGGCCAAGGCCGAGGCGGCCAAGGAACAGGCGGCCAAGGCCGAGGCGGCCAAGGCCCGGGCGGCCAAGGCGGCGGAGGCGAAGGCCCGGGCGGCCAAGGCGGCGGAGGCGAAGGCCCAGGCGGCCAAGGCGACGGGGGCCAAGGCCCAGGCGGCCAAGGAGCGGCCGACCACGCCGCAGCCAGCACCCGAGTCCTCGTGTCCGCCCGACGCTCGGCCTGGGGAGTGTGGCCTGCCGGTCCCTGACGAACTCAAGGAGTTGGCTGCGTCTAATGGAGCAGGCCGAGTGGTCTGTAAAGCTATCCCCCCTATCGTGCCTAAAGTCTTCGGCGCATTCGAGATTCTTTGCGGAATTACCGAGGCGTCAACGCTGGTTGAACTGTACGTGCGTTGCCACGAGCTGCATGACCCTGCGTCCTGTAGGGCATTCCATTGCCGACCCCTACTTGGAACCATGGTTCGCTACGACTACCACACCCGCAGTATCTGCCCGGACCCGGGAAGTGATCGCCTTGAACCCGCGTTTGAGCCGTGCGACTACAGAGTGCCTTATATGCCGAGCCCAGCGGACCGCTTACCGAACTGTTCGCGGTGAACGCGATGGAGGCGGTAATGGGCTGCACGTCATGCGTCGGTGCGCCCCTGGCGTCGCCGCCCTGCCAAGCCCAAGCAGCCCCGACCGGCTACGGGACGGTGATCCACGCCTCGCCCGATGCCTCACGTCCTCGCTGTTGGCGATGAGGCGCCGATCGCGAAGATCGTTGATCGCCCACAAGGGGCGTGGTAGAATATATCAAAATGGTATAACTTCGCATAAGTTCCAATTACAGGCCGCATCGGAACCGAAGCGGGAGCCCCCGGGCTGGCCCAACCTTCAGGCATCAGGGCTCCGCTCAACTCCTTCAGCTTCCGGCTGGGTCGACCGCCGGCAGGGGAGTGCGCCGGCGGAGCAGGGCTCGGGCCGGATTGGCCATCGCGAGCGGGATGCCAGCGGACCAGGCCGACAGCGCTGCGTCAGCGGTCGTCGAGAGATCCTGGGCGAATCCCGTACAGGCGTCAACGGCCCCACGCTCCCGAAGCTACGGCCAGCCGCAAGGTAAGGGTGCGTCACATCCTTTGCCCGACGGACCGACATCCTTCGGGTATCCACCGATCGTCCGCCCCTCCGGGCCAATGATGTAGCAGCCGCCATCGGGCACCGCCGGTGCCCGGTGCCACTTCCCCGAGTTTCATCGGCGACGACGAGGGAGGCGGCATGCGAACGGAGTGGGAGCCGGAAGA
>JBHENM010000545.1:0-1705 GCA_046262035.1 Acidimicrobiales bacterium | reverse complement strand
GCGTCGTCGACACCGGCGCCAGGGATCCCGAGGCAGCGCGACACGCCCGCGCTGATGCAGGTCGCCATGCAGGTGTAGTCGGGCACCTCGACGTCGCGCCGGGAGTGATAGCGCACGGTCATGCGCCGCCCGCAACGCCCGCAGATGGCCAGGCCCTGGAGAAGCGCAGTCCCTTCCCGGGCGGGGCCGGCGGTGCGCTCCGCCCCCTGCGCCTGGGCCGAGGACATGAGCTGGGCCTGGTTCGCCTCGAAGGTCTCCCAGCTGATGTAGCCAGGATGGGCGTCGTGGATGAGGGCGATCCACTGGTCGCGGGGAAGGGTGACCGTCGTCGTCTTGCCGCCCGGGGCGGCCCGCCAGCGGTGACGGCCGAAGAAGAAGGCGCCGGCATAGCGTGGGTTGTGCAGGGTCCGCAGCACCCGCCAGTGCGCCAGCGGCTCCCAGGCCAGTTCGCCCTTGTTGGCGCCGGAACGGACCCGCAGTGGGAACCTGAGCCCCTCGGCGGCGAAGGTCTGCACGACGGCTCGCGCCGACCCGGTGCGGGCGAAGGTGGCGAAGAGGTGCCGGACGGCGTGCTGCACGCCGGCGTCGGGGTCGAGCACGACCCGGCCGGCGGGGTCATAGACCAGCCCGACAGGCAGGGCCACGACGAGCTCGCCTCGCTTGGCCTTGGAGATCACCCCACCACGGAGGCGGGCGCGGATGAAATGCAGCTCGGCCTCGCTCATGGTCCCCTTCAGCCCGAGCAGGAGCCGATCGTTGAAGTCGCAGGGGTCATAGAGCCCGTCCTCGTCGCAGATCAGGGTGGCGCCGAGGGCGCAGAGCTCGAGCAGGCGGTGCCAGTCGGCGTTGTTGCGGGCCAGGCGTGACACCTCCAGGCCCAGCACGATCCCGGCCCGGCCCATGCCGACCTCGGCCACGAGGCGCTGGAAGCCCTCCCGGTCAGCCGCCGAGGACCCGGACTGGCCCTGGTCGCAGTCGATGACCACGATCTGCTCGGCGGCCCAACCCAAGGCGACGGCCCGCTGGCGGAGCGCGTACTGGCGAGTGGCCGACTCGGTGTTGGTCATCACCTGGCGCAGCGTCGACTGGCGGACGTAGAGATAGGCGGTGCGGCCCAGGTGAGCGGCGGTGACCTTGTGGGCGGTCTCGACGCTCACCGTCGATCACCCCGCCCCGGCACAGGCGAGGGCCATGGAGGCGAGCACGGCGACCACCGCGTCGGACCCATGGGCATCATTGGTCGGTCGCTGTGGCGGAAAAGCATAAGCAAGCTCCTTCCAGGCATTGATCCACGCGGCCATCCCCTGGCGTTGCAGCACGGCCAGGCCGAGCCGGAAGCCGTCGGGTGCACCCTCCAGCGCCCGCCGGCGCAGCTGCTCGTATCGTTCGGCCAGCCCGTCGCCGCCCTCGGTCGCCGGTTCACCGGCTGTCACTTTTGGGGTTCCTCGCTCGGATGAGGGCACGCTCGACCGAGCGCGGGTGCACGACGACGCCGAAGCGTTCCCTGATGGCCTCGACCAGATCGCGCGACCGCAGCGACGGGTCCGCATCAGCGGTCTGCTTCGCGAACTCGACGACCTCGACGGTCAGCTTGTGGGCCCGGCGTGGGCCAGGCCGGGCCGGAACGAGCCCGGCCAGACCCTCGGCGTCGAGGGCGGCGGCGGCCTCATAGAACGACGGACGGGAGAACCCGAACGCCGGGGCG
>JBHENM010000544.1:0-2228 GCA_046262035.1 Acidimicrobiales bacterium | reverse complement strand
GTCCGGGGGTCGGGCGCCTCGATGGTGAGGTTGGCGGCGCTCAGGGAAGCGCGGGTCCGGGAGTGGAACTTGATCAGGGCATTCTCGAAGGTGAACTTCACGTCGTCCGCGGTCACGGGTTGCCCGTCGTGCCACTTCATGTTCTCCCGGAGGGTGAAGCGGTAGACGGCCCCGTTCTCCAGGATCTCCCACCGTTCGGCCAGTTCAGGGGCGAACTTCCCGTCCTTGTCGAAGCCGACCAAGCCGTTGAACATGGGCTCGGCCGCGTTGTGGACCCCCCCACTGGACGTGACCGCCGGGTTGAGGCTGCCGGGGTCGCTCTCGAGGGCGATCACCAGGGTTCCGCCCCGAACCGGCTGCTCAGCCTGGGTGGTGGGTGTCTGCGCCGACCCCCCGTCATCGTCGTCGTCGTCGCCGCCACAGGCGCCGGCAATCAGCGCCATCACGAGTGCGGGAATGATCAGCCGAATGCGGGGACGCATCTGATGCCCAACCTTTCTGCGCCTTGACCGGCACCTGACGGCTCAGTGTACCGGGGAGGGCCGTTGGCCTCCCGGTTGATGTCGCGCTGTAGGGCGTCCACTGCGGCGACGGTCAGCGCCGTCTCGCCATCCGCAGGCCGGTTGCGCCGGCAGCCACCAGGGCCAGGCCGGGGGCCAGGGCGGCGGCACCGCCGGTGTCGGGGTGCTGGTTCACGGGTGTCCGCGGAACGGCCGTAGTGCTCGTCGAGTCGCCCCCGGGCAGGGTGTCACCGCCGGTGAGAGCCGTGGTCGTGGTATTCCGGCCAGGCGCCACCGTGGTCGTGGTCACCTGCTGGGCGGTGTCGGGCGGGCGCGTCGTGGTCACCGGCGAAGCCGGGACCGAGGGCTGGCTGGTGGTCACCGTCGTAGTGGCGCGGGGGACGGTGGTGGCCGTAACTCCGGGGGCGGAGGCCGTCGTCTCGTCGTCCCCTTGGCGGATGACGACGGTGGCCACTCCCACCCCGAGGAGCAGGAGCACAAGAGCGAATAGCGCCTTGGCGGTGGTGCGTCGCACAGATGGGTCCTCGTTCGGCTTCGGGGGGCGCTCTCCCACCCGACACTAGAGCCCCGCAGATGGGCAGATGCGCATCCGCACCGCCGAAGCCGGCGTGACCGGACGGACCGTCGTGGGGTGGCTCTCAGGGCAGCCGGGACGACCAGAGCAGAGAACCGCCGGCCGCGGCGAGGGCGAACGCCAGGCCGAGGCCGACGAACCAGGATGTGACCTCCCGGGGCACAGTCCGGTACCCGATGGAGCTGCCGATGTTGCTGTAGACCTCCCGCAGCTCCTTCCCCGTGGCCGCCTCGAAGGCACTTCCGCCCGTGCCCTCGGCCACCTGGCGCAGAGCCTCCCGGTTCACGGGGACCGGGACCAGCCGGCCTTCCACCGACACCGTGCCCTCGTCGGTGCCGAAGGCGATGGTGTGCACCGGGACGCGGGCTTCAGAAGCCGCCTCCGCGGCCAGCTCGTTGGGCCGTCCGACCGTCGTTTCCCCGTCCGACATCAACACGATGCGGGCCGGAGGCGTGGGCTGGTTGGGTTCCGTGGGGGCCGAGGCCACGGCCTGCAGCGACAGGAAGATGGCCTCGCCGATCGCAGTGCGCGGCCCCAGCGACAGCCCGGGAATGCTGCGCTTGACCAGGGAGTGGTCGGTCGTAGGCGCCACCACCACCTGCGCCGTCCCCGAGAAGGAGACCAGGCCCAGGTTCAGCCTGTCCGGAAGAAGATCGACGAAGGAAGCGGCGGCCTCCATGGCTGCCGCGATCCGGGTCGGCGTGACGTCGGTCGCTTCCATCGACAGGGAGGTGTCGATGGCCATGATGACGGTCGCCCGCTCCCGGGGCACCTTCACCGGCCGGGACGGACGGGCGAAGGCGGTGGTGAAGGCGATCAGGGCCAGGAGGAAGGCCACGGCGGGCACGTGGCGTCGCCACGCCGGCCGCTTGGGAGCGATCCGGTCCAGCAGGGCCAGGTTGGTGAAGCGCACGGCGTAGCGCCGGCGCCGCAACTGCACGATGACGTAGGCGGCGGCCAGCGCCGCCAGCACGGCGAACACCCAGAGCCAGTCCGGGGACACGAAGGTCATTGCGTCGGGTTCCTCATCGGTGCACCGGTTGGTGGAGCGTCTCGATGCGGGCCGGAGGCGTGGGCTGGTTGGGTTCCGTGGGGGCCGAGGCCACGGCCTGCAGCGACAGGAAGATGGCCTC
>JBHENM010000543.1:0-3134 GCA_046262035.1 Acidimicrobiales bacterium | reverse complement strand
CCAACGACCTCATCCTTGTGTTCCTCGGCCTGGAGATCCTCTCCATCGCGCTGTACGTGCTGGCCGGGTACCACCAGCGCCAGGAACGCTCACGCGAGGCGGCCATCAAGTACTTCGTCCTCGGGTCGTTCTCCTCTGCGTTCTTCCTCTACGGGGTGGCGCTCACCTATGGCGCCACGGGCTCCACCAACCTGGGCGCCATCGCCGCCTTTCTGCGGACCCAGACGGTGACCAGCGGCGTGCTCCTCGGAGGGATGGCCTTCCTCTTGGTGGGCCTCGGCTTCAAGGTGGCCGCCGTGCCCTTCCACATGTGGACCCCTGACGTTTACGAAGGGTCACCCACGCCGGTCACCGGTTTCATGGCCGCCGCGGCCAAGGCCGCCGGGTTCGCGGCGCTGCTGCGCATCTTCTTCTCGGCCTTCGGCACCGGGTACTCCATCTTCACCCTGGCCGTCACGGGTGCCGCCCTGGTGGCCACGTGGGCCCTGTGGGACGAGGTGGGGGCCGAAGGTGGGCAGCCCCGGCTGGCGGTGTCCGACGCCGTGGTGATCGACGGGTTCAGCGTGTTCTTCACCCTCGTCGTGTGCTCCGCCGTCTTCCTGGCCGTCCTGCTCTCGGACAGCTACCTCGAACGCGAGCAGCTCTTCCGCCCGGACTATTTCGTGCTCATGCTGCTCTCGGCCTCGGGCGGCATCCTCATGGCCAAGGCCAACGACCTCATCCTTGTGTTCCTCGGCCTGGAGATCCTGTCGATCGCCCTCTACGTCCTGGCCGGATACCACATCCGCCGCACCGAGGGCTTGGAGGCGTCGATCAAGTACTTCGTCCTCGGCGCGTTCTCCTCCGCCTTCTTCCTCTACGGCGTGGCCCTCACCTACGGAGCCACCGGCTCAACCAACCTGGGCACCATCGCCACCTTCCTTCGCACCCAGACCGTGACCAGCGGCGTCTTCCTGGGAGGGATGGCGTTCCTGCTCGTCGGGCTCGGCTTCAAGGTCGCGGCCGTGCCCTTCCACATGTGGACCCCCGACGTCTACCAGGGGTCGCCCACTCCCGTCACCGGGTTCATGGCCGCCGCGGCCAAAGCGGCCGGATTCGCCGCCCTCCTGCGGATCTTCTTCTCCACGTTCGGTGACAACCGGCTCGACTGGCAGCCGATCGTCTGGGTCCTGGCCGTGCTTAGCCTGCTCGTGGGATCGGTGCTGGCCGTGGTTCAGACCGACGTGAAGCGCATGCTGGCCTACTCGTCGATCGCCCACGCCGGGTACGTATTGATCGGCCTCCAGGCGGCTAACGAACGCGGGATCGCCGGCTCGCTCTTCTACCTCCTCGCCTACACGTTCATGATCATCGGCAGCTTCGGGGTGGTCACCCTCGTGGGCCGCCGGGGAGACAACAAGCACAGCCTGGATGACTACCGGGGCCTGGCCCAGAACCGGCCGGGGCTCGCCTTCGTGTTCACCGTGTTCCTGCTGGCTCAGGCGGGGGTGCCCCTCACCTCGGGCTTCCTGGCCAAGTTCTACGTGATCTCGGCGGCGGTGGAGGCCCGGTCCTACGCCATCGCCATCATCGCCATGCTGGCCGCCGTCATCGCCACCTTCTTTTACCTGCGGGTGATCGTGGTCATGTACATGGACGCCGGGTCCGAGGCGTCCGACGAAGCGGCTGAGACTGAGCCCACCGAGCCCGACGAGCCCGCCGAGCCCGACGAGCCACGGGTGACCATCCCCCTGGGCGCCGGGATCGCCCTGGGCCTGACCCTGGCTTTCACCCTGGTGGTCGGCTTCCTGCCCGAGCCGGTGCTGGACTTCGCCCGCCACGCCACCCTCTTCCGGCTCTGACCGACCCTCCGGTCAGCGGGGCCTGGCCGGCGGAAGCGGAGGCGTGGTCAGGCACCCTGCCTCCCGGCCGATGGCCCGGAGGGCGAGCCGGTCGCCGCGTCCGAAGTCGGCCCGTCCCGTCTGCCCGCCCAAGTCGGTGAACATGAGCTGGTCCCTACTGGCGACGTGCCCCAGCCCCAGCAGGTGGGACAGCTCGTGGAGCAGGACCCGTCCCCATGTGGCGCCGGGGCCGAACCCGGTCGAAAGCGGCTTACGGTCGGCGGTCACGGCGTCGACGTTGAGGACGATGAACCCACTGACATAGGTGCCCCGCACGTGGGTCGGGCGCCCTCCTCCAGGGTTGGTGTCCTGCAGGCGGGCGTCTCTTCCCGGGCCCCACGCGATGAGAACGGGCGCCCACCGCTCTCCGTACCGTTCGGGCTGATAGGCGGAACGGCCGAACGCGCCTACTGCTCTCTCGTCCGTTCGTCCCTCGTCCACGAAGGTGATCCCCGTCACCTCCGACAGCCGTTGGGCCGCCTGCTGAAGGTCTTGGGCCGCACCCGGAGGGGCGAGCTCGTCGTTGACCACGTAGTGGATCGGCTCACACGGGTTGAACCGCACCGGCTGGCAGCCGTCGGCCTGGGCCTCGAGGAAGGCGTAGTCGCGGGGGAAGGGCTCTCCCTGGGGGTCCCGGCCATTGGCGTCGGGGGCGATGTGGTTCCGCGCCGGGCACTCGGGGAGAGGGCCGGTATCGATTGCAGGGGCGGTCTCGTCCACGCCCACGGCGTCTTCCTGCTCACCGCCTCGTTGGACGAGCACCCCGCCGATCAGGGCCACGGCCAGGACGAGGGGCAGCGCCACCCGGAATAGCGAGCGGCGCGGCCGGGCGGAGGCCGTCGACCGGGACGGTTCCGGTCCTCCGGTGGCACCGGTCACGGTGATGGCGGGGGCGCCCTCGGGCCGGATGTAGATCTCGAACGGGCTCCGTTCCGATCCGCTTCTCCTCTTTCGCCGCACGGCCACCTGGGCCGTGGCCACGTCGCCCGGGGCGACGTCCAGGGTGCCGGGCTCGACGGTGATCTCCAGCGAGGAGCCTCCCGCCCCGATCAGGGTGGCCCGCACGTCTACGTTGCCCCGGTTGCGGACGGTCAGGGGATATCCGCCGGCGCCCTCTGCCCCGAGCGACGCGGCCAGATCGACCACGGGCGCCACGTCGAGCGTGCCCGGCACGGTCACCGGCTCGGCCGCCCCCTCGACGTGCACCGCCACCACGAAGGACGACGGGCCGGCCACCGGCCGCGGGGGCGGAGG
>JBHENM010000542.1:0-1497 GCA_046262035.1 Acidimicrobiales bacterium | reverse complement strand
TAGGGACTCGTCGTCCAGCTGGCCGGCGCGGATGGCCCCGGCCAGGCGCCCGTCCCGGGTGTGGAGGGTGAGGACCCCAGGCTGCTTGGCCACGGTCTCGACATCGCCCACTGCGCGCTCGATCCGGTCGACGCCGAGGGTCTTGGCCAGGGCGTGGGTGTTCAGGGCGGCGGCCGCCCGCTCGGCCACGTCGGGCGCCAGGGTGATGAGGTCGAACTCGTCCACCGCCGCCAGCAGTCCCAAGAGCTCGACCTCGGGGATGACCTCGCCCGACGGTCCGGTGCGATCCCCGCCGGTGGTGACGGCCGTCCACGGCCGGGCGGGCAGGTCGCGAGGATGGACGGATCCGATGTACGCCTGGTGGGGCGGGTAGGCCACGGCCTCCTCGAAGGTGCGGAGGGAGGTGAGGAAGGCTTTCTCGACGTCGGGGTTCTTGGGCAGCTCTCGGCTCGGCTTGGACCCGAGACGAGCGAGCCCTGGGGCATGGGCCAGCACTTGGGTCGCGCCCCGCACCACCACGGTGGGCACGGGTGGTTCGGCTGTACTCACTGAATGGCTCGCCTTCGTTCGCCCATCGGCTCAGCTTTTCACTTCGAAAATGGTCGGCTCGTGGACGGAGGTGGACACCGCTTCGAGGGCCGTCTCCACCAGCCGGCGGCGCCAGGCGTGCTCGGCCTCCGGATCGAGGGACGGGTCGCCCGCGGGATAGGGAATGCCCCGGGTGGGGACGATACGGGGCGCTCCCACCCGGACGGCGATGGACGTGAGGTTGCACAGGAGCGCGGTCGGAATACCCGCCCGCTCGAGCTCTTTGGCCAGCGTTGCCCCGCAACGCGTTCCCGTCCCTCAGGTGGATGTGAGGATCGCCGCGCGCGCTCCCGAACGGCGGAGGTCGGCGGCCCACTCGATCCCGAACCGCTGGGCGCTGCCGACAGCGGTGCCGTTCCCGGCCGTGACGAGGTACGCGGGGTGCAGGCTCCCGATCCGGCCCTCGGACTCCAGCTCACGGGCCACGTCGAGGGGCAGGATGCGGTGCGGGTCGGCGTTGGCCCACTGGGTGGAGAAGCCCCCGTGGACCGAGCGCCACTCGCCCGCGGCCAGGGCGTCAACCCCCTCCAGGGGGTAGCGGAGCCATCGCGTGGCTCGGGCCGACTCCAGGCCATCGGGGTTGGCGTCGGGCACGAGCGCACCTTCGGTGACCAGGGCGACAACCGCGGTGGCCACGTCGTCCACCGGAGCCGCGGGCGCCACCCGGTCGAAGCGGGGGAGGGGCACCTCGGTCACGTCCCGGTCACCCCCCAGCCGGGCCAGCACCATGTCGACCGCCCGCTCGGCGGCGTTGCGTTCGACCAGGATGTTCCGCCGCGGGACCTTGCCGACGCGACCGTCGTCGGCGGTGAGCGTCTCTCCTGCAGCGAGCTTGGCCGCTGCGGCGGCCAGCCGTTCGAGCGAAGGGCCCATGGTGCGGGCCGCCTCCCCGGCGGCCACCACGGGTGC
>JBHENM010000541.1:0-4795 GCA_046262035.1 Acidimicrobiales bacterium | reverse complement strand
AACGACACGGTGGGCAGCGCCCCGGTGACGGTCACCTACTGCCCGCTGTGCAACTCCGCCCTCGCCTATGACCGCCGGGTCGGCGAGCGGGTGCTCGACTTCGGTACCTCGGGTCGTCTCTTCCGCTCGGCCCTGGTCATGTACGACCGCCAGACCGAGTCGCTGTGGGCCCACTTCCTGGGCCAGGCCATCGCCGGGGTGCTCACCGGGACCGAACTCGAGACCTACCCTGTCTCGACGGTGTCGTGGGCCGACTTCCGCCGTGCCCATCCCGAGGGCCGGGTCCTCAGCCGTGACACCGGCCACACCCGCTCCTACGGCACCAATCCCTACCCCGGCTACGACGACGTGGGAACGTCGCCGTTCCTCTTCCGGGGGAATACTGACGGCCGCCTGGAGGCCAAGACCCGGGTGGTGGGCGTGCGCCAGGGCACCGAGGAGGCGGTGGCCGTGGTGCTCGACGATCTCGCCCGCGCCGGCGTGGTGCGCACCAGCCTGGGCGGGCGCCCGATCACGGTGTGGCATGCCCCGGGGACGGCGTCCGCACTGGATGACCGGGCCCTGGCCGATGGCCGCGACGTCGGCGCTACCGGCGTCTTCGACCCCGTCCTCGACGGCGTGGCGCTGGAGTTCCGGGCCTCCGGAGACGGTACCTTTGTGGACATCGACTCCAACAGCCGCTGGGACATCCTGGGGCGGGCGGTCGAGGGGCCCCATGCCGGCCGCCGGCTCAGCCCGGTGGACCACGTCGACACGTTCTGGTTCGCGTGGGCCGCCTATCTGCCCAAGACATCGATCGTGCCGGCCGGTGCGCCACGATGAGGAACTTCCTGCTGCCCAGCACCGACGCCGGCGTTCTCGCCCAGGTCGTGGCCATGCTCGTGGTCTGGGTAGGCCTCCTCTTCGTCGTGCGCGGTAGCGCCGAGGCCCGCCTTCTGGTGGGCGGGATCGGCATGATCACCCTGGGATGGTTCGGCCTTCGCGCTCTGCACTGAACCTGGCCGGCCGCCTCGCCACAGGGAATGCGCCGCCGGCGTCGAGGGTTTCCATTCCATGGACCCCCATCCCGTACCCGGCCGGCCGTCCCGGTGGCGGCGGGCGGTGTGGGCTGCGATCGCCGCCGTGGCGGTCGCGGTGGTGGCGCTCGCCGCATTTGGCGGCAATGAGGACGATGGCCCCAGCGAACAGGGAGGGGCCGGCGGCGTCATGGCGGTCGAGCTGCAGAGCTTCGACGGCCAACCCTTCACCCTGGAGCGATACCGGGGCCGGCCCCTGGTCGTGAACTTCTTCGCCTCCTGGTGTGGGCCCTGCGCCCGCGAGATGCCCGACTTCGCCCGCGTCCACCGTGATCTCGCCGGCGACGTGGCGTTCCTGGGCGTGAACCTGCAGGACAACCCCCAGGCCGCCCTCGCCCTCGTCGAGCGCAGCGGGGTGGGCTACGACCTCGGGCGCGACGACGGGGCGCTGTTCGCCGCCCTGGGCGGGGTGGCCATGCCCACCACGGCCTTCATCACCGCCGAGGGCGAAGTGGTCGACGTGCACGGCGGCGAGCTGTCGGGCCGGGCCCTGGAGGCCGCCGTGCGCCGGCTGCTGCTGGCGTCGTGATCGACGCCCCGCTGGCCCTGGCCTTCACCGCCGGGCTGGTGGCCACTCTCAACCCGTGCGGGTTCGTCATGCTGCCGGCCTACCTGTCGTGGTTCGTGGGGACAGCCGACGACGAGGCCCGACCCGACGTTGCTTCGCGGCTGGCTCGTGCCCTGGCGGTGTCGGGTGTGGTGAGCGCCACCTTCCTCGTGGTGTTCACCGCGGTGGGACTGTTGTTCAGTGCCGGCGCCCTGGTGGTTGTCGAGGTCATCCCCCGGCTGGCGCTCGTGGTTGGCGCCGGCGTGGTCGTCCTCGGCGTGGCTATGTTCCGCGGCTGGAAGCCGGCGGTCGCCCTCCCGCAGCTTTCGGGCGGTGTGCACGACCGGGGAGCCGGGGGCGCGGTGGTCTTCGGGCTGTCCTATGCCATCGCGTCGCTTTCCTGCACCCTGCCGGTGTTCCTCGCCGTCGTCGCCGGCACGGTGACCCGGACCGACCTGGCCTCGGGGGTCGCGACCTTCGTCGCCTACGGCACGGGGATGAGCCTGGTGCTCGTCGCCGTGGCTGTGGCCGTGGCCGTCGCCCGGACCGCCCTGGTCAAGCGCCTCCGGCTGGCGTCGCGGCGTATGGACCGGGTGGCGGCGGCGCTCCTGGTGGTCGCCGGCCTCTACGTGGTCGGCTACTGGGCCTTCACCCTCGCCGTTCCCCCCGGATCGGCCGACCGAGCCGGCTGGGAGCAAGCGGCCGAGGTGCCGGTGCGCGCCGTGGAGCGGGTGTCCTCGTGGTCCGTCGGCGCCGTCGAGTCGGCTGCGCTCCCGATCGCCGTGGTGTTGGGAACGACGATCCTGGCTGCCACGGCCGCTGTGGCATCCGCACGCCGGCGGACGAGCCGCGAGGCCGCGGCTCCCGAGGCCCCACACGAACCGGCCGTGCCGGCCGGGCCCACCGATGGTGCACCTTCGCCAGCCGGTCTTCAAGGCCGGCCAGAGCGGTCGCCGTGACGCCGACGTGAGGCGAACCGTGCTGGCGGCTGTGGCCGCAATCGTCGGCCTGGCGGTCATCGTCGCTGCAAGCCTCGCCCTGACCGGGGCGGGGAGCGTGGAGGTGGGCACCAACGTCTTCGCCAACCGCTGGGGGCTGCTGGCGACGCGTCTCGAGGCGTTTGGATCCACGAACTGAACACGCGTACGACCCTCAAAGGCCGCCGGAGCGCCGAAATCGGGACCAGCTGACCCAGGGTGCCCCGCGTTTTCGCCCAACGTTCAGCTTGGAGCGGTGCGTCGAACGCGGCCACGGCCACATACCGTTGCGCCTCGTCGACGAAGTAGCTGACCGAGAACCCGCACGGGAGCGGGTCAAGGAAGAGCACTGCGCCACCCACCGAGCGGGGGGCGGAGCGGGGAGGGCCTTCGGCGACCCAGGCGAACAGGTCCTCGACGACGGCCGAGCGATCTTCGTCTCTGAGGGCCTGGAAGTCCGGCTCACAGGCCGGGGTGGTCAGGACCCGCCAGGTCACGCGGGCTTGTCGAGGGCCGTGCGCATAAGGTGTTGGAGGAACGACTCCCTATCACCGAAGGTCGGGATCGTCCCCTCGGCGGCGCCTTGCCTGGTCGCCTCGACCAGGCCCGCCACGTAGTCCTCGCCCACCTCGGCGATCCACAGGTCGAGCTCATCGGGCCGATCTGCCGCTTCGCGTTGGGAGGCCACGGTCATTCAGGAAGTCCGCCGGATCCGCCGAACGCCGTGGCGTTGGTGAGGTTTCGCGCTGGTGGAACGGGAGCCGGAACACGGGCAATGACGTCGATCGAGCGGACGGCCTATCCCCGTTTCGGGCGCCAGGTGAGCGCCCGGGAGCTGGCCGGCCTGAGCCCATCGGCCGACGAGGTCGGTTCGCTGCGCCGGTGCGAGGTGAGCATCGACTGCTCACCGGCCGAGGCATTCGAGGCGTTCGATCGCAAGCTCTCCGAAACGGCCGCCGTCGAGTCATCGCGCCCTGGTGAGGTCGTCGCCCAATTCGAAGGCCATGCCGGGCCGTTCTCCAACCGGACCCGGGAGCTCGTCCGCTTCACCGACAGCGCCGTTACCTTCGAGCACATCGAAGGGCCGTTCCGGTCCTGCGCCGAGCGCTTCGTCATAGGTTCCAACGGGAGCAGTACGACCGTCGCCCATGAGGGCACCTTCACGATGCGCGGAGGACTCGCCGGATGGCTGTTGGGCATGATCGTCGTCCGGCCATTCTTCGAGCGCCTTGTCGCCGACGAGCTCGTCATGATGGCCTCTCCCGCGGTGGGGGAATCGCCGGGAACATGAGCCGTTCACGCGCTCTGTCCACGAGCCCGGTGTCGCGGGCCCGGCCACTGACTCAGAACGGGAACCGGCCCGATCGGGCCCGATCCCAGCGCAGGCGCCCGTCGAGCCCCCACACCCGCCCGGCGGGGACCAGGAGCAGGATCAGCACCGGCACGTACTCATGCGGCTGCTCGAAGAGCCAGCGGTTGGACGAGGCGTAGAGCAGGGCCAGGAACAAGTGACCGCACAGGGCGAGCCCTGCTGCTCCACGGCTGGCAAGACCGACCACGAGCAGCACCCCGATCCCGATCTCTGCCGCCGTGATGAGCCACTGCACCAGCCCGAAATTGTCGAGGAGGAAGCGCACGACGGGCTTCAGCCCCGGTACCTCTGTGCCCGGGCCGCCGTTGGCCGGGTTCTCCAGGCCCTCGAAGCGCAGGATGAACCGGGTCGCCTCCCGGTCGATGAGGTTGGCCTGGTAGGGGCCTACGGTGATCGTGGAGATGCCGAGCAGCTTCGCCAGCCCGTTGGCGAGGAGGATCACCCCTGCGAACACCCGCAGCGCCGCCAGCCCTTGGGCCATCCGGAGGGGGGCGGGGAGAACACGCTCGGTTGGATCAGCCACGGTCCATCCCTTCTCGGTTTCGTTCGTTGAGTGCCAGCGGCAGCCGCACGGTGAACCGGCAACCGCCGGCCTGATTGTGAACGCTGATATCGCCGCCGTGCGCCGCCGTGAGGCCCGATGAGCAGGCCGAGCCCGGAGCCGCGCCCGGCACGACCCGTCGTTGATCGCCGGGACCCGCCATCGAAGGCATGGGCCAAGGTTCTCGGGCGCCATGCCGCCGCATGCGTCCTGTACCGACATGACCGCCCATGACCCCCCGGTAGCGACGTGCGTCTCCACCGACACCACCCCGCCCGCCGG
>JBHENM010000540.1:0-4540 GCA_046262035.1 Acidimicrobiales bacterium | reverse complement strand
CCACCGTGTCAGCGGAGAGGGCCTGGCCGTGGCTGCCTTCCGCCACCGCACCAGCCGCGCCGGAGACCCTCACCTCCACTCGCACATGCTGGTGGCCAACATGACCGAGGGCGTCGACGACCGCTTCGGAGCGCTGCACGGGGCCCTCATCTACCAGCACGCGCGCACCGCCGGCTTCCTCTACGAGGCCGCCCTGCGTCACCAGCTCACCGAGCGCCTGGGCGTCGAGTGGACCCCGGTGCAGAACGGCTGGGCGGAGATCGCCGGCATCCCCCGGGAGTGGATCGAGACGCACTCACAGCGCCGCCAGGAGATCGTCGAGGCGATGGCCGATCGGGGCCAGTCCACCGCCCGAAGCGCCCAGCTGGCCACCCTCGACACCCGTCGGCCGAAGGAGAAGTACGAAGTCGACGGCGGGACGCTCGAAGCCCAGTGGGCCGCCCGCGCCGTCGAGGCTGGCTGGGACCCGGCGGGAGTGCAGCAGACCCTTGCTCGCCACCAGCCCAAGGTGCTCGACCATGCAGACGTCGCCGAGCTCTACATTCACCTCGCCGGCCCACTCGGCCTCACCCAGCAGGCGTCCACCTTCACCCGCCGCGACGTACTGCGGGCCATCGCCGAGCAACACCCCGACGGGGCCCCCCGCGCCCGCATCGAGCACCTGGCCGACGACTTCCTCGACTCCCGCGCCGTGGTGCCCGTTGTCGACGCCGCCAGCCGGCTCTCTCACCACGACAGCGTTCGTCGACCCGACGGCCGCATCGTCTCCGGCGACCCCAACGAGGCCCGCTACTCCACCCCCGAGCTTCTCGCCATCGAGCACCGCCTGGTCGAAAGCGCAGTGGGGCGCGCCGATGCCGGCGTCGGGATGGCCCGCCCGGAGGTACTCGACGCGGTCATCGCCGAGCGGGCCCACGCCGGCAGTCCCTTGGGCGAGGACCAGGAGGCCCTCGTTCGCGCCCTGGCGACGTCGGGCGCCGGCGTCGACGTCGTCGTCGCCAAGGCCGGGACGGGCAAGACCTTCAGCCTCGACGCCGCCCGCGAGGCCTGGGAGCGAAGCGGCTTCCGCGTCATCGGCGCCTCCCTGGCCGGGGAGGCGGCCGACGAGCTCCAACGGGCCGCGGGCATCACCAGCTCGACCATCGACCGCCTCCTGTGGGATCTGGAGCACGGCAAGCACTCCGGCGGCCTTCCCCGCAACACCGTCCTCGTGGTCGACGAGGCGGGCATGGCCGGCACCCGCAAACTCGACGAGCTCAATGCCTACGCGGTCGGCGCCAACGCCAAGCTGGTCCTCGTCGGCGACACCCGTCAGCTGCCCGAGATCGACGCCGGCGGGGTGCTGCGCGGACTCAGCGAACGTCTCCCCACACTCGAGCTCCACGACAACCGGCGCCAGCGCCACGGCTGGGATCGCGCCGCCCTCGACGAGCTCCGCAGCGGTGACCCGCAGAAGTTCATCGCTGCCTACCGCGAGCAGGGCCGGTTCGTCACCGGTCCCAACGCGGCGCAGGTCCGAGGCCAGATGGTGGCCGACTGGTGGGCTGCCTTCCGCACCGACGGGCCCGAGGCGCTGATGAGCGCACCCAGACGGGCCGACGTCGACGACCTGAACCGCCGGGCCCGCCGTTACATGGCCGAGGAGGGCCGACTCGAAGGCCCCACCCTCTACGTCGGCAACCGACCGTTCCAGCAAGGCGATTTGGTGATGACCCGCGTCAATGACTCCCACGTCGGCGTTCGCAACGGGACCAAGGGATGGGTCGACGCCATCGACACCCAGGCCAGCACCCTCACGATGACCACCGTCGACGGTAGGCAGGTCACTCTCGGCCCGGAGTACTTCGACAAGAACGGTGGGGGCACACGGGCCCCGCTCCAGCACGGCTACGCGGCCACCATGACCAATGCGACGCAAACGGTCTTCGCTGGACACCTGTCCCTCAGGCCCCCTCGTCGACGGAGGCTGGTGGCCCGGACCGGGACCCCGAGGCTCGTCGAGAGGGATGCGGAGGTGGATGTCCAGCTGCCAGCCCCGCACGTCGACTCGTTCGACGAGGAGGCGGACGAGCCGTTGGCGTTGTGCGAAGTCGAGGGTGTCGAGCGTGGCCGCTACTCGGGCAGCGAAGCTGTCGATGCGCTGGTGGAGACGGTTGTCGGCCGTGAGCTCATGGCGCTGGGCGACCAGCGACTCTCGGCGTGAGCCGAGCTGACGCCGTCGCTGTTCGATCTCGTCGGCCCTGTGGGCGAGCTCGGCGGGATCGAGAACTCCGGCCTGGTAGAGGTCGGCCACCCGTCGGCGCTCTGCGGCGACGTTGTCGAGGCGACGCTCGAGTCGGGTCAGCTCGGCCGCCAGCAGCTCGTCGTCGGGAACGGGACGGCGGGCGGCGACGGCCCGTTCCCCGGCCAGCAGGATCGCGGGAGAGGTGAGCGCGGCACGGATCTCGCCGAACACGAATTCATCGAGGGCATCGGCGCGGACGTTGCGCTCGCGGCAGCGTCGTTCCGCGCCGGTGAGTCCGCAGCGGTTGCGGCAGGCGTAGTAGCGGATCCCAGTGGGGGTGGAGCTGCGGCCCCGGTCGACGATGGAGCGCGTCCCGCAGGCGCAGAACACCAAGCCCCGCAGCAGCCAGCCCTCCTCGTCGGGGTCGAGGCGACGGGCGGAGAAGTTGGTGTTGTCCCGACCGGCGAGCACTGCGGCCTCGAAGGTTGCGTCGTCGACAATGCGCGGGCAGGGCACGGCGATCCACTCGCTGCGGGGTCGGGGGATCTGACGGGGGCGCTGGCCGGGACCCCGGTCGGCCACCATCTTGGTCGTGTTGACCCAGGCCCGCCCCACGTAGGCCTCCCGCCGCAGCATCCGACCCAGGGTGGAGGTGATCCAGCGCTTGCCCGCCGGTGTGGGAATGCCCTCGCCGTTGAGCCGCAACGTGATCTGGCGCAGCGACAGCCCGCCGGTGGTGTAGTCGGCGAAGATGCGCCGCACGACGCCGGCCTGCTCCTCGTGCACGACCAGATGCGCCGCCCGGTCGCCCTGTCGAGGCACGCGCACGTAGCCATAGGGCGCCCGCCAGTGCACGGCCTCGCCGGCCCGGGCCCGGTAGAGCTTGCCCCGCCGGGAGCGCTCGGAGATCTTGGCTCGCTCGTACTCGGCGATCACCGACTGGATCTGGGTCAACAGCCGGGCCTGGGGGTCCGAGGCGATCTCGGGAGCGTCGAGGTAACGAATGGCCACGCCGTGGCGGGCCAGCTCATCGGCGATCAGCACCTGGTAGGCGTAGGAGCGGCTCAGCCGGTCCGGCGTCAGGCACCACAGCTCCTCGAGCTGGCCGGCCTCGGCCGCGTCCCGCAGGGCATCGAGCCCGGGCCGGTCCAGGCGGGCGCCCGAGAACCCGTCGTCGACATAGGAGGCCACCAGCTCATGGTGCTCGGCCGCCACCCGCGCCCCCAGCGCCTCCAGCTGGGAGCCGATGCTTCCCCGGGCCTCCTGGGCTTCGGTGGACACCCGGGCGTAGATCGCCACTCTCATGATGCTGTCTCCTCTCCCCGGTGCGGAACCGGCGACTCCAAGACGAACTCGTAGGCGACGCCCAGCGCCACCAGGCGGGGGTCCTCATAGGGAGTCCACGCCGGGCGCTGGGCGCCCAGGAGCCGGGCCGCGAAGACCGGCTCGGCCCCCGGCCGCCGGATGAGCCCCCACAACCCGGCCCGGGCGAAGCGGGCCGCCTCGGGGCCGGCCAACGCCGCGCCGGCCACCACCGCGGCCCGAAGGCCTTCGTAGTCGGCCTGGGCCGCCTCGGCCACCGGCCACAGCCGCCTCACCGCTGCCGCGCCCGCTCGACGGTCCGCCGGTGCAGGCTGACGCCGAAGCGCTGCTCCACCTGACGGGCCACCTCTGCGCCCGACAGCGCCGGGTCGGCTCCGCCCACGAAAGCGGCCACCTCCTCGGTCAGCTTCAGCGGGCCCCGCCGCCCCGGCCGCTCGTCGAAGAGCCCGGCCATCCCGGCGGCGTCGAACGCGGCGGCGACCACGTAGAACGAGGCCCGGGAGTAGCCGTGCCCCTCGGCCGCCGCGGTGACCGTCCAGCCGTCGACGACATGGGCCCGCAGCATCTCGTACTTCACCTGCAGCTTGTCCTCGGACAGGAAGAACGGGTCCCCGCTGACGAACAGCGGAGCGCTGACCGCCTGCGGCCGGGGATGCACCAGACCGAGGCTCTCCAGGACCTGCCGTCGCTGCTCCTGCGACATGTTGCGGCCACCTCCACGGCGTGTCGATGTTCCGGCGCAACTGTATGACGATGAGAGCCGCATATGGTGGATACGACTCCGTTGGGCCACGAATTACAAGACTTTCTCGCTACACATACCGATAATGCGCATTACATCGATGGACGACCGGCTCTCACCGTCAGACACCGTGGTCACTTCTTCGGCCGCCCTGCAGACCTGCCAGCAGGGAGGTTCCGCACATACAGGGTTGCCGCCGAGGCATCACGCCGGAGGACCACGTCCAAAATGAGCTTTGCGTTGCGCTGGTC
>JBHENM010000539.1:0-1999 GCA_046262035.1 Acidimicrobiales bacterium | reverse complement strand
CACCTCCACCCCGCGGCCGACACTTCCGAGCTCCGATCGCTGGCGCCGGATTGGGCGGCCAGGGTCGACGATCTCGACGTCGTCACCGGACCAGGGAGCCTGGGTGCCCTGGCGCTCCGGGCCGGGGCCACCTTGATCGGGCACCGGGTTCTGCGGGACGCCCAGCGAACCCCGGCTCCGTCGGACTTCTAGGCCGAAGTTACGTGCGGATTGACGAACGAACCCCCTGCTGAGCAGGGGGCTCGTCGGTTCGCTTGGTCGGGGTTCTGACTACGCCAGGGTCATGGGCACCGTCGAGCCGATGAGCTCGAACGCCTTGCGCTGTGCGGCGGTGGCGTTGGCGAGCTTGTGGACCCGCGCCCCCGAGCTCCCGGTGAAGACGATCTCGTCGCGGGTCAGTGTCGCAAGGTGGTCGAGCAGGCTGGCGAAGCTGTGAACCGCCTGGTCGTCGGCGGTGCGCCGCCGGGACGCCTTGGCCTGGGCGGCGGCCGAGCGCCGGGCGGGAGCCACGGGGTCAGAGCGGGCGGGCCGTTCGTCGTCGGTGAAGGTCAGCGGGGCCCACGCCCGGCGCAGGTGCCACACCAGGTAGGCCCCCAGCATGCAGATGAGCACGTGGGCCCGCACGCGCTCGGCGAGGTGGTGGTAGATGGGTCGCAGGTCCAAGTCGATGGCCTTGAGGGAGCGGAAGTCGGCCTCGACCAGGGTGAGGCGCTTGTAGGCCTCCACCACCTCGGGGGCCGACAGGGTGGCGGCGCCGACGCTGGTGCGGATGACGTAGATACCGTCGAGGGCGGCCTCGGCGGCGATGGCGGAGGCCTTGCGGGAGTAGGCGAAGCGGCCGGCGGCGATGTCGATGTCGAAGTGCTTAGCCATCTTGTAGCGGTTGATGTCCCGGCCCACGCGCAGGGCGATCTTGGCAGCGTCGGTGAGCCTGCCGGCATCGACCGACGCCGCCACCTTGGCGAGCAACGCCTCGGTGGCGCCCAGGAGCTCGTCGCGCTTGCGGGCCCGCTCGGTGGCCAACGCCGGGTTGCGGCACGCCACCAAGCGTTCGCCCGGATAGTCGGGGTGGTTGATCTCGGCCAGGTTGGACTCGTCGAACAGGCTCAGCTGCAGGGGGCCGCCCTCGGCGGCAAGGGCGGCGACGGATGGCGCCCGCAGCGAGGTGACCCAGCCCAGGCCCCCGACCTCGGCCAGCGCCCGGATGCGGGCGGAGGTGATCATGCCCCGGTCGCCCACCATCACCACGTCGGTGAGCCCGAAGCGCTCTCGGACCGTGCCTGCGGCGGAGATGAAGGCGGTGGGGTCGGCGGTGTTGCCGGCGAAGACCTCGACGGCCACCGGCCGCCCCTCGGGGTCGGTCACCAGCCCGTACTCGATCTGGGCCCGCCCGCTCTTGCGGTCCCGGGAGAAGCCGCGGGCGGCCAGGGGGCAGTGGCTGCCCTCGACCCACGACGAGGAGAGGTCATAGAGGACCAGGCCACCGGGGGCTAGGTGGCGCTTCGCCAGCGCCGCCTCGATCTCGCCCTGGCGGGCGAACAGCCAGTCCATGGCGCCGTAGACGTCGTCGATCGACGCGTCGGCCACGCGCAGGTCGGCGGCCAGCGTGGTGTCCGCCCACCAGCGGGCGCTGGCCAGCTTGGAGCCCGGGCGGCACACCCGGGCCACCACCAGGGCGAAGGCCAGGTCCCGCTCGGCCCCGGCGGGCCCCAGCAGGTCGGGAAAGCCGAGCTTGTGGGCCTGCGCCACCACGGCGGCCACGTGGCCGTGGGGCAGCGAGCGGGCGATCTCGAAGCCCTCGCCGGCGCCCACGAACGCCTCGCCACGCAGCGAGCGACGGATGAGCTCGATGACATCAGCGGGCAGGTGCGAGAGGTTGGCCAGCGTCTCGTTGCGGACCTTGCCACCCTCGCGGTAGGAACGGCGCAGCAGGTGGGTCTCATAGACCTTGTCCTTGTAGTGACGACGGGTTGTCACGACATGCATGGCCCCACCACGG
>JBHENM010000538.1:0-1052 GCA_046262035.1 Acidimicrobiales bacterium | reverse complement strand
CATGGCCCGGTAGCAGGCGTCGTCGTCGACGGTGTCGAGGCCCGGGAGGGCGACCCGTTCGCCCACCCAGCGGGTGGCGGCCAGCTTGGAGAGCGGCTCCAGGGCCCGGTTGGCGACCAGGGCGAAGATGACCCGCTCGACCCGGGGATCGAGGCGCCGCCCGGCGAGCATGGCGTTCATCGTCCTGTCGATCCCGAGACGTCGCCACAGCCCGTCCAGCGCCCACGCCCCGCCCAACGCCTTGGACGACACGAACGACAACGCTTCGCCACTGGCGCTGGCCTCGGACACCAGCTCGGCTTCGGGCCCCAGGTAGCGGGCGATGGAGCGGACCAGGCGCCCCAGCGCCTGGCGGTCGAGGTGGTCCTCCCGGCCGAAGCTGTGGATGACCTCGGCCACCGGGCTGCCCGTCTCGGCGTGGCGGACGTTGTGGGCCAACTGTACGTAGCGAACCACCGACCCGTCCTTGTTCCGCCGCTGGATCGTGCGCAGGTACATGCTCACACCATACGGCTCGAACCCCAATGCATGTTGGATGGTGTGAGCCCGTCGTGTGCCTACAGATTTTCGGCCGCAGCACCGGCTCCGACCCTGTGACCAGCCCTTTCGCGCCGAAAATGCCTACATGGGCCCTTTAGCTGCGGAACCCCGGGTAATAATCAAGATTATTACAGAGAGGTCGACCGGAGCGCGATTTGGAACCCCACCTAGCGATCCCGGTGTCAAGACGATCTCGCCGCCGGCGATGTCGCGCGGGTAGGGATGCGTAGAAGGCGACACCGCCAGTTGGCCCAGGACTTCGAGAGCATCGGTCTTGCCGTTGCCCGAAGGCCCGCACGCCACGAGGTTCACCGTTCAGCCCCGTCGATGTTGACTGTATGTACTGTCCTCGCCACGCCTCACCGTTCCGATGGCGCCGCTGCCGCTCGTGTCGGGGCAGCGTGATCACCACTTCAACTCGGACGCCCTCGGTGAAGCCGACCGGCAAGGGCCCAATTTAGAACTGGACTTCGAGAACAAGACAGCCATAATTGCAGCATGGTGCACTGGGG
>JBHENM010000537.1:0-3068 GCA_046262035.1 Acidimicrobiales bacterium | reverse complement strand
CGGTAGGGGCGGCGCGACTTCGGCACCAGCGCTGCGCGAGGTGGCCCGTGAGGAACAATCGTACGAAAACTGGCGCTAAGGCGGTGGGTGTCGCCTGCTGCTTGGGACGGCGGGCGACGCAGCGTGCAAGGCCTGTGGTCTACGGTTGTCGCCCGCGTCCATCGAGCCCGTACCTGAGGACCAGATCGAGGCGGCCGGGTATGGCTGCTTCACCGGAGCGCCGACACGGCTCGAGCTGGAGCGGCTCTTCTTCCTCGACGACGCCGACAAGGCGCTGATCGCCAAACGGCGTGGTGACGACAATCGGTTGGGCTTCGCCCTTCAGGTGGTCACGGTGCGCTACCTCGGCACGTTCCTTGCCGATCCTCTGGGTGTTCCGACCGAGGTGATCGACTACGTCGCCCAGCAGCTCGACATCGACGACGTGTCGGGCGCCAAGGCGTACCTGGCGCGAGAGAAGACCCGTTTCGAGCACCAGTGGGAGATTGCCGGCGAGTACGGGTGGCGCGACTTCGCCGGCGCCGAAGCTGACATGGCCCGCTGGGTGGATGACCGGGCGTGGGTGTCTGGCGATGGGCCCAAGACGCTGTTCGACGCATCGGTGCTCTGGCTACGGGAACGGAAGGTGCTCCTGCCGGGGGTGACGACGCTCGCCAGGCTGGTGGCCCGGGCGCGCGACGAGGCGCTGCAGCGTCTCTGGGAGACCCTCGCGGCCATGCCAACCCCGAGCCAGGCCCGACAGCTCGAAAGGCTCCTGGAGGTGCCGGAGGGTTCACGGATCTCTGATCTGGAGCGACTGCGCAAAGGCCCGACGACGGCATCGGGCAAGTCCATGGCGGCCGCATTGGAGCGGGTCGCGGAGATCGCCGGCCTCGGGCTGGGGGGCACGGACCTGGGGGCGGTGCCGCGGCGGCGGGTGGTGGAGCTGGCCCGCTACGGCATGGCGGGCAAGGCCCCGGCGTTGCGGCGCCGTCCCGACGCTCGGAGATTGGCGACGCTGCTGGCCACCGTGGTGTACCTGGAGGCCAAGGCGACCGATGACGCCTTGGAGCTGTTCGACCTGTTGATGACCAACGACTTGCTGGCCCGGGCGCAGCGGGAATCCAAAGCCGAGAAGGTGCGCCGCTATCCCCAGGTGAGCAAGGACGCCGGGAGGCTCGCCGCTGCGGTCGCAGTGTTGCTGGACGCCGCCGAGTCGGGTACCGATGTCAGCCTGGAGGCGATTTGGGACGCGATTGAAAAGGTCGTGTCACGGGCCGAGCTCCGCTCGGCGGTGGCCAACATCGCCGAGGTGGTGCCCGCCCCGGGTGCCGACCCCGACGCGGAGTGGCGGGCAGCCCTGGTCGAGCGCTACGGAGTGGTCCGACGGTTCCTGCCCCAGCTGTGCGCCACCATCGAGTTCGGGGCGACAGCGGAGGCAGTTCCTGTGCTCGATGCCTTGCGCGGCCTGCCGGACTTGATGGCAGCCCGGCCGACCAAGCGGGTCCCGACCGGCTATCTCGATGTCGGCGAGGTGGCGGCGGATGTCGTGCCGGCGAGCTGGCGTCGGGTTGTGTTCAAACCCGGCCGCCCCGAGGGCACCGTCGACCGTGCCGGGTACGTGCTCTGCGTCTTGGAGCAGTTCCACCAGCGCCTGCGCCGCCGGGACATCTTCGCCACGGCCTCATCTCGCTGGGCCGACCCGCGGGCGCAGCTGCTGGCCGGACCGGCGTGGGACGCCGCCCGTGGCCCGGTGCTCAACGCCCTGCAGCTACCCGAAGACCCTGACGGGCTCCTCGCCGAGCATGCCCGCGACCTGGACGAGGCTCTGCGGTATCTCGCTGGGCGTCTTGCCTCGGGCGTCGAGGTCGCCATCGACGCTGATGGGCGGCTGCACGCGGGCAAGATCGACGCCATCGCGGACCCGCCGAGCCTGACCGACCTGCGGGACCGCTGCGAGGCCATGGTGCCCCTTGTCGATATCGGCGAGATGGTGCTCGAGGTGATGAGCTGGGTCCCGGGCTTCGTGAAGGCGTTCACCGCGGCCTCCGGCGGAAAGAGCCGACTGGCGGACCTGGACATCACCATCGCCGCCGCGCTCACCGCCCAGGCGCTGAACGTCGGCTACGCCCCGGTCATCTCCCCGGGCGTGCCCGCGCTGACCCGAGCCCGGATAAGCCATGTCGACCAGACGTACCTGCGGGCGGAGAACTATGCCGCCGCCAACGGGCCGTTGGTCGAGGCGCAGGCGGACATCGCGCTGGCGCAAGCCTTGGGCGGTGGGCTGGTCGCCGCCGTGGATGGCATCCGTTTCGTCGTGCCGGTGCGCAGCATCGACGCCAGGCCCAACCCGAAGTACTTCGGGCGGCGCCGGGGAGCCACCTGGCTGAACCTGATCAACGACCAGTCGGTCGGCCTGGCCGGGATGGTGGTATCGGGCACCCCCCGGGACTCGCTGCACCTGATCGACCTGATCTACCGCCAGGAGGCGGGACGGCGCCCCGAGGTGATCATCACCGACACCGGGTCCTACAGCGACATGGTGTTCGGTCTTCTTCGATTGCTCGGCTTCGACTACCGGCCGCAGATCGCGGACCTGCCCGACGCCAAGTTGTGGCGGATCGACCCATCCGCCGACTACGGGCCGCTTGGGACCGCCGCCCGGGGCAAGATCGACCTGGAGCGGATCCGCCGACACTGGCCGGACATCCTTCGGCTGGTCGCCTCGATCCACACCGGCGCCGTGAGCGCCCACGATGTCATCCGGATGCTGGCCCATGGCGGCAACCCGACCCAGCTCGGCGACGCCCTCGCCCACTACGGGAGGATCTTCAAGACCCTCCACGTGCTGTCCTACGTCGACGAGGAGGCCTACCGGCGCCAGATCAAGGGCATGCGCAACCTGCAGGAGAGCCGCCACGACCTGGCCCGGCACATCTTCCACGGCCGCAAGGGCGAGCTGCGTGAGGCCTACCACGAGGGGATGGAAGACCAGCTGGGCGCCCTCGGGCTGATGCTCAACTGCGCCACGCTGTGGAACACCGTCTACCTCGACGCCGCCCTTGCCCGCCTGCGCGCCCAGGGCTACC
>JBHENM010000536.1:0-1825 GCA_046262035.1 Acidimicrobiales bacterium | reverse complement strand
GATGGATTTGTCGGGCCGATGGCGGGCGGCTGCTCGTTTGCTGTGCCCGCTGCCGCCCACTTGCCGTTTTGCGCGTCGCACGCGCGCCGCGGGCGCGTTCGGGGGCGCGGTGGTCCAGAGCCCGTGGGGCTCGAGGCGGTGAGGCGCCGGGCGGGCGCGGGTCAGAGGGCGTCGAGGAGACGGAAGAACGCGCCGAGCCAGGGGTTCCAGGCCTGGACGCGCCAGCGCACCGTGCGGGCGGTCCTGACGATCTGGCAGGGGATGTCGATGAAGGCCTGGCGGAAGGTGCGGAACTCCATCGTCAGCAGCCGGCGGCGCTGGTGTTCGTGCTTGTCGGCCCAGCGCGCCGAGACGGGCAGCAGCAGGGCGCACCAGGCCTTGATGCTCCACGCCAGCGACGCCATGGTCATGTAGGCCCAGTTGGCGTTGAGGGTGTTGACCGGGGCGTGCAGGGCACGCACGCCGCCCTTGAGCTGGGCGATCAGGTTCTCCTGGTTGCAGCGCTGGCGGGCCTCGCCGACGACCTCGTCGGCGCTGAGGCGCCGGTCGTTGGTGATGTAGAAGAAGTAGCGGTACTCGCAGAACAGCACGGCCTCGCCCCGCTCGACGGAGATGTTCTTGCGCAGGGCCACGACCCGGTAGTCCTTCTTGCAGCGGCCGGGTCGGTAGTCGAACTCGACGACCTCCTCGTTCTTCTGGCGCAGCACCTTGTAGCCCCGCTGGCGGACGATGCCGTCCTTCACCTTGGCCGGCCGGGTGCGGGGCTTGGTGGCGATCGCTCGTTCGGCCCGGGCCACCAGCTCGTGGTAGAGCTCGTCGGGGGCGTCGGCGGCCCGCTCGACGAGGTTCGCCTTGGCGTCGTAGCCGAAGACGAACCGCACGCCATCGTCGTCCCAGCGGTCGAGCTCGGAGGTCAAGGAGAAGTCGGTGTCGCCCCGCAGCAGGATGTCGGCGAAGCCGCCCTCCCGGCACCGGGCGATGGCCCGGTCGTAGAGGGGGACCACCCCCTCATGCGAGGGCCGGTTGGCGCCGTGCAGGGCCAAATAGAGCGGCTCGGCGGTGTTGGCCAGCGAGACCACCAGCGCCGAGTAGCCCCAGGTGCCGTTGTAGGCGATGTCCATGCCGCCCTTGCACTCGCCGTCGGTGCCCACGATGGTGGCGTCGGCGTCGATGCGCGCCGTCTGCGCCGTGAAGGCGGGGGGCTGGCGGCCCCACACCCCGAGCCGGCAGCGGTTGACCGCCTCGGCCAGCTCCATCACGTCGCCCTCGTCGAAGCGCCGACAGAAGTCCCCCGCGGTCGTGGGGTCGGGCAGGGCGGCCGCCCCCAGGCCGTCGAGGAACACGCCGTCGGTGCGCCTGGCCTCGATGTCGTCGAGGCGGGTGCCGCCGCAGAGGGCGTTGTAGGCGATGTTGAGCACATGGTCGGACTCGTGGTAGGGGCGGTGCTGGCGCAGCAGCTGGACCGAGGCGTCGATCTCGGCGGCCAGGCCGACGTCGGCCACCAGGCGGGCGACCATCCCCATGCCGCCGTGGGCTGTTCCCTGGGTGCGCTCCGAGAGCTCATAGGCGATGTTCGCCCGTCCCAGCACCGGGCCGGCGGCGTTGGGCGCCACCGCCTCTTCGAGCCGGCGCTCGATGGCGCGCTGCTCGCGTGCCAGCTTGCGGCGCAGCTCCCGCTTGGCTTTGCTCATCCCGCCCCCCTCGCCTCCCGCCTACCATAGCCTACATGGGCTATGGTAGGCGGATACCCTGAGCCAGGTGGAGCACAAGGAGGGCGAGGTGGCGACCGAGGCCGAGCTGACCGACAGGATCAACCACATCAAGG
>JBHENM010000535.1:0-5356 GCA_046262035.1 Acidimicrobiales bacterium | reverse complement strand
CCCCCGCCACATCCTGCCCAACGCCATCCAGCCCGTGATCGTGTTCGCCACCATCTTCGTGGGCACGGCGGTGTTGACCGAAGCGGCCCTGTCCTTCCTGGGCGTCGGTGTGGACGAGCCCACGCCGGCCTGGGGACTGATGGTCAACACCGGCCGAAGCTTTCTCTTCACCTCGCCCCACCTGCTGTTCTTCCCGTCGGCCGCCATCTTCGCCACCGTCGTGAGCTTCGTGTTCGTGGGGGATGGCCTGCGTGACGCGCTGGACCCGCGCCTGAAGTGAAGCGTCCGCCGCTGCTGTCGGTCCACTATTTGCGGACCACGTTCCAGACCGACGCCGGTCCTGTGCGAGCCGTTGACGGCGTCTCGTTCGACGTCCGTCCGGGCGAGATCTTCGGGATCGTCGGCGAGTCGGGATCGGGCAAGTCCGTCACCGCCCTCAGCATTCTCGGGCTCGTGCCCCAGCCGCCGGCCGAAGTGCAAGCGAGCGAACTGCTGTGGAAGGGCCGGGACCTCCAGCTCCTGTCGCCCGAGGAGCTACGCCAGCTCCGAGGGTCTGAGATCTCGATGATCTTCCAAGACCCGATGACGTCCCTCAACCCGGTCTTCACCATCGGCGAGCAGATCGCCGACGTGGTGCGAGCCCATGCCGAGGTCTCGCGGGCGGCCGCACGGGACCGGGCCATCGAGACCCTTGACATCGTGGGCATCCCCAGCCCGAGGACCCGAGTGGACGACTATCCCCACCAGTTCTCGGGAGGCATGCGCCAACGGGCCCTGATCGCCATGGCCATCGCCAACGACCCCGACCTCATCATCGCCGACGAGCCCACGACCGCCCTCGACGTCACCATCCAGGCCCAGGTGCTCGAGATCCTGACCAAGGCGGCGCAGACGACCCACGCGGCCGTGATCCTGATCACCCACGATCTCGGGGTGGTGGCGGGGCTGGTCGACCGTGTCGCGGTCATGTACGCGGGACAGATCGTGGAGGAGGGATCGGTCGACGCTCTCTACTACAAGGCCCGGATGCCCTACGCCTGGGGCCTGATGGAGTCCATCGCCCGCCTCGACCAGCGACGCATCGGACGGCTGCGGCCCATCGAAGGGCAGCCGCCCTCCATGCTGCGCCCGCCCCGGGGCTGCCGCTTCCACCCCCGGTGCCCTTACCGCGACGACGAGCTGTGCGTCCGCCGGGACCCCGAGTTCATCGACGTCGGGTTCGACCACCGCGCCCGGTGCCATTTCGTGCTGGAGCCGGGGTGGATCTCACCCGCAGAACGGCTCGTGAAGCCGGTGGACACCTGGCATCCCCGCGTCCAGGCCCGTGAGGAAGACGTCGACGTGGCCGCTTCCGCGGTGGCAGCGACCGAAGGAGGGGTGGGAGGATTGGCCGAGCCATGACCGTCGACGCCACCGCCGGACAGGTCACGGAAGGGCTTCCTGGCGAGGGGACCGGGGAAGGGCTGCTCACCGTCCGGAACCTGACCAAGCACTTCCCGGTCACCAAGGGCGCCTTCCTGCGCCGCCAGGTGGGAGCCATCCACGCCGTGGACGGGGTGTCGTTCACCGTGCAGCGGGGTGAGACCTTCGGGCTGGTGGGAGAGTCGGGCTGCGGCAAGTCCACCACCGCCCGCCTCATCCTGAAGCTCCTGCCGGCGACCTCGGGCGAGGTGGAGTTCGACGGGCGGTCGATCTTCCCGTTGGGCTCGCGGGAGACGAGGGCGTTGCGGGCGGAGATGCAGATCGTCTTCCAGGATCCCTTCGCCTCCCTAAACCCCCGCCACACCGTCGGCCAGATCGTCGCCGAACCACTGATCGTGCAGGGCAAGGGCCGGAAGGCGGCTCGCGCCCGTGTCGAGGAGCTACTCGAGCTGTGCGGCCTCAACCGGGAGCATTCGTCCCGCTACCCCCACGAGTTCTCGGGCGGCCAGCGTCAGCGGGTGGGCGTGGCCCGCGCCCTCGCCCTCAACCCGAAGCTGATCATCCTCGACGAGCCCGTGTCGGCCCTGGACGTCTCGATCCAGGCCCAGATCGTCAACCTGCTGGAGGACCTGCAGGCCCGGCTGGGACTGACCTACGTGTTCATCGCCCACGACCTCTCCGTTGTCCGTCACATCAGCGACAAGGTTGGGGTCATGTACCTGGGGCAGCTGGTCGAGGTGGCCGATCGGGACGAGCTGTACGAGAGCCCCAAGCACCCCTACACCGTCGCCCTCCTCTCGGCCGTGCCCATCCCCGATCCCCAGAAGGAGCGGCGCCGGCAGCGGATCATCCTCAAGGGCGACGTCCCCTCGCCCGCAAACCCTCCACCCGCGTGCCGCTTCCACACCCGGTGCTGGAAGGCAGAGCAGATATGCCGGACGGTGCCGCCGCCTCTCGAGCTGAAGGCTCCCGGCCACTGGGCCGCGTGCCACTTTCCGGAGGCGCGCGACGTTCTGTGACGCACAGGAGTAGGAGGGTGGCGTCGCCGCCGGTCGAGCAACCCGTAGCCTTGAACCAATGTTCGCCCGTCTGAAGCTCCTCCGCGGGCTGCTCCTGGTCTTGGCCCTGGTCGCCGCCGGCTGCTCGGCCGACTCCGAGGGCGGGCGCGAGGGAGCCCCCGAGGGCGTCCTCCGCATCGGCCTCGAGCGACCCCAGTCCCTCGATCCGGCGCAGGCCCGCTTCCCGGCCGAGCTGCTGGTGGTCGAGCAGCTCTTCGACGGTCTCACCACCTACGACCCGGAGACCCTGCAGGTCCGTCCCGCCCTGGCCGCCCGCTGGGAGGCGAGCCCCGACCAGAAGGCCTGGACCTTCACGCTCCGGGCTGGCGCCCGGTTCAGCAATGGGCGCGCCGTCGTCCCCGACGACGTCAAGTACACGCTGGACAGGATCGGCAGGAAGGACTCGAACTCCCCGTCGTCGGCCCAGCTAGAAGCCATCGTCGGCTACCAGGCCCTGAGCGAGGGCAAGGTCGAGGGCTTCGAGGGAGTGACCCTCCCGGGGCGGGGGACGGTCCGGATCGAGCTGTCCTATCCCCTGTCCTCCTTCCCGGCCATCCTCGGTCATCCGTCGTTCGGCGTCGTCCCGAGGGAGTCGGTCGAGGCGCCCGCGCCGGCACAGCCCTTCGCCGTCCACCCGGTCGGGAGCGGGCCGTTCATGATCCGTTCCCGCAGCGCCGAGGTCATCCGTCTCATGCCCGCTCCGGGGATGAAGATGTCCCTGAAGGGACTGGAAGTCCACATGGGCTCGGACAGCGATGCGCCCTACGCAGCCTTCCTGCGGGGCCGCCTGGACTGGACGGCGATCCCGGCGGAAAGGGTCGAGCAGGTCGTCAGGGACCGAGGGCGGGACAGCTTCCGGCCCTATCCGGCCGAGCTCTTCTACGGGTTCAACCTGCGTAATCCGAAGTTCCAGGACACCCGTTTCCGTGAGGCCGTCGTGCGGGCCATCGACCGTGACGCCATCGTCCGGGTGGTATACGGCAACCGCGTGCGGGCCACGTCCGGGGTGATCGCCCAGGGCATTCCCGGCTATCAGCCCGACCCCTGTGGAGAGAAGTGCCGGTTCGACCCTGCTCGGGCCCGCATCCTTCTGGGTGAGGTGTTCGGGTCCCGAGCCGTCCCCGAGATCCAGATCGACTACGACCAGGATCCGACGCAGGAAGCCGTGGCCCAGGCCATCCAGGGCAACCTCAGGGCAGCCGGCATCCCCGCCAACCTCCGGGCCCACAGCTACACCGATTATCTGAAGTTCGCCGTCAGTGGCGAGCAGGAGTTCTTTCGACTGGCGTGGATCGGCTCCTATCCCACGCCCGATGCGTTCCTGACGCCGCTCTTCTACAGCGGCCACGCCGACAACGTCACCGGCTTCAGCTCGCCCGACTTCGACTCCCTCATCCGGACGGCCCGGGAGTCCGGAGACGAGACCAAGCGCCTGAACGCGTACCAGCAGGCCGAGAAGCTCCTGATGTCCGAGCTCCCGGTGGTGCCCATCGCCCAATACGAGACCCACACCCTTGTCTCGTCCCGGGTGCGGGATCTGGCCATGTCCGCCTTCGGCACGTTCGACGCCTCGCGGGTCCGCCTGGTCGGGTAGGCGTAGACTGGCCTGCCACGTCGGAGTGGCGGAATTGGCAGACGCGCCAGGTTGAGGGCCTGGTGCCCGAATAGGGCGTAGGGGTTCAAGTCCCCTCTCCGACACAAGGAAACTGCAGGTGGGAGGGGGTGCGGCGGCCCCTCCGAGGCGCAGTTGTCCGCGATGTGTCATCATTTTTGCGCAGCATCTCGTGTCAGCCTGTGCTCGAGAGGGTTCGCGCTGGACGCTGTGGTCCATACCTATCGGCACCCACCTCGGCTCCGGTAGGGCGGCCACTCCCATCGACACGACTCAATGCCGGCTTGGCGCGGGTGGCTTCACGGCGCGAGCTTTCCGGTCGGGCCGTCTTCGGCTCGGCACAGAGCGTGTCTGTCGCCCGTCATGCACCCGCGGGCCAGCAACGGTGACCTCAAGCCTGCTTGGCGCCGGCCACCCGCCTCGCCCGTGGTGTCATCCCTGAAGGAGCGCCTCTTGTCAAGAGCGCCGGCTCGAAGAGTCGGCACGATCTTGGGTCCCGCGTGGCGTGATCGCTCTATCCGAGGCGCGCCGATAGGCCGCGTCGGTGGCTGAGTGCCGGCGCGGAGAATGCAGGGCGGTCAAGGCCGGCCGTCAGGCCGCCCGAAGGGGAAGCCTTGACGTCCCGGGCAGCGCCACGAGCACACTTGGCGACGAAGCCCGTCAGGGCTTCATGCGAAGCCGCTTGTTTGGGTTCTAGGTCAGGCGTCCCTCCTCGATCGGGGACAGGACGCGATCGGCCGTCTCCAAGTCCCGAGTGCGATCGGGGGCGGCAACGCCGAAGCTCGGGTGCCGGTCATCCCTACGCCGCTGCGAGGCAGGCATGGAGCGGTGCGGCCACAGCCAGGCGGGCTCAATCAAGTCGGCGACCTCGCCGGAACGGGAGTCATGACACAAGACGAGCACGCGCCCTGGCTGCGTCCGAGCTGTCTCACCCGGCGTGGGCCAGGCAGCGGATCTCTCCGTCACGCAGGCCGTAGAACACGAGGGTGAGCAACTTGCGAGCGACGGCAACTCGGGCGATGTTGCGGTTGTTGCGTCGCTCGGCGATGCGGAAGTAGTCGGTCTGGAGAAACGAGCCGCCCCGCTGGCGGCTGACGGCCTCGATGGCCGCCCAGCGCACCAGGAGGTTGTCCCGCAGCTTGTTGAAGTGGTGAGTAGCGGGAGGGAACCTCCCCCTCCCGCTCTCTCAGGACCGGACGTGACGGTCTCCCGTCATCCGGCCCCCACAGGCCGGCCGCCGGTGCGCGATAACAGGTGCCAGTGA
>JBHENM010000534.1:0-5200 GCA_046262035.1 Acidimicrobiales bacterium | reverse complement strand
GAGCCGGGCCCGTGGCTGCCTCCGGCCTTCGAGGTCGTCGCCCAGTGTGAGGGCGGGCTCGACCGCCGTCTGGCCCACGCCTGGGCCGTCGCCGGCGGCCCCGGAGTGCAGATCGGCATGGACACGCCCCAGGTGACGCCCAGTCAGCTCGACTCCGCCCTGAACGCCCTCGATACTTGGCCAGCTGCCCTCGGCCATGCCGACGATGGGGGGTGGTGGGCGATCGGGCTACGCCACCCCGAGGAACGGGTGTTCCTCGGGGTGGAGATGAGCGCAGCCGATACTGGTCGGCGCCAGCAGGAGAGGCTAGAAGCCCTCGGCCTCGGCGTGGCGTTGCTCCCCGAGCTCGCCGACCTCGACACCGTCTCCGACCTCCCCGCCGTCGTGGACGGCAGGCCCACGTTGCGGACGGCGCTGCTGGCTCGGCGCCTGGGCCTGCTGGGGTCATCTGAGTAACGGTGCCAAGTGGCCAAAAATGCGTCCTCTAATACGTGTTAGAGGTGGGCACGCCAGGCCTGGGGGTGGGAAAATTACCGCCCGAGCACCGCCCACCTCACCTCAGTGGCCCCGCCTACGACGAGGCCGAAAACGAGATGAGCAGCCAGGCCACGGAGTGCGTGGCGAGCGGATAGGCCCGGTTGGGTGCGGTGAAGCCGAGAGCGGGAGCCGCCATCTCGTCGGCCACGAGGCTGATCGCGGCCCCGGTCGCCAGTGCGGACGCCACAAAACCGAGCGGTGTGTTCCGACGAAGCACCTGGTAGAGCGGCGCCCAACCGATGGCGAGCCCATAGTGGAAGGCCATAGTGCCGGCGTCGAGCTGCCCGTCGGTCAGCGTGGGGCCCAGGAGCCCTGCCATCTTCTGCGCCGCAACCCTCGGCGGAGGGCCGGGGCGCACCTCGTCCTCCTGGGTCCTCGCCTCCTCGGACTCTCGTTCATGAGCTTTTGAGACACGGGCTCCATGAGCTTCGTGCCGACGTATCCCGCCAGCGTCGCGATCGCTGCGCCTTCAACCCCGTCGTCATGGCCTGGTTCACGGCGCTCCTCGTGGAGCGGCCTTGGAGATGTCATCCGCGCTCGCGACCCCGACGAGGCGACCGTCGAGCGTGGTCACCAGGATCCTGGGCTGAGGATGCTCGGCCAGGCGCTCGGCCATCTCGGTGGCCGTCACGTGGGGCCGGTAGGTGCTCGGGCCCTCCTGCATGACGCCAGCAACTGACTGGTCGTCGTCGCTTCCCAGGGCCTCGGCGGCCACGAGGCCGAGCACGATGCGCTCGTCGTTGAGCACCAGGCAGATCGGATGATGGCCGAGACGGGTGCGCACGACCCCGACGGTTCCGTCGAGGGCGCACACGGCGACGTCGGGGTTGGCCAAGGTGCCCAGGGTGGGCAGCGACGCGTCGGTCCCCTCCCAGCGCAGGCCCGTCCCGATCCACTCCATCTTCGAGCCGACGAAGTCGTAGACCGGGTCGAACCCCAGGCTTTCGAGCCGCCACGCGGCTCGGGGGCTCATGTCTCAGAGGGAGTCGTAGCCGTAGGTGATGACCCCCCGGCTGGGGTCGAGGCGCCTCCTGGCCTCGGCGGCCAGCTTGCGGATGGGGATGTTGACCGCGCCCACGATGTGGGAGGCCTCGAACTCCTTGCCGCCCATGACGTCGACCAGCTGCGCCCCTTCTCTGAGGAGCTGCTGGACCTGGTGGCGGTCGACTTCTCTGGGCATCGGTACCTGCTTCCCGGGAACGGCGCGAGTGCTCGCTATATTCGGTTAGGCGGATGATATCTGCCTCGGAGGTCAAGGAGGAAACCATGCGCATCGAGGTCGACCTTGACGAGCTCGCCGCCACCGTTGTCGCGGCATGCCCAGAACTGGATCGCAGGGGCCAGCACCTGACGGTGGGGCTGTACCGCACCCTGGCCGAGGGCGCCCCGGTTCGGTGACGACGCTGGCCCGGCGGTGCGAGCTCGACGAGCCTCAGGTCGCGGAGACCCTCGATCGCTGGCCCGGCGTGTTCCGTGACGATGCTGGCGACGTGATCGGCTTCTGGGGCCTGGCCCTGGCCGAAACGGCCCATGGCTACACCGTCGACGGGTGCCAGCTCCACGCGTGGTGCGCCTGGGACACCCTGTTCATCACGCCGATCCTGGGCCAGGTGGCCGAGGTGCGCCCCCGGTGCCCGGTCACGTGACGCCCGGTCTCGCTCGTCGTCGGACCCGAGGGGGTGCGAGAAGCCGAGCCGGCGACGGCGGTCGCGTCGTTCCTTTTGCCACGACGCCCGTGGGCCGATGACGTGGTCACCAGCTTCTGTCACTACGTGCTGTTCTTCGCCTCGCCCGAGGCGGGGGCGACCTGGGTCGATGAGCACCCGGGCACGTTCGTGCTCAGCTTGAACCAGGGCTTCGAGCTGGGCCGGCGGTTCAACAGCCTGCGCCTGGGAGCGGCATTGGAGACCAACACGACGGGCGCGTAGACATTCAACCCGTTTAGCCGTATGATCCGGTTGTACTGATCGAACAGGGAGAAGACCTATGCCTGGTGGTCGTCCGGCCATCGTCGAGTCCGAGCCCGTCGTCCTGGCCGACACCGAGCTGTTGGCCCGGTTGTTCCGGGCCCTGGGCGACGCCACCCGGCTGCGGCTGCTCGAGCTGTTGCTGGAAGAGGGCGAGCTTCACCAGATGGAGCTGGTGCGGCGACTCGGGGCCACCCAGGCCCGGGTCTCGGAGCACATGAGCTGCCTGGTGTGGTGCGGCTTCGTGCAGAGCCGCACCGAGGGACGCCGCACCCTCTACCGGGTGAAGGACCGCAAGGTCCGGACGCTGGTGGACCAGGCCCGGCGCTTCCTGGAGGCCAACGAGGCCCAGATCGCCTGCTGCCGGCGCATCGACGCCACCACCACCGAGGAGAGCTGATGGCCAGGGTCCGCCTCGCGGTCGGAGGCATGACGTGCGGGCACTGCGAGACAACGGTGACCTCGGCGCTGCGGGGGGCGGGAGCGACCGCCGCATATGCCGACTTCCGGCGCGGCGTGGCCAGCGCCGACTTCGACGGCGACCCGGACGCCCTGGCCGACGCCATCAGCCAGGCCGGCTACACCGCCGGTGACACCGACATCGAGCCCGCTGAGATCGTCTCGACCATCACGGGGGCATCGGAGGGCGACTACGACCTCGCCGTCATCGGCTCCGGTGGCGCAGCCTTCGCGGCCGCCATCCGGGCCACCAACCTGGGCGCGCGGGTGGTTGTGATCGAACGGGCCGCCGTGGGGGGCACGTGCGTCAACGTCGGCTGCGTGTCCTCCAAGACGCTGTTGGCCGGAGCCGACGCCTTCCACACCGCCGGGTCCCACCCCTTCGCCGGGCTGCCCACCACCGCCGGACGTCCCGACCTGGCCGCCCTGGTGGCCCAGAAGGACGAGCTGGTCGACCAGCTCCGCCAGGCCAAGTACGTGGACGTGGCTGCGGCCTACGGCTTCGACATCCTCCACGGCGAGGCCCGCTTCGTCGACGCCGACACCCTGGAGGTCGACGGGCGACCGCTGCGGGCCACCGCGTACCTGGTGGCCACCGGGGCGGAGCCCAAGGTGCCCGATGTGGCTGGCCTGGCCGAGGCGGGCTACCTGACATCGACGACGGCCATGGAGCTCACCCAGGTGCCGGCACGGCTGGTCACCATCGGCGGCGGCTTCGTGGGCATGGAGCAGAGCCAGCTCCTGGCCCGACTGGGCGCCGAGGTCACCCTGGTCGGCCGTCTCGCCCCCCGGGCCGAGCCGGAGCTGGCGGCGTGGATCGGCCGGGTCTTCGCCGACGAGGGGATCACGGTCGTGGCCCAGCGGGCGGTGGCGGTGGAGCGTGACGGTGCCGACACCGTGGTGGTCACCGCCGACGGCAGCCGCCTTGCCGCCGACGCCATCTTGGTGGCGGCCGGGCGCAGCCCCCGGGCGGCCGCCCTCGACCTCGACGCCGCCGGGGTCAAGGTCGACGACGACGGCTTCGTGGCCGTCGACGACGAGTTGCGTACGTCCAACCCCCGGGTCTTCGCCGCCGGCGACGTGACCGGCGCCCACCAGTACGTCTACGTGGCCGCCGCCCAGGGCAACCTGGCCGCCGAGAACGCGCTGACCGATGCCCACCGGCGCATGGACTACACCGGGCTCCCGTCGGTCATCTTCACCGACCCCGCCCTGGCCAGCGCCGGTATGACCGAGGCCGAGGCCAGCGCCGCCGGCCATGACGTCGTCTCCCGGGTGCTGGAGCTGGAGAACGTGCCCCGGGCCCTGGCCAACCGCGACACCCGGGGCGCGATCAAGCTCGTGGCCGACGCCGCCACCGGCAAGGTGCTCGGCGTGCACGCCGTGGCCGAGGGGGCCGGGGACCTCGTCCTGGCCGGGGTCTACGCCGTCAAGTTCGGCCTCACCGTCACCGACCTGGCCACCACTTGGGCGCCGTACCTGACCATGAGCGAAGGATTGAAGTTGGTGGCCCAGTCGTTCAAGGGCGACGTGAACAAGCTGTCGTGCTGCGCGGCCTGAGCGCCGAGGCCAGCCCCGGCCAGTCGTCCTCGTCCCCGGGACGGCAGTGTTCGTCTGGGTCCCCCTGGCGGCCACGCGCTCGCCCTGACCGTGGGCGCCAGCGGGCTCTCCTGCTGGCGCCACCGCCGAGCCGGGCCGTTGGTGCTGTCGGTGATCGCGCCACCCGGATCTACACAGTGATCTTCCTGGTCGGCAGCAGCCACGGCGGCCACGGTAAAGCCAGCCACGCCGATGGCATGGTGGGCCACGGCTCTCAGGCCGCCCATGGCGGGCTGAGCGGCGGCCGGCTCACCCTGGTCTGGACGGGCCTGGCCCTGCTGGTGGCCGCCCAGGTCTGGGACTTTCTCGGCATCCGTCGCCGGCGATCGGAGATTGCATCGTGAACAAGCCACAACGGAAGAGTTTCTTCGGCGGGGCCGGCCTCGGTGTCACGGCCGTCTTCGCCATGGTCCTGTGCTGCGCTGCCCCGGCGCTGGTGGCCGGGGGGCTCTTGGCCTCGCTGGGAGCGGTGGTTCGCAGCCCGGTCGTCATCGCCCTGGGCCTCGCCGTCGTGGGGGGAGCCGTCGCCTTCGCGATTCGGCGCCGCCGCAGCGCCTGCTGCCCACCGGGACAGGGCCAGGCGGCCACCCCCGACGTGGCGAATCCAGGCGCCCGGCCACCTCACTGAGCGCTTCCGC
>JBHENM010000533.1:0-2166 GCA_046262035.1 Acidimicrobiales bacterium | reverse complement strand
TGTCAACGCCGGCCGAAAATTGACCCCCCTGTGCCCGTCGAATACTGACCCCCCGGCCTGAGGATCGGTCACGCTCCGTCGTCGGTAGGCACCCTCCCGAGGTCGCGGTCTTTGAGCCGGTAGCTGTCGCCTTTGAGGTTGACCACCTCGGCGTGGTGGACGAGGCGGTCGATCATGGCTGCAGCCACGACGGCATCTCCGAACACCTCGCCCCAGCGAGCGAAGGGCTTGTTGGAGGTGACGATGACCGACGCCCGCTCGTAGCGGGCCGAGATGAGCTGGAAGAAGAGGTTGGCGGCCTCGGCCTCGAAGGGGATGTAGCCCACCTCGTCGATGATGAGCAGGGGCAGCCGACCCAGGCGGGTCAGCTCGGCATGCAGGCGTCCCTGGGCGTGGGCCTCTCCCAGGCGGGCGACCCACTCTGCCGCGGTGGCGAAGGCGACACGGTGGCCGGCCTGGCAGGCCCGGATGCCGAGGCCGATCGACAGGTGCGTCTTGCCCGTGCCCGGCGGGCCGAGGAAGACGACGTTCTCCTTGCCGGCCACGAAGTCGAGCGTGCCGAGGTGGGAGATGACCTCCCGGCGCAGGGAGCGCTGGTGGTCGAAGTCGAAGTCCTCGAGGCTCTTGCGGGCCGGGAAGCGGGCGGCTCGGGTGCGGTTCTCGCCGCCGTGGTCCTGGCGGGCGGCCACCTCCCGTTCCAGGCAGGCGGCGAGGAACTCCTCGTGGCTCCAGTTCTCCGACCGCGCCCGGTCCCCGAGACGGCCGACCGACGCCGCCAACGACGGCGCCTTGAGGGCACGGCACAGGTAGGCGATGTCGCTCTTGGGCTTCGTGGCCATCACGCCACTCCGGTGGCCTGGTCATAGACCGAGAGGTCTCTGAGCTCCACCTCGTCAGGATCGACCGAGTGCTCAGCCGAGCGCATCAGCTCCCGGGCCCAGTCATGGGCGTCGTCGGTGAGGGTCTCATTCCGAGCCCAGAAGCGGGCGTGTCTGGCCACCACGTCGCCTGCGCAGGTGACGACCAGCTGCTCCAGGTCCAAGCGCAGCTCGACCTTGCGGCCGATGGCCCGGGGATGTACGGAGTAGTCACACGTGTCGGCCCGGACCCAGTGGTCTCGGCCCAGGCGCTTGGTCTCGGCCCATGCGGGGTCGGGCAGCACCGGGGGCAGGGCCATCATGGCCTCCCGGTCCTGGCCCAGGCGCTCCGAGGGTCGGCACCGCAGGGTGGCGTGGACCCGATTGTTGGCGCGCTCGAGCCACGTCGACAGCTGGGTGTTGAAGTCCGCCGGCGAGGCGAAGCGACGGCCCGGCAAAAAGCTGGTCTCCAGGTAGCGGTTGGCCCGCTCCACCAACCCCTTGGCCTCGGGGTCGCGTGGGCGACAGATGATCACCCGCATCCCGAGCACGCCGCGGAAGCGCTGGAACGCCTCGGTCAGGGTGGGCCTGCCGTTCTGGCGGGCCACGAGGGCTGCCTCGTTGTCGTAGACGCCCGCCCGGGGCACCGCACCGAGGTCGAGCAGGCAGGCGAGGTGGCCGAGCAGGATGTCAGGGGCCTGTCGGGTGGGGATCATGCGGGCCACGATCACCCGGGAGTAGCCCGACACCCCCACAATCACGGGCAGCACCCGGTACTGGCCTCGTTCGACCGGGATGCGCACGGCCGGGAACCACAGGTCCCACTGGGCCAGCTCGCCGGGCCGGTACTCGGTCCGCTGACAGGGGTCGGCAGGCACGAACAGCGGCCTGAGCTCGGCCACCCGCTGGGCCAGCACGGTCCGGCCTCGGCTCCATCCGATGCGCTCGGCGATCACCGTCGTCGGCATGCGGGGGAACTCGGCCAGCAGCGCCCTGATCTGGGGCTCGAAGCTGTCGACGGCCGAGCCTGGTCGACGCCGCTCGTAGCGCGGTGGCTGCTCAGATCGCAGTGCCGAGCGCACCGTGTTGCGTGCGACGCCGAGTCGTCGAACGATCTCGTTGATCGACATCCCCTCCGCCCGGTGAAGCCTTCGAATCTCCGCCCAGTTGTCCACCGTGAGCACGTCCTTCCTCCCTCGCCGCTGAAGGGCAAGGGTCCGTTGATCCACACGTTCAGTGGTGGATCCTCGGGAAGGGGGGTCAGTTTTCAGCCGGCGATAGACGGTCAGTTTTCAGCCGTTACCGACAC
>JBHENM010000532.1:0-1312 GCA_046262035.1 Acidimicrobiales bacterium | reverse complement strand
GCGTGGTTGCGCACGATCTCGATCATCGACTCCACCGGGTTGGTCGACATCAGCGTGGCCAGCAGCGTCCCCCGGACGCCGAGCCGAGTCACCATGAACATCTCGGCCAAGCCCTCGCGCAGGCTCCCGGCAGCATCCGGGTTGATCCGCTCGAGCTGAGTGGCGAGGTCCCGCAGCGCCCGCTCGGCCTCGTCGGCGTCGGGGTTCTTCCACGCCTGGCGCATCTTGCGCAGCACCCACAGCCGCTCAGCCTGGGGAAGGTGGTCGGCGACGTTCCTCTCCTTATGCAAACGACACCGTTGGATGAGCGCCTGGTCGCCGAACACGTCCTTGATGGCCGTGCGCAGCGCCTTGGCGCCGTCGATCACGAACAGGATGCCATCGGAATCGTCCACGCCCCGGTCCCGCAGGCCAGTGATCAGGCCCCGCACGACCGACTTGTTCTCCGTCGAGCCCTCCACCACGCCGAGGGGGACCTTCGTGCCGTCGGCGGTCACACCGAGGGCTCCCACCATGGTGTGGCCGGCGAAGTCGAAGCCGTCGACGAAGATGACCAGCCACTTCGCGTCGTCGAGGGGCCGGGAGCGGAACTCGCCCAGGCGCTCGGCGGTGGCCGTCACGAACCGCCGGCTGACCGCCGAGCGCGACGTGGAGCTGGACGCCTCCTCGACCTCGGCCCCGACCGGCTCGAGCGCCTGGGTGTAGCGGCGGGTGGACAGGCCGGCCAGCATGGCCGCCACGGTGTGGGCGGTGAGCAGGTCGGCGGAGGCGAACGTCTCGTAGGACTCGAGGTGCAGCTCCCGGCCGTCGGTGGAGCGCACCCGGGGCCGGCGCACCGGCACCCGGCGCCCGCCGAGGGTGACGTTGCCGTCCTCGTGGCCGTGGCGGTAGGCGCGGCGGTCGCGGTTGTGCTTGCCTTTCGGCCCGGCGACCTCGGTGGCGTCGGCCTCCATGAACTCGGCCATGACGTCGAGACCGATGGCGACCGAGGCGGCCAGCAGGCCCTCCTGCATCCGCTGGGCGAACAGCACCAGCTGCTCGCCCACCTTCCCGGCCAGGCGCTCGGCGAGCGTGCCGGCGACGGCCGGGTCGTCGAGGTCGATCAAGCCGACGCCCGGCAGGATCGTCAGCCGAGGCTTCCGCTCGGTGTCCTTCGATGCCTTCCTGGTCGTCGCCGGCGCGGTGGTGTGAGACGCTGACATGTCGGTGGTCCTCCTTCTCTCGGGTTGGGTGAGATCTCCCGAGCCTGCCTCACGGCAGGTTCGAGAGGGAGGACCGCCACTCAAGTTCCACGACGCCCGGGACAACCTCC
>JBHENM010000531.1:0-1082 GCA_046262035.1 Acidimicrobiales bacterium | reverse complement strand
ATGTCCGAGGAGCAGCGATCGGCTTTGGAGCGCATGGCCCGATCGAGCTCGCTTCCCCACCGCCAGGTGACCCAGGCCCAGGCGCTGCTGTGGGCCGGCGATGGGATGGCGAACGAGGAGATCGCCCGACGCTCGGGCGTCGATCCCGATGCCGTGCGCCGGTGGCGGAAGCGCTTCGTCGACCAAGGCGTGGCTGGCGTGGGCGTGATCGCCAAGGGCCGGGGCCGCAAGCCGTGGTTGCCCGACGGCACCGTCGCCGAGGTCGTCCGGGTCACGCTGGAGGAGACCCCCGACGACACCTCGACGCACTGGACGACGCGCACGCTGGCCAAGCGCTTCGGGATCGGCAAGGACTCCGTGGCCAGGATCTGGCGGGACCACCATCTCAAGCCCTGGAAGGTCGACACCTTCAAGGTCTCCACCGACCCCCGCTTCGAGGAGAAGCTGGTCGATGTCGTCGGGCTCTATCTCAACCCACCCGAGCGGGCGGTGGTGTTCAGCTTCGACGAGAAGACCCAGTGCCAGGCGCTGGACCGCACCCAGCCGAGCCTGCCCATGGTCCCCGGCCGGGCCGGGACCATGAGCCACGACTACAAGCGCAACGGGACCACCGACCTGTTCGCGGCCCTGAACGTGGCCACCGGCGAGGTCCTCTATGAGTGCCGCAAGAGCCACACCGGCGCCGATGTGCTGCGGTTCTTCAAGCACATCGATCTGCACGTCGAGCGGGGCCTGGACATCCATGTGGTCTTGGACAACCTCTCTGCCCACATGGGCCCCGAGGTCACCGACTGGCTGGCACACCCGAAACGAAAGCGCTGGCACCTGCACTTCACGCCGACCAGCTCGAGCTGGTTGAACCTGGTCGAACGGTGGTTCAAGGAGCTCACCGACCGGCGACTTCGACGGGGAGCCTTCAACAGCGTGGCCGCCCTCATCGATGCCATCGAGCTGTGGGCCGAGCACTGGAACGACGACCCCAAGCCCTTCATCTGGCACAAGCCAGCCGATGAAATCATCGAGAAGGTCCGGCGGGGACGGGCGACGCTCCACCACATCAAATCCGCGACGGACCACTAGCG
>JBHENM010000530.1:0-1198 GCA_046262035.1 Acidimicrobiales bacterium | reverse complement strand
GCTAGTGCCCTGGCCGCCATCCTTCGCTCGTTGAGGTCCACCACCTGTCGGCGCCCGGAGGCCACCCTTGGGCCATGAGCCAGCGGGTGAAGGTACGACGCCTGACCGACGAGGAAGGTCGGCGCTTGAAGAAGATCGTGCGTCGGGGCGAGGGCAAGACCGACACGAGCGTGGTTCGATGGCGCCGGGCCATGGTGGTGCTCGCCTCGGCGGGAGGCAACACAGTGGAGGCCATCGCCCGGCTGGTGCATACCTCCCCCGATCGGGTACGCGAGATGATCCATCGCTTCAACGAGATGGGCATGGCGTCGTTGGACCCCAAGTGGGCGGGTGGCCGTCCCCGCCTGATAACGACTGACGACGAGGAGTTCATCGTCAAGACGGCCAAGACCCGACCCGAGAAGGTCGGCCGTCCCTACAGCCACTGGAGCGTGCGCAAGCTCGCCCGTTACCTGGCCGACAACCCTGTCCGGCAGGTGAAGATCGGCAGGGAGCGGCTACGCCAGCTACTGGACCGCCACGGCGTGACCTTCCAGAAGACCAAGACCTGGAAGGAGTCCAACGACCCCAACAAGGAGGCCAAGCTCGACCGGATCGAGGATGTCCTCGACAAGCACCCCGATCGGGTCTTCGCCTTCGACGAGTTCGGGCCTCTGGCCATCCATCCCATCGGCGGGTGCTGCTGGGCGGCGAAGGGAAAGCCCCAGCGCCAGCGGGCGAACTACCACAAGACCTGCGGGGTCCGGCAGTTCCACGCCTGCTACTCCGTCGGTGAGGACCGCCTGTGGGGCGTGGTGCGCAAGCAGAAAGGGACCGACAACAGCCTCGCCGCCATCCGCTCGTGCCGGGCGGCGCGCCCCGACGGCGAGATGATCTACGTGATCCTCGACAACCTGTCGGCCCACAAGTCGAAGAAGATCAAGGGGTGGTGCGCCAAGAACAACGTGGAGCTGTGCTTCACGCCGACCTACGCGTCATGGGCCAATCCCATCGAGTGCCACTTCGGCCCCTTGCGCGACTTCGTGCTCAACAACTCCGACCACGCCAACCACGCCACGCTGACGAAACGCTTGCACGCCTATCTCCGCGACCGCAACGAGCACGACAGCAATCCCGAGCTGCGGGAACGCCTCCGCCGGGAGCGGGCCCGGCTGCGCTCCGAACGGCAACGTCGCTGGGGCCGGCCGGCGCCGAAGCC
>JBHENM010000529.1:0-12479 GCA_046262035.1 Acidimicrobiales bacterium | reverse complement strand
ACCGAGCATCCCCGGGGGCACCCTCACCTACAGGGAGACGTGCTGCGACCTCTCGAGCGCCGGGTGCTCCGGTGGCGGGCGTTGGGCGCCGATTACGAGCAGATCTCGCCCCGCTTCCGCCGGACGCCGGAGTTCCTCCGCCAGGTGGAATCGCTGGCCCACTACAAACTGCGGGTGCCCGAGTAACAGCCCGCCGTACCGCTGGTCAGCCCAAGCCTCCCCGCTGGGCGAGGGTTTCGAGGAGGTCGATGGCATGGTCAGCCCGGGTCGCTGTCCGGTCCGGCGGGCGACGCTCTGAGGGCAAGCTGATACGGCGGGTCCTTGAGCACCGGCTCGGGTGGCGGCGCCGATGACGGCGGGGTGCGGTGGCGGATCGGCCACGAGCCCGAGCGCGGCGCAGCGGGTGGGCGTTGGAAGGCTGATCGCCGGAGATGGGCAGCAGCAGCCGTTGAGGGATCCACCGTTCAATATGCACGTCGGAGGTTTGGGGAGCGAACTGTTGCGGGTCCTGGTTCGGGCCTACGGTGACGACGAGGTTGATCGGCTCGCTGGCGTGACGCAGCCCATCCGCGGTGAGCCAGTCTCGGCCGGTGGCAAAGCTTCTGAGGCCGGCACCCTCGATTTGGGAGGCGAAGGATCGTGCCGCCGCAAAGGCCACGTCGTGGCCGCGGCGGCGCAGTCCCTCCGGCCAACGGGAGGGAGCGGATGGAGGTGACCGAGCCCGAGTTGGTGGTGAGGAGCACTCGCATCAAGGGCCTCGCCCTCGGTGGCTCGTCTCCAACGGCCGGTCGGGCCTGACCTCCCCGGCGACCCGAGTCGCTCCGACCACGGCCGTTACCGAAAATGGCGTGCTACGGCCCGTCCAAGGGCGAGGTCCACGCCCGGGAGTTGAACCCGGTGAACGCCGAAGGTGCACTCGCCCGGCACGGTGACCAGCTCTCACCGGGCCTCCGGCAGTACCGGCGCATTCTCGACCGGGCGACCCGCCTGAGTCGCGGCGGCAAGCCGGACCCAGGCCGCTGACCCTACGAGGTCAACGAGACCGCGAGTAGGGGGCTTGGGCGGCGCAGAGCTCCCGGCGGAGGAGGCGGTTACGGCTGCGGCAGCTCTGGGCCGCCAGACCTCTCAGATCATCATCATCATCATCATCATTGACTAGAACCGGGCCGCGTTGAGTAGGGTTCTCAACAGGTTGAGCAGCAGCCCGGGGCCGGCAGACCGGGCCCGTGTCAGGTCGATCGATCCTCCGGGAGCGCTGCATGGCTCAACTCGTTCTCATCACTGGTGGCGCCGGGTTCATCGGCGCCCACCTCTCGCGTCGCCTGCTTCAGTCCGGCTGTGGGGTTCGGGTGGTGGACAACCTGCTGCCCCAGGTGCACGGGTCCGGCGGCCGGCCCGGTTACCTCGACGCCGACGTCGAGCTCGTGGTGGCCGACGTGCGGGACGCCGACGCCCTCGGGAAGGCCCTCGTGGGCGTCGACCGAGTCGTGCACCTGGCCGCTCGCGTTGGCGTGGGCCAGAGCATGTACCAGATCGCCGACTACACCGGCGCCAACACCGAGGGAACCGGTGTTCTGCTCCAGGCCCTGCTCGACCAACCCGTAGAACGCCTGGTGGTGGCCTCGAGCATGAGCGTGTACGGAGAGGGCCTCTACGCTCGAGAGGACGGCACTCCCTGGCCCACGGCCGAGCGCACCCAGGACGGGGTCGGCGCCGGCCAGTGGGATCCCGTCGGCCCGGACGATGAGGCGCTGGCGCCCGTGCCCACACCCGAGTGGAAGCCGCCTTCGCTCTCCAGTGTCTACGCCCTCACCAAGTTCGACCAGGAACGGCTGTGCCTGGTGTTCGGCGCGGCCTACGGGGTTCCCACCGTCGCCCTGCGCTTCTTCAACGTGTACGGGCCCCACCAGGCCCTGTCCAACCCGTACACCGGGGTGCTGGCCATCTTCGCCGCCCGCCTGCTCAACGGCCGGCCCCCGCTCGTCTTCGAAGACGGCGAGCAACGGCGCGACTTCGTCAGCGTGCACGACGTGGCCGCGGCCTGCACCGCAGCATTGATGTCGGAGCGGGCCGCGGGCATGGTCCTCAACGTGGGCAGCGGCCAGAGCATCTCGGTCAACGAGATCGCCGCCCGCCTGGGCCGCCTCCTCGGCCTGCCCGAGATCCACGCAGAGGTGACGGGCAAGTTCCGGGTGGGCGACATCCGCCACTGCTTCGCCGACGTCTCCCTGGCCCGGGAGGTGCTGGGCTACGACCGGGCCGTGGAGCTCGACCAGGGCATGGCCCAGCTGGCCGGGTGGCTGGAGGGCCAGGTGGCCATCGACCGGGTCGAGGCCGCCACCTCCGACTTGGTCGCCCGGGGCCTCACCCGATGAGCGAGCACGCCGGCCCACCCTGCCGGCCTGGCCACCGCGCAGCGGAGGCCCCTGGCGGAAGGCCGTCGAGGGCCGGCGAGCGCCGCGACCGGAAAGCACCGTGAGCGGACGCACCCTGATCACCGGCGGGGTCGGGTTCGTCGGCACCAACCTGGCCTCCCGCCTCCTCGACCACGACCAGGAGGTGGTCGTCCTCGACGACCTGTCCCGGTCGGGTGTGCACGAGAACCTGCGCTGGCTGGAGGCCACCTTCCCCGCCGGGCAATTCCACGTGGTAGTGGGCGACGTCCGCGACGCGGCCACGGTGCGTGAGACCCTGGCCCGGGTCACCGCCGTCTTCCACTTCGCGGCCCAGGTGGCGGTGACCAGCAGCGTGAGCGAGCCGCTCAACGACTTCTCGGTCAACCTCGGTGGCACCGTCACCCTGCTGGAGGAGCTACGCAGGCTCGACTCCCCGCCGCCGCTGCTCTTCACGTCCACCAACAAGGTCTACGGCGACCTCGAGGACCTCGAGCTCACGAAATCGGGTGAGCCGGGCGGGCCGGGGCAGCGGTACGCGCCGGTCGCCCCGTCGGCCCGGGCCCACGGCATCGGCGAGGACCGTCCTCTGTCGTTCTGCAGCCCGTACGGCTGCTCCAAGGGCGGGGCCGACCAGTACGTCCTGGACTACGCCAAGAGCTTCGGCCTGCCGACCGTGACCTTCCGGATGAGCTGCATCTACGGCCCCCACCAGTGCGGCAACGAGGACCAGGGGTGGTTGGCCCACTTCCTCATCCAGGCCATGAACGGCCGGCCGATCACCGTCTTCGGCGACGGCTGCCAGGTCCGCGACACCCTCTTCGTGGACGATGTGCTCGACGCCATGACCGCCGCGGTCGACCGGATCGACCAGGTGAGAGGCCAGGCGTTCAACATCGGCGGCGGGCCGGCGAACACCACCAGCCTGCTCGAGCTCATCAACATGATCGGCGCGCTCGAGGGCGGGCCCCCGCAGGTGGAGCTCGCTCCCTGGCGGATCGGCGACCAGCGCTGGTACGTATCCGACATCCGCCGCTTCGGCGAGGTCACCGGCTGGGCGCCCCGGGTGGCCGTGCCCGAAGGGGTGGGCCGTCTCCACCGCTGGCTGCAGGGCCGGGAGAGCCGGCTGGCGATGGCGGCGGAGGCCCGCTGAGCACCTGGCGGGCTGCCGTGCTGGCGGGACCCGGGCGGGTGGAGCTGGTCGGGCGGGACGCGGTCGAGCCCGGGCCGGGGGAGGTGGTGGTCGCGGTGGAGGGCTGCGGGGTCTGTGGATCCCACCTGCCCCTGTGGCAGGGCCGTCCCTGGTTCGACTATCCCCTGGCGCCCGGCGCCCCCGGCCACGAGGGGTGGGGTCGGGTGGAGGCGGTCGGCGAGGGCGACGTGGGCGGTGTGGCCGCCGGGACGCGGGTGGCGTTCCTGTCCGGCGACGCCTTCGCCGAGAAGGTCGTCGTCCCCGCCGCCCACCTGGTGGCCCTGCCATCCGGGCTCGACGGCGTGGCCTTTCCGGGCGAGGCCCTTGGGTGCGGTTTCAACGCCGCCGCCCGCAGCGGCTTCGGCCCCGGCCAGAGGGTGGCGGTGGTGGGCGTGGGCTTCATCGGGGCGGTGATCGTGTGGGCCGCAGCGGCCGCCGGCGCCCGGGTGATCGCCGTCTCCCGGCGGCCGTTCGCCCTCGACGTGGCCCGGGTCATGGGCGCGTCCGAGACGGTGCCCCTCCGCGACCGGGCCGCGGTCGTGGCTGCGGTGGCCGAGCTCACCGGGGGCCGGATGTGCGACGTGGCCGTGGAGGCGGTGGGGATGCAGGAGCCGCTCGACCTGGCCGGCGAGCTCACCCGCGTCCGGGGGCGCCTGGTCGTGGCCGGCTTCCACCAGGACGGGCCGCGGACCGTCGACCTGCAGCTGTGGAACTGGCGGGGGATCGACGTGGTCAACGCCCACGAGCGCGACCCCGAGGCGTACCTGGCCGGGATCGGGGCCGCGGTGGCCGCGACGGAGTCGGGCGGCTTCGACCCTGCGCCGCTGTCCACCCATCGCTTTCCCCTCGACCGGCTGGGCCGGGCCCTGGACGCCATGGTCGAGCGGCCCGACGGCTTCCTCAAGGCGTGGGTGCAGCCGTGAGGCCCCGCCTGGGCTTCCTCGGGGTGGGCTGGATCGGCCGGGCCCGCATGCTTGCCATCGCCCGGCAGGCGACGGCGGAGATCGTCGCCGTGGCCGACGCCGCGCCCGACGTGGCCGGGGCAGCCGCGTCCGAGGTGGGGGCGCGGGCGGTGAGCCCCGACGAGCTGCTGGAGGGCGATCTGGGCCTCGACGGGATCGTGATCGCCACCCCCAACGCGGCCCACGCCGACCAGGCCGAGCACGCCCTGAGCCGGGGCCTGGCCGTGTTCTGCCAGAAGCCGCTGGGCCGCAACCGGGGCGAGGCGGCGGCGATGGTGGAGGCGGCCCGACGGGTCGACCGCCTGCTGGCCGTCGACCTCTCCTACCGCCACCTGCAGGCCGTCGCCGCCATGCGGGACACCATCGACTCGGGCGCACTGGGCGACGTGTACGCCACCGACCTGGTCTTCCACAACGCCTACGGCCCCGACAAGGCCTGGTTCCGGGATCCCGACGCCTCCGGCGGCGGGTGCGTGATCGACCTGGGCACCCACCTGGTCGACCTCGTCCTGTGGATGCTCGGCGGACCCAAGGTGGACGGGGTGGACGCCCGCCTCTTCGCTGGCGGCCGCCGGCTGGATCCGGATCCCCGCCAGGTCGAGGACTACGCGGTGGCCCGGCTCGACCTGGTCGGCGGGAGCGTCGTCACCCTGGCCTGCTCGTGGTTCCTCCACGCCGGGCGGGACGCCCTGATCGGCGCCACCTTCCACGGCAGCCGCGGCGCCGTGGCGCTGACCAACGTGGGCGGCTCCTTCTACGACTTCCGGGCCGACCACCACAGCGGCACCGAGAGCATCCCCCTGGGCCTGCCGCCCGACGACTGGGGCGGCCGGGCCGTCACCGCCTGGGTCGAGCACCTGGCCGCCGACCGATCGTTCGACCCCGCGGTGGGCGACGTGGTCGAGGTGGCCGACGTGGTCGATCGGATCTACGGCCGGTGACTTCCTTGCTCATGACGGCCGACACCGTCGGGGGCGTGTGGACCTACGCCCTCGAGCTGGCCGAGGCCCTGGCCCCCCTCGGCGTCCGCGTCCCCCTGGCCACCATGGGACCGCCGTTGAGCGCCGGGCAGCGGGCCGCCGTCGAAGCGTCGGCGGTGGCCGCCGTCCACGAGGGCGACTTCGCCCTAGAGTGGACGGCCGACCCGTGGGACGACGTGGACCGGGCCGGGCGGTGGTTGTTGGATCTGGAGGACCGGCTGCGGCCCGACGTTGTCCACCTCAACGGCTACGCCCACGGCGCCCTGGCCTGGCGGGCCCCCACCGTGGTGGTGGCCCACTCCTGCGTGCTGTCGTGGTGGGATGCCGTCCAGGGCGAGCCGGCCCCGGCGGAGTGGGACCAGTACCGCCGGCGGGTGACCGAGGGGTTGCGGGCCGCGGGCGTGGTGGTCGCCCCGACCGCGGCTCTTCTGGCCGAGCTGTCCAGGTGGTACGGCCTCGACGGCGGGCAGGTCATCGCCAACGGCCGGCGGTCGGACCGGGCAGGACCGGTGGCGGCGAAGGAGGACCTGATCCTGGGCGGGGGGCGGCTGTGGGACGAGGCCAAGAACCTGGCCCTGCTGAACCGGGTGGCGCCCCGGCTGCGGTGGCCGGTGGCCATCGCCGGCGATCCTCGTCATCCCGTGACCGACGAGACCGCGGCCGCTCCCGGGGGGTCGCGGCTGCTCGGTCGCTTGGAACCGCCGGAGATGGCCGGGTGGCTGCTGCGGGCGTCGATCTTCGTCCTCCCCGCCCGGTACGAGCCCTTCGGCCTCGGTCCCCTGGAGGCCGCCCTGGCCGGCTGCGCCCTGGTCCTGGGCGACATCCCCAGCCTGCGGGAGGTGTGGGAGACAGCGGCCCTCTACGTGGGCCCCGACGACGACGCCGGGCTGGTCCAGGCCCTGAACGGGCTGATCTCGGACGCGCCGGCCCGGGCCGAGCTGGCCGGGAAGGCCTGGCGGCGGGCCCTGGAGCTCAGTCCCGACCGCATGGCCGCCGCCTACCACCGCGTCTACACGTCCGTGACCGCCACCCATGGGGTATCCGCGTGAGGATCGTGCTGTTCTGCCACTCGCTCGTCTCCGACTGGAACCACGGCAATGCCCACTTCCTGCGGGGCGTGGTGGCCGAGCTGCAGGCCCGGGGCCACGACGTCGGGGTGCACGAGCCGGTCGACGGCTGGAGCCGGGCCAACCTGGTGGTGGAGCACGGGCCCGAGGCGGTCGAGGAGTTCCACCGGGCCTTCCCGCCGCTGCGCAGCGGGGTGTACGACCGGCGCGACGGCGTCGATCAGCTGGTCGAGGGGGCCGACCTCGTCGTCGTCCACGAGTGGAACGACCCCGAGCTGGTGGCCGAGCTGGGCCGGCGCCGCCGCCACCACGGCTACCGCCTCCTCTTCCACGACACCCACCACCGGGCCGTCACCAGCCCGGCGGCCATGGCCCGCTACGACCTCACCGGCTACGACGGCGTGCTCGCCTTCGGCCGGGTGCTGCGCGACCTCTACCTGGAGCGGGGGTGGGCGGCGCGGGCCTGGACCTGGCACGAGGCGGCCGACGTGCGGGTCTTCCACCCCCTTCCGGGCGTCGCCCGGCGGGGTGACCTGGTCTGGATCGGCAACTGGGGCGACGGGGAGCGCACCGCCGAGCTCCAGGAGTTCCTGGTCGGCCCCGTCCGGCGCCTGGGCCTCGCCGCCCAGGTGTACGGCGTGCGCTACCCGGCTGAGGCCACCGCCGCCCTGGCTGAGGCCGGCATCCGTCACGGTGGCTGGCGGGCCAACCACCGGGCGCCGGCCGCCTTCGCGGCCCACGCCGTCACCGTCCACGTGCCCCGCCGCCCCTACACGGAGGCCCTCCCCGGGATACCCACCATCCGGCCCTTCGAGGCCCTGGCCTGCGGCATCCCGCTGGTGTGCTCGCCCTGGGATGACGCCGAGGGCCTCTTCCGGCCCGGGGAGGACTTCCTGATGGCAGGCGACGGCCGGCAGATGGAGCGCCACCTCGACGACGTGCTGCACGACCCCGACCTGGCCGCCTCGCTGCGGAGCCACGGGCTGGAAACGGTGTTGGCCCGCCACACGTGCGCCCACCGGGTCGACGAGCTGCTGGACGTCTGTCGTGAGTTGGGCCTGGCCCCCGACGCAACCGCCCTGGGGACCCGTGCCTGACGGCCTCGACATCGCCTTCTTCGGCTCGAGCCTGGTCTCGGCCTGGTGGAACGGCTCGTGCACCTACTACCGGGGGATCATCCGGGGCCTGCACGAGCACGGCCACCGGGTGACGTTCTTCGAGCCCATCGCCTACGACCGCCAGGAGCACCGCGACATCCCGGATCCCGACTGGGCCCGGGTGGTGGTCTACCGGGCCGAGGAGGAGGACGAGGTGCGGCGGGTGGTGGCCCGGGCCGAGGGCGTGGACGTGGTGGTCAAGACCAGCGGGGTGGGGGTGTTCGACGCCGTCCTCGAGGACGCCGTCGCCGGCCTCGGCGGGCCGGGCACCACCACCGTGTTCTGGGACGTCGACGCCCCGGCCACCCTGGGGCGCATGGAGGTCGATCCCTCCGACTCCTTCCGGCCTCTGCTCCCCGCCTACGACCTGGTGCTCACCTACGGCGGCGGCGAACCGGTGGTGCGCCGCTACTCGGCCCTGGGTGCCCGGGAGTGCGTGGTGGTCTACAACGCCCTCGACCCGACCACCCACCATCCCGCCGATCCAGACCCCCGCCTCGCCGCCGACCTCGCCCTGCTGGCCAACCGGCTGCCCGACCGGGAGGAGCGGGTGGAGGAGTTCTTCTTCCGGGCCGCCGCCCTGCTGCCCCACCGGACGTTCCTGCTGGGGGGCAACGGCTGGGAGGGCCACGGATTGCCGGCCAACGTCCGCCTCGTGGGCCACGTCGGCACCGCCGACCACAACGCCTTCAACTGCTCGTCCACCGCGGTGCTGAACGTGACCCGCGACACCATGGCCGCCAACGGCTGGTCGCCCGCCACCCGGGTGTTCGAGGCGGCCGGCGCCGGCGCCTGCCTCGTCACCGACGCCTGGGACGGGATCGCCGACTTCCTCGAGCCCGACGCCGAGGTGCTGGTGGCCGCCGACGGCGCCGAGGTGGCCGCCCACCTGGACGCCCTGGAACCGGCCGCCGCCACCCGCATCGGGCGGCGAGCCGCACGCCGGGTCCTGGCCTCCCACACCTACGGCCACCGGGCCGTCCAGGTGGACGCCATCCTGCGGGACCGGGTGACAGCACACCGGTGAGCCCGCTGTCGGTGGTGATCCTGGGGCTGTCGGTCACGTCGTCGTGGGGCAACGGCCACGCCACCAACTTCCGGGCCCTGATGCGGGCCCTGGACCGGCGGGGCCACCGCGTCCTCTTCCTGGAGCGCGACGTCCCCTGGTACGCGGCGCACCGGGACCTGCCCCAGCCCCCGTACGGCCGCACCGAGCTGTACGGCTCGGTGACCGAGCTCGGGGACCGGTTCCGGGACGACGTGGAGGCCGCCGACCTGGTCATGGTGGGCTCCTACGTGCCCCAGGGGACGGCCGTGGGCCGGTGGGTGGCCGAGACCGCCTGCGGGGTCAAGGCGTTCTACGACATCGACACCCCCGTGACCCTGGCCTCCCTTGAGGCCGGCACCTGTGAGTACCTCGACACCGACCTGGTGCCCGCCTACGACGTCTACCTCTCCTTCACCGGGGGCCCCACCCTGGAGGTGATCGAGCAGCGCTACGGGGCCCGCCGGGCGGTGGCCTTCCACTGCATGGTGGACCCCGACACCTACCTCCCGGCGGCGATGCCCGCCCGCTGGGACCTCGGCTACCTGGGCACCTACAGCGACGACCGCCAGCCGGCGCTCGAAGCCCTCCTGCTGGAACCGGCCCGCCGCCGCCCGGAGCTGCGATTCGTGGTCGCCGGGCCGCAGTACCCGTCCACCATCGACTGGCCGGCCAACGTCGAGCGCATCGAGCACCTCGGCCCCGCCGACCACCCCGGCTTCTACGCCGCCCAGCGCTTCACCCTCAACGTGACCCGGGCCGACATGGTCCGGGCCGGCTGGTCGCCCAGCGTCCGCCTGTTCGAAGCCGCGGCCTGCGCCGTGCCCGTGGTGTCCGACCGCTGGGACGGCCTCGACACCTTCTTCCGCGAGGGCAGCGAGATCGTGATTGCCGACACCGCCGACGATGTGTTGGGGGCCTTCGACGGCCAAGACGCCCACCGCCGGGACTCGATGGGCCGGGCCGCCCGCGGCCGGGTCCTCGATGGGCACACCGCCGAGCATCGGGCCGTCGCGCTGGAGGGCCTCACCCTCGGCGCACCCCTCTCCGGCGGGCGCCCGTGAGTCTCCAGTCCCAGGGGGGAGCGGGGCTGGACGGGGAGATCGCGGCCATGGGCCCCTGGTTCCACAACTTGAAGCTGCCCGGCGGGGTGGAGACCGCCCCCGACCATCCCCTCGGCGACTTCCCGGCGTTCAAGTGGAGCCAGCTCGCCGGCGCCGTCCCTGCCGACCTCACCGGGCAGCGGGCGCTCGACATCGGGTGCAACGCCGGCTTCTACAGCTTCGAGCTCGCCCGGCGGGGCGCCGAGGTGCTGGCCGTCGACCACGACGACCACTACCTGGCCCAGGCCGGCTGGGCCCGGGACCGCCTCGGCTTCCGGGATCAGGTCGAGATCCGCCGGGTGAGCGTCTACGACCTGGCCCGAATCACCGAGACCTTCGACCTGGTCCTGTTCATGGGCGTCCTCTATCACCTGCGCTACCCGCTGCTGGCCCTCGACCTGGTGGCCGAGCGGGTCCAGGGCCGCCTGATCCTGCAGACCCTGACGCTGCCCGGCCCCCTTTGCCGGGAGACCCCACCCGACGTCGACATGGACCACCGCGTGCGCCTCCGCGACGAGGACTGGCCGGCGATGGCCTTCGTGGAGCACGCCCTGGCCGGTGATCCCACCAACTGGTGGGTGCCGAACGCCAGCGCGGTGGAGGCCATGCTGCGCACGACAGGGATGCAGGTCGTCGACCGCCCCGGGCACGAGATCTGGGTGTGCGAGCGCAAGCGCCCGACCTATCACCGGGAGGAGATCGACGCCGCCACCGGGCGAGGCACCGCGGACTGAAGCACGCAGCCGCGGCACCTGTCCCGACTACCTTGCTGCGCGTGGAATACGTCTTCCCCGGCTGCTCGGTGCTCGTGGACGAACGGGCCCGGTACGTCGAGACGCGGTTCCCGGACGGAACCAAGGTGGGCTCCACACCGAACCTGGACCCCCACTCCCTCCGGATGGCGGCCGAGCTCGGATACGGCGACGACACGTGGACGATGAGCCGGGACCACGAGCTCGGCCACTCCTGGCTGGCTCTGGTCGACGGCCTGGCCTGGTCCCCCACCATCTGGCGGCTGGCCCACCCCTACGGCCCGGACCTGCCCAGCGACGCCGAGGTGGCTGACGAGGAGGCCCGGGTCCTGGCCTTCCAGCGCACCATCGAGAAGTGCGCGGCCCGCACCTGGGACCTGGCCGCGGTGCCCCGGAAGCAACCGCTTCCCTGGTGAGCGGCGCGAGCCCGGTTGGCGGCCCGTACACTGGCCGTCCCATGAGCCGATCGAGACGTAAGACCTCCGGCTCCTGCGGGGCTATAGCTCAGTCGGTTAGAGCGCGCCCCTGAGAAGTCGCTGCCCTAACGGCGCCAAAGTGGCAAGGAACCTTAGAGGCACCAGCGGCGGATCGGAGAGTCTTCTCTCCGGCCCGGGCCGAGCCCGCCCCTTTGTGCCGCAATGGCCAGCCAGGCGCTTCCCTCACCGCTCGGCGGCGGAAGGCCGATCCCGCCCGGCACGCGCGACGCCCTCGTTGGGGTCGGCCACGCTGTCGGCAAAGCCGGTGACGAGACAGGCGAGCCGGCGCGGCGCTGAGTAGACAACAGTGTGGGCCGCTCGAGATTACCGCCAGCGGCGCCCCGCCCAGACCTGCCCGGACCTGCTCGGCCCACTCGGCCGTCAAAACCCCGTCCTGCTCGCCCCGCACCACGAGAGCGGGAACGGGGACGTGCGCCAGCTTGTCGACGAACGGATCGGCGACCGCCAGGCGGGCCGTGGCCATCATGCGGGCGAGGGCCGACGCCCGCCAGCTCCCGTAGCGTCAGCGCGTTGAAACCTAAGGGCTCCCGCCGAGCGGTGGCGAGCAGCGTCCCCACAGACCCAGGGCAGTGCCCAGCGCGGGGTCCTCGGTGGCGCCCGCCAGCACGAGCCCTCGCACTTCGCCGGGCCGGCGAACGGCGACCTCGACCGCCACCTGGGCGCCGATGGAGTGGCCGACGACCACAGGACGGTGGATTCCCACAAACGCGATCGTGGCGGCCAGCACCTCGGCCAGCTCGGGGATGTCAAGCGGCCGCGTGGGCCGGGGGCTAGTGCCGAGCCCGGAAGGTCGGGTGCTATCACGGCGTGGCGAGCGGCGAGGCGGGCGGCAGTTGACAGGAGGTACCGGCTCGACACGATCCCATGGACCAGCACCACCGGCGGCCGGTCGGTGTCCTTTGCCCGCGATCCCCAAAGTGAACTCGACAGCCGTCGATCTCGGCGCATCCTCGTTCCAACGCGCCGGGAGTCGCCCTCGCGAATGGAACCCTCACCCTGGGGACGCAGCCACCCCGTGCGCGGCGGACGCATCGGTACCGAGTCGCTGCCCCATCGCGTAGGGAACGGGCGTGGCCGGCCGCGCCCCGTCGGCGTCCGGGCCCTTCGGCGGCCAGACGACCCATGCGGCGGCGGCCACGGCGATGCCGAGCGCTCCCCCTGCCACGACGTCAGAGGGGTAGTGGGCGCGCTTGCGCACCAGCGACCAGTGCACCGCGAGCGTTCCCAGCGACAGTGGGAGCAGCAGCCGCGGCAGCTCCTGGAAGGCCCCGAAGACGAAGGCGAGGTCGGCGGCGGCGTGGCCCGACGGGAACGACGAGGTGAAGGGCCCG
>JBHENM010000528.1:0-2840 GCA_046262035.1 Acidimicrobiales bacterium | reverse complement strand
GGGAGGCTTGCTTCGACGGTGCGCTCGCTCGGAGCGAGCCCTACGGCGTCTGGGGTGGGCGCCTCTTCTTCAAGGGCAAGGTGCTGGCCTTCAAGCGGCCCCGTGGCCGGCCCCCCAAGAACGCCCAAACCATGATCGCCTAAGCACGGGACAACACGTTGGTGAGACGGGGGCGACCCAGGCGAGCCGTCGTGGGTCAGGCCTCTCGGGGTAGTGGTCGCCCCCGTCTCCAGGCAGCGGTCAGGCGCCCGTGCCCGCACCGTAGGAAAGCCGGGCGACGTTGAGACGACTCAAGGCTGTCCGTGTGGTGAATAGGGGGTGAAGGTCGCGAACGGGCGTCGGAACGAGGGCCGGCGGGTATGAGGCGTCCATGAGCGACAACGCGGGAAACGGGCAGGACAAGGAACAGGGCAAGGAAGAGGACAAGGCACAGGACAAGGACCAGGAAGCGGAGGCCCCGGACTCGGGCTCGAGCGAGGCGGAGCACGGGAACGACGACGGCGACGACGGCGAGGGCGACTCGAAGGAGGAGAAGGCCGACGACGGTGAGGACGGGGACGGCGCCGACGACGAGGGCGAGGACGGCGACTCCAACTCGAAGGAAGAGAAGGCCGACGACGACGCCCCCAGTGAGGAGCGTCTGGAGGAGATGGACGAGCGCATCCGCCAGGCCAGGTCGCAGGCCGAGGAGGTCGTGGGCCAGCCCAGCGAGGACGACGCCGACGAGGAGGACGACAGCGACGACGACGACGACGATGACGATGACGACGACGACGCGAAAGCCGACAGCGACGACGACGATGACGACGATGACGGCGACGATGACGGCGACAGCAGCAGTGACGACGACGATGACGAGGGCAAGAAGGACGACACCGGCGCCCCTCCGGGCTGAGCTGTCACACGTCGAGTGACAGCTGGCGGCCTCGGATTGACCGTCCCGCCGGAGTGGGCGGGACGGCCGGCCGGCTAACCGACCGCGCTTCCCGAGGCGGCTTAACCAGACCGCCCCGGCGGTCGACCATGCGAGCCACTCGGCGGGCCAGTGCCTGCTGAGCGCGCTTGGGGGCGTACGCCCGCTGGTACAGGCGATCGTGCTCCGCCACCAGCTCGGGCCTGACGTCTGCCAGCCACTGGAGGTAGTGCTCGCGAACGCCGGGCCGGAGATGCAGGAGGATGGGTGAGATCGAAGTCGCGCCGGCGGCCACGCAGGCATCGACGACCGCTTCCAACTGATCGTCCCGGTCGGAGAGACCGGGAAGGACGGGCGCCACCAGCACGCCGCACGGGATTCCCGCCGCTTGCAGCTTGGCCAGGGCCTCCACACGGAGCTTCGGGTGGGGGGTTCCGGGCTCCGTCAGGCGCCAGACCTCCTCGTCCAGGGTGCCGATGGAGAAGTTGGCCCGAACGTCCGTGCGGTTGGCCGCCTCCGAGAGGAGGTCGAGGTCTCTCAGGATCAGCGTGGACTTGGTGAGGATGGAAAACGGATTGGCCGCCGCCGCCAGCTCCGTGACGATCCCCTGGGTGAGCCGGAACTTGGCCTCGCAGCGCTGGTAGGGGTCGGTGTTCGTTCCCATGGCGATGTGGTGACCGCCCCACCGCGAGGGTTTCAGCTCCGAACGGAGACGCTCGACGGCGTTCACCTTCACGACGATGCGACGCTCGAAGTCGGTACCGGAGTTCATCCCCAGGAACTCGTGGGTCGGCCGAGCGAAGCAGTATGAACAAGCATGGCTGCATCCCCTGTAGGCGTTGATGGTGAACCGGAAGGGAAGCCGGGAAGCAGCGGGAACCTCGTTGATGATCCTGCGGGCGTTGACGTGGAGGAACTCCATGCCCCGGTACTCGCCCCGGCCTATGTGGCGCTCGACCTGCTCCTCGAACAGGGCGCCCTGGGCGCGATCCTCGTCGTCGCTGAGCTGCCACCGCAGTGACGGGGGCGGGGTCACCGCGATAGTCTAGGCGAACATACGTTCAAGAAACCCCCTCAGACGTGGCTACCCACTGGTCACAACGACGAATAGGTTCTTGGCCATGGACCCGAACGTGGAGTACCTGGCCAACGAGATCGCCCTCGATCACTCCGAGGGCCTGATGAACCGGCGGGAGGCCATGCGGCGCCTGGCCTTTCTGGGGTTCACGGCGATGAGCGCCTCGACGTTGCTCGCCGCCTGCGGCGGTGACGACGACGACGCCGCCGCCACGGGGACGTCCGCCCCCGCCGCACCCACGGCGACGAGTACGCCGCCGACCACCGGGCCGGCGGTGCCGACTGAGAACATCACCTTTCCGGGGAACGGCGCCACCCTGCAGGGGCCTTCGCCCAAGCGAGGTCGCCGCGCGGCGCGGTGCTCGTCATCCACGAAAATCGGGGCCTCACCGACCACATCCGGTCGGTGGGGGGCCGCCTCGCCGGCGCCGGGTACACCGCGTTTGCTCTGGACCTCGTCTCGGCTCAGGGAGGTACAGCATCCTTCACGGATCCGGCAACCATCGGGCCCGCGCTCACCCAGAACGCCGCCTCCCGCTCGGTTGACGACATGAAGGCGGCCCTCGGAGAGCTTCAGCGCCGTGGGCCCGGGGCCAAACTCGGTGCCATGGGCTTCTGCTTCGGAGGGGGCATGGTGTGGCAGCTGGTGAAGGCGGGCGAACCGCCGCCCCTGGCCGCCGCGGTCCCGTTCTACGGCCCAATCCCCGAGCCCGACTTCTCCAAGTCGAAGGCCGCCGTCCTGGGCGTCTACGCCGAGCAGGACGAGAACGTGAACCGCACGCGCGACGGGGCCAAGGCCGCCCTGGAACGGGCCGGCCTCCCCCACGAGATCCGCACCTTCCCCGGCGCG
>JBHENM010000527.1:0-1807 GCA_046262035.1 Acidimicrobiales bacterium | reverse complement strand
CTCAGGAACTGCACGGCAGTGCCGGCGTATTCGGGAACGACGTCGATCAGGCCCCGGGCGAGGGCCGGGGCGACGAACTCACGCGGCCCAAGGTTGAACGCCCGCCGCACGTCGAAGCCGCCGGCCTCCAGCGCCTGGCTGTACAGCTCGGCCAGCAACCGGCTCTCGGCGAAATCGAACGAACCGACCGTGACGGTGCCGTCCTTCGTGGGGGTGGGGGACCTTCGCTCCCCCGGCCCCGAACTGCAGGCGGCCAGCAGAATCGTCACGGACGCGGCAATGCGCAGAGCCATCCCTCTATGGCTGCCCAACGTGCGCCCTCCCATCCGAGCGCCGCAGCACCCGCGGGGCCAGTCTCCCACGGCCGAAAGGGATAGCTTCCCGCCCCTAGTGCCCTGACCGGGATCCTTCGCTTGCCCGGGGGTCCACCACCGCTGAAGCGGGATCGGCCACCGTTTGGGCATGAGCCAACGGGTGAAGGTCCGTCGCCTCACCGATGAGGAGGGGCGGCAGCTGCAGCGGATCGTTCGAAGAGGTGGCGGCAAGAGCGAGGTCAACGTCGTCCGCTACCGGCGGGCGATGGTGGTCCTGGCGTCGGCGGGCGGCAACACCGTCGAGGTGATCGCCCGGTTGGTGCAGACCTCGCCCGACCGGGTGCGGGAGATGATCCACCGCTTCAACCAGATGGGGATGAAGTCCCTGGACCCTCAGTGGGCGGGTGGCCGTCCCCGCCGGATCACGACTGAGGACGAGGCCTTCATCGTCAAGACGGCCAAGGAGCGCCCCGAGAAGGTGGGACGGCCCTTCACCCACTGGAGCATCCGCAAGCTCGGGGAGTACCTCAACGACAACGAGGTGCGCCGCATCACGATCGGCAAGGAACGGCTGCGCCAGATCCTCGACGACCACGGCGTGACGTTCCAGAAGACCAAGACGTGGAAGGAGTCCAACGACCCCCAGAAGGAGGAGAAGCTCGACCGCATCGAGGAGGTCCTCGACCGCTGGCCCGATCGGGTCTTCGCCTTCGACGAGTTCGGCCCCCTGGCCATCCACCCCGTCGGCGGTTGCTGTTGGGCCGCCAAGAAGAAGCCGCAGCGCCTGCGGGCCAACTACCACAAGACCTGCGGGGTGCGGCAGTTCCACGCCTGCTACTCCGTCGGCGACGACCGGCTGTGGGGGGTGGTGAAGCCCCGCAAGGGAGCCGACAACTCGCTGGCGGCGATCCGCTCCTGCCGGGCGGCCCGCCCCGACGGCGAGAGGATCTACGTGATCTTGGACAATCTGTCGGCGCACAAGGGCAAGACGATCCGCGATTGGTGCGCCGCCCACAACGTCGAGCTGTGCTTCACGCCGACGTACTCGTCATGGGCCAATCCGATCGAATGTCACTTCGGGCCGTTGCGCGACTTCGTGCTCAACAACTCCGACCACCCCAACCACACCGTGCTCACCCGCCGGCTGCACGCCTACCTCCGCTGGCGCAACGACAACGCCAGCGACCCCGGTCTCAGGGAGCGGCTGCGGCGCGAGCGCGCCCGGCTCCGCTCAGAGCGACAGCGCCACTGGGGCCGTCCCGCTCCGCGGGCGGCTGCTGAAGCCGCCTGAGCCAGGACCCCACGGCACCTTCATTGCGCCCGACGCTGCCGAAGCGCGCCCACGCGCTCCAGCAATCCGCCGATCTCGCCATCGCAGGAACAGCGACACGGCCCCCCGTCGGCTTTGATGACCCGAAGTCCGCAGCAGGAACTACGCCATTGTCATTTTCATGACATTTCAAACGCGCGAACGTTCCTGGCCAGAGCACTAG
>JBHENM010000526.1:0-4261 GCA_046262035.1 Acidimicrobiales bacterium | reverse complement strand
CACGACGGGGAGGGCGATCACCATGACCCGGAAGATGTTGGTGATGGTCTCGGGGGCGATCTCGAAGAGCGAGGCGAGCACGTCGTTGCCTCCGGCCACGAACAGGATCCCGTAGAAGGCGAGGGCGGCGGCGCCCACGGCGGTGCGGAAGGGGACGTCGCGGGGCTGGTCGAGCAGGTTGTGGAAGTCGTAGTCCTTGGTGAAGCGGCGCTCGAGGAAGGGCCACACGTAGAGCAGGCCGAACGTCGCCCCCGGTAGCACTCCGCCGGCGAAGAAGGGGTTGGCGACGGTATGGCCGAAGGCGCGGATCTCCCATCCCGGGATCAGCCGCAGGGCGCCGTCCAGCCAGCCCACGTACCAGTCGGGCTGGGAGCCGGACGTGGCCACCGCCGCCTGGGCCGGGTCGTAGGGCCCGTACAGCCAGATGGGGTTGATCTGGGCCAGCCCGGCAAGCCCGGCCAGTACAGCCGACACCAGGAAGAACAGGGCGATGGACTTGAGGGCGTAGCTGGGCCACAGCCGGGAGCCGGTGATGGTGTCCTCGGTGCGATGGGGCCCGCGGAACTGAGTGTGCTTCTGTCGCCACAGCAGGGCCAGGTGGGCGCCGAGCAGGCCCATGATCAGGGCGGGCAGGATCAGGACGTGGAGGACGAAAAAGCGGGTGATGAAGGCCGTGGCCGGGAACTCGCCACCGAAGAACAGGAAGCTCAGCCACGTGCCGATCACGGGAACGGACAGGGAGATCGAGTACGCCACCCGCACGCCCGTGCCCGACAAAAGGTCGTCGAGCAGCGAGTAGCCGAAGAACCCGTTGGCGATGGAGAGCACGAGCAGGGTCACGCCGATGATCCAGTTGATCTCTCGGGGCCGGCGGAAGGCGCCGGTGAAGAAGACCCGGCACAGGTGGAGGATGAGGGCGGCGATGAACACGAGGGCGGCCCAGTGGTGCATCTGGCGCATGACCAGCCCGGCCCGCACCTCGAAGCTCAGGTCGAGGGTGGAGGCGTAGGCCTCCGACATGTGCACGCCCCGGAGGGCCTCGTAGGGGCCGTCGTAGGTGACCTCACGGGAGCTCGGCACGAAGAAGAAGGTCAGGTACACGCCGGTGATGATGAGGATCATCAGGCAGTACATGGCCACCTCCCCCAACATGAACGACCAGTGGTCGGGGAAGATCTTGTTGAGGGCGGTGCGGGTGAAGTTCGACGCCCCCAGACGGTCGTCGGCCCATCGCAGCGTGCTCTTGAGCATCAGCTACTCACGGTTCCAGTAGCCGGGACCGACCGGCTCGGGGAAGTCTCCGTCGGCCACGAGGAAGCCCTCGGGGTTGAGGCGGAGGGGCAGTTGGGGCAGGGAGCGGGTGGCGGGCCCGAACGTGGGACGGGCGCCGTCGAGCACGTCGAACGTCGACTGGTGGCACGGGCAGATGAGCTCGTGGGTGTCCTGCTGGTAGAGGCCCACCGGGCATCCCACGTGAGGGCAGATCTTGGAGTAGGCCACGTACCCGTCGGGCGACCACGACTCCCGCCCCTTGCGCGGCCGGATCTGGCCCGGCTCGACCCTGACGAGCACGGCCTGCGAGTCCCCCGCCTGCTCCCGCCCCTCGGGGAACACGGTGAGGATGCTGCCTACCTGGAGGGTGTCCAGGCGGACGGGGCGGCCTTCGGGGTCGATCAGCCGCAGTCCCCGGCGCCAGGCCGTGCGCTCCAGCGACGTGCCGGGGCTGGGCCCGAGGGAGCGGATGGGGAATAAGGCGGCCAGCCCCAGGGCGCCCGCCGCTCCCCCGAGCAGGCGAAGCAACAGCTTGCGACGGGACAGCCAGGCCTGGTCCTCGGATCCCGCTGTGGCCTCCTCCACCCGGTCCCTCTCGTCGGCCGTCGAGGGGAGGTCGCCTCGGTCCTCGGTGACCTCCCCCTCGGGCAGCAGCCGCTTGGCCCATAGGGCGAGGGCGATGCCGATGCCCCCCAGGGCCACGAGCAGCAGCGCGCCTTCGGCCTGCGCCTGCCCTCCGCCGATGTACACCGCGGCCAGGCCCAGGGCGGCCACCGTGCTGATGACCAGGGCCACGGCCACCGGCCGCTCTTCCCCGGCAGCCGGCGGTTCGTGTCGCTCCGGGTCGTCGGCCCGCGCCCCCGCGTCCGTGTCCGAGTCGGATCCGGGCTCAGGATCGCTCGCCGGCTCCCCGCTCTCGACCTCTACGCCGGGGCCGGCCTCTTCCTCTTGCGGCGGAGTGCCGTCGGCTTCCATCAGTCCTTGGTCCCGATCCAGCGGATGGCGAGGACCATCAGGCCGAGCCCTACGACCCAGGCCACGAAGCCCTCAGGGAGGGGGCCGAGGTGTCCCAGACCCAGGCCTCCGGGGTCGCTCGGATGCCGGAGGTAGTCGACGTAGCGGACGACGGACGCCAGCTGGTGGTCGTCGAGGGTGTCGGGGCCGAAGCGGGGCATGGCCCCGGGGCCGATGCGCACCGCCTGGGCGACCTGAGTGGGCGTGGCCTTGTCCAGGCGGGGAGCGTAGACGGAGTGGCCCAGGGCGCCGCCTGCCCCCGCCGAGCTGTGGCACGAGGCGCAGTTGTTGGCGTAGAGCAGGTTGCCGAGGCTCAGGTCCCCCTTCTCGAGGTCGACTTCCGGAGTGGCCAGCCCCGAGCCCCCGCTCGCTCCCCCGCTCTGAGGGCCGCTCGGGCCCAGGGAGGTGACGTACGCCACCAGCTGGCGGATCTGGCGGGGGGTGTAGGGCGGTTCCTTGCGCTGGGCCTGGACGTCGGGGCGGTCGAGGGGCATGCGCCCGGTGGAGAGATAGAAGTCGACCGAGGCCTCCCCCACCCCGATCAGGGACGGCCCCTGTTCGTCGCCCCGCCCGTCGAGCCCATGGCAGCTGGAGCACGCCACCTGGAACAGCTCCTCACCGGCGCGCACCTCGCTCGGCGGAAGGGGAGGCGGCTCGGGCTGTCCGGCGCCGCCCGCGGAACCGGCGGCGGCTACCGCCGTTGCCAGGAGGACGAGCCCCGCTCCTCCCGCCCGCAGGCGCGTCGCCCTCATCGGAGCAGGAAGAGGGTGGCGTAGAGACCGACCCATACCACGTCGACGAAGTGCCAGTAGAAGGAGACGACCTCCACCGCGGGCGCGTCGTCGGCCCCGAACTTCGACCTGCCACTCCGCTCAGAGGGCCGCTCGGGCCCGGGAGTCGCAGCTCTCCCCAGGAGGACGGCCATGGCGGCCACTCCCCCGGCCACGTGGAGACCGTGGAACCCGGTCATCACGAAGAAGGCCGACCCGAAGGAATGGGAGTCGATGGCGAACTCGGCCGCGCTCCACTCCCGGCCCTGGTTGACCAGGAAGACGATGGCCAGGGCCATCGTCACCAGCAACCACCGGCAGAACCGGCGCCGGTCGCCGGCGGTGATGGCCCGCACCGCGAGCTGGATCGTGCCGCTGGAGGCCAGGAGGATCAGGGTGAACACGCCGGCGACGGTGGCTTCCAACTCGACGCCTTCCGGCGGCCACGGGCCTCGAGCGGTGGCCCGCAGGGTGAAGTAGGCGGCGAACAGCCCGCTGAAGAACATCAACTCGGACGCAAGCCAGACGATGGTGCCGACCGCCAGCAACGGCGGTCGCCGCGCTACCTCCACAGGCCGGTTCTAGCGCACGCCCCGGTTCCAGCGCCCCCCGAGCTCAACCGACGAGCTTCGGGCGCCAAGAGCTCAGGAGACCGTGATCCTGCCGAACATGCCCTCGGACTCATGGAACCGGCAGCGGAAGGTGAGGAAGCCGTCCCGAGGACGCTCGCGCACGGTGAACTTCACCTCTCTGCTCGAATTGGCGGGCACATCGACGCTGAGAGCGGTGCCGCCCTGTATGTCGGTGAACACCGAGCTGATGTTGAAGTTGTGCTCCCGATCGTCGTCCTGGTTCTCGAGAGTGAACGACACCTCCTGGTTGAAGGTGATCTCGCACTCGTCCGGCTCGAAACGCAACATGTCGGTGGCGACAAGATCGCGACTACACGGAGCAGCGTTGTCGTCATCGTCTCCGCATGCACTCAAGCCCAGCACGGCCGTCACACCGATCAACGTCGTGGCCATCCACCGCTTCCCCCGCATAGCTACCTCCGTGGCCGGTGGGGTGAATCCCCCAAGGTCGCCGCAGCCGCCGCTGGACGAGCGTCATCGTACGCGAAAGTTGCGCTCCCCTGTCGGGGCTTCTTCGGCGACCTGTACGTGGATCACGACCGCGTGCGGCGGGCCTTTGCGGCACCACTGCAC
>JBHENM010000525.1:0-2210 GCA_046262035.1 Acidimicrobiales bacterium | reverse complement strand
CGGAGCCCAAGCAGTTCGCCGCGGCGCATGCCGGTCATGGCCGCCAGGTGCCACAACGCATACAGCCCCGAGTTTGAGGGGTAGAGGGCCGCCTTGAGACTCCTGCAACCGGCTGACCTGCGGTTATGTGCCCGGCGAGCCCGTTCCTGAGGCTGAATGTAGGGGCGACACATTCACCGCTGGACCGATTGAGAGCCCTATACTCTCGCCATGTTCGTGAAGACGACACGGCGGCGGCGGGGCGACAAGAGCTACGAGTACCTGTCGCTAGTGGAGGCCGTGCGCGAGGGCGGCAAGGTCGGGCACCGCACGCTGCTGCGCCTCGGCGAGGTGAGCGCCCTGCGGGAGTCGGGGCAGCTGGACCGCATCATCGCCGCCCTGCGGGCTCACGCCGAACGCCCGTGGGCGCCCCTCGACGAGGCGACCGCCTCCTCGGCACGGTCGGTGGGAGCGGTGGCGGCAGTGCGCGTCGTGTGGGATGCGCTGGGGCTCGGGGCGCACTTCGCCGAGGTTGGGCGAACGCGCCGGCTGTCCTACTCCCTAGCCGACGCGACCTTCGCCATGGTCGCCAACCGCCTGGCCGACCCCTGCTCCAAGCGGCGGCTGCCGGAGTGGCTGGCCGAGGAGGTGGCCATGCCGGTGGGGTTTGTGGCGCCCGAACTGGACCAGCTCTACTGGGCCCTCGACCAGGTGGAGGCGGCCAAGTCCGAGACCGAGACCCACCTCTACGCCCGCCTCACCGACCTGGCCAACTTGGACCTCCGCCTCGTGTGCTACGACCTCACCTCCACCTACTTCGAGGGGGCGGTGAGGCCGTCGAAGGCGTTCCCCTCCCGGGCGTTCGGGTACTCCCGCGACCACCGCTCCGACCGCCCCCAGATCGTCATCGGCCTGCTCACCACCTCCGACGGCATCCCCATCGCCCACCACGTCTTCGCCGGCAACACCGCCGACGTCACGACCTTGCCGGGCGTGCTCAGCGACCTCAAGGCACGCTTTGGCGTGGGCGGGATCTGCCTGGTCGCCGACCGTGGCCTGATCTCTGCCGAGAACGTGCAAACCCTTGAAACACAAGGGTTTTCGCACGTGCTGGCTACCCGCCTGCACCGCGACCCGGCGTGCGCGGCCGCCCTCGACGCATCGTCACGGCCCGACGCCGCCTGGGTGGCGGTGCCCGACGCGAACTCGGCCGCCTGCGACGTCGTGGTCGAGGGGAAGCGCCATGTGGTGGTCGCCAGCTTCGATCGCTACCACCGCGACAACGCCCGCACGGCGCAGCTGGTCGAGCGCACCGAGGAGAAGCTGCGGGCTCTCGAGCGGCGGGTGCGCGACGGCGAGCTTCGGGACGCAGCCAAGATCGGCCGGGCCGCCCAGCGCATTCTGGGCGACTCGGGTGTGGGCCGCCTCTTCGACGTGGAGATGGGCACGGGGCGGTTCCTCTGGCACTACGACGAGGAGGCCTTCGCCTACGAGGCACTGCTCGCCGGCCGCTACGTGCTGAGCACCTCCCTCACCACCGCCGAGGCGTCGGCCGCCGCCGTGGTGCGGGCCTACCGCTCCCTGCTCGAGACCGAGAACCGCTTCCGGGTCCTCAAGGACTTCCTGCATCTCCGCCCGGTCCGGCACTGGACCGAGCGGCGAGTGCGCGGCCACGTGGCCGTGTGCGTGTACGCCGGGGTCATCGAGGCCCTCGTGGCCCGGGCGCTTCGGGATGCCGACGTGCGCGACCCCGATGTCGCCGACCAGCACCTCTCCGCCCCCCGGGCCCTGCGTGAGCTCGAGCGAATCCGGGCCGTCACCCTCGACGTCGAGCAGAGCACGGTCGAGCTCACCACCAAGCCCTCCTTCCTCCAAGCTCGCGTCCTCGCCGCCTTGGGGGTGGACACCACGGGCTGGGACAAGGCGCACATCACGCCTCGGCGCTGACGCTGCTGGGCCACCTCCTGACCTGACCAGCGAGGATGCGGGCGATGTAGTGGAAACACGTCCTGGGCGCGAGTCTCCTACCAGGACCTTCGCGCCGGACCCCTCAAACTCGGGTCAAACACGAAACGATTGACAAGGAGATAGTCAGCCGGCTTCGAGACGCGGCGATCTATTTGCCAGCTCGGTTGGACGATCAGGAGGTGAGGACGGCGAAGCGGATCTACCCAGAACTTGGCCGAGACTCCCGGTTCATCGCAATGGGAGAATTCTTTGCCTCCCTAGAT
>JBHENM010000524.1:0-2051 GCA_046262035.1 Acidimicrobiales bacterium | reverse complement strand
CCCGATGATCTCCCCGAGCTGGAACTGGGTGGTGCTGGTCACCTGTAGGAGAAGGGTGTTGGCGATGGCGGCGTTGGCCACATCACCCTGGGCGGTCAAGGCGTCGGCTGTCGCCTTGAACACCTGGGCCATGGTGACGTTGGTTGTCAGCATCTCGTTTACCGTCCCGGCCGAGACGCCGGCCGACGCCAGCTGGAACCGCAGCGCCTCCAGCGTGACGTTGCCGGTGGCGAGCCCCTGCCAGCTCACCAGGCCGGCGGTCAGGTTGGTGCCCCTCAGCCAGCGGCCCATGAAACGATCGAGGATGGCCGACCGCGAAGCGTCGAACGTGGCCAGGGAGGAGCCGATCATGAAGCCGCCCACGGGGATGGCCCCGGCGACGGCGTGGGCCACGATGGTGGATCCGCCGGAGGCGAAGGCGTTCTTGACGGGAGACGTCACCGTCACGCAGACCTTGCCCGAGCCGGCCGCCGACACACACGTTCCGTTCACCTTCGTGCCTTCGATGGCTACGACGCTGTAGCCGGCGCCGGCGGGGAAGCCGTTTCGGAGGGCGCTGGCCTCGGCGATGGCCTGGGCGTTGGCCAGGTCGCGCGACGCGTCGAGGGCGGCGAGGTCAGCCACCTTCTGGTTGCTGCGGCGCTCCTGGGCGATGCGGCCCAGGTCGACGGCCAGCGCGGCCGAAACGACGGCCAGCACGAGCCCGACGGTGGCCATGATGAGGACGGCGCCGCGCTCATCGTCGCGCCGCGCCCAAACCTTCCTCACGAGGAGACCTCTCTTTCTTGGTGGCGCCGGCTGCTGATCACGGAGGGCCTCGGCGTCCGCCACTAGCTGATCTGGACGATGGCGGTGGAGCCGAAGGTCTGGGGCGTCACCAGTCCCAGACCGGGTGCCGGCGGCACCAGGGGCCGGTCCTCGTACGGGTAGGCGATCTTGACCGTGATGCAGCGTCCGGAGCCGCCGGCGCACGTCCCGATCGTCGCCGTGGTGTCCCCGGCCTCGTAGTTGCTGCCCATCCAGCCGAGCCGCTGCTCGACCGTGGCCATGGCTTTGTCAATGGCGAGGGCGTCATCGGTGATGCCGACGGCCGCTCGAGCGGCCTCGGTGGAGGCGTTGGTGAGGCTCTGCTTCAGGGCCAGCATCATCCCGAAGGCGACGAGGGCGTACAGGATGAAAACGAACAGTCCGAAGACCAGGGAGAACTCCACGAGGGCGGCGCCCGACTCGTCCCGGCGCAGGCGCCGGAACAGCCTTGACCCTCGGGTCAGCGTTCGGTTGATCACACACGGCTCCATCGACGGTGGGGGCGGTCCCTCCGTGTATCGGACGGAGCTTCGGAGGGCTTGAGGCCAACTTTCCCTTCAAGTCCCGCTGGCTACAGCCGAAAACTCAAGTGCGGACCGCTCGAGCTCCGGGTGGTGCCGCTCGTACTCACAGAACTGACCGGGAGATGTGATGGGAAAACGATCCAACCTCGTTGTTGTCCTCGGGCTGGCCGTCTTCATGGTCGGCGCGGGCGCCACCTACCTGATTGCGCGGGACAATGGGGACGAGTCGGCAAGCCCTGGAAGCGGCAAGGTGGCCGTGCTCTACGCGGCCAAGTCGATCCCTGCGGGCACCACCGGCGGCAACGCCCTCAACCAGGGCCTGGTCAAGACCAAGGCCATCGGCGCCTCGGCCAAGCCCGCCACGGCGCTGACCGACCCCTCCCAGCTGGCCGGCCGCACGGCCACCCTCGGTGTCCCCGAAGGGCAGGTGCTCACGGCTGAGCAGTTCAAGGAGGCGCAGACGAGGATCGGCACCCTGAAGATCCCCGACGGGAAGACGGCGCTGGCTGTGCAAATGGCCAACGTCCCCGGCGTCGCCGGATTCGCCGGCGCCGGCGACCGGGTCAACGTGTACGGCCTCCTCAAGCCGGAAGGCGGCACGCCCGGCGGCTCGGCCAAGCTGATCATGCAGAACGTCGAGGTCCTCAACGTCAATGGCGCCACCCTCGCTGGTGGGCAAGGCCAGCCCGGAGGCGTGGGGCTCGTCTACCTGCTGGCGGT
>JBHENM010000523.1:0-13738 GCA_046262035.1 Acidimicrobiales bacterium | reverse complement strand
CTCGACCAGGGTGGGGAGCAGCGACTCGCCGTAGTCCTCGGGCAGGTCATCGCCGTCACCGTGCTCGTCGGCGAGCCGTTCGAGCACCTCGATCAGCGGCCCGGGCCGGTAGGCGAACACCTCGGTGGAGACCACGTCGGTCGACGGTTCGTCGGGCTTGTACTGGAACCCCCGGACCCGGCCGTCGTCGTCGGCCTCGACGGTGGCGAAGCGGCTGGCCTCGTCCTTGTCCACGACGGTGGTGACAAGGGTTACGTCCGCGTCGCGCTCCAGGTGGAAGTCGATCACCTTGCGGTAGTCGAGCTTGTAGACGTGGTCGGCGCTCATCACCAGCAGCACGTCGGGGTCGAACTCCTCGATGAAGTGCCGGTTCTTGTAGAGGGCGTCGGCGTTGCCCTGGTGCCAGCCGCTCTCGCTTCCGCCCTGTTGGGGCACGAGCAGCCGGAGGCCACCGTGGGTGCGGTCGAGGTCCCAGGGCCGGCCGTTGGCCAGGTGGTCGTTCAGGGACTGGGGCTCGTACTGCTGGACGATCCAGACATCCTCCAGCCCGCTGTGGAGGCAGTTGCTCAGGGGAAAGTCGATCAGCCGGTAGACGCCGGCGAAGGGCAGGACGGGCTTGGCCCGCCGCTCGGTGAGCAGCTCCATGCGGCCCCCGGCCCCGCCGGCCAGGATGAGCACGAGCGTCCTCACGGCCGCCCCCGCCCGGTCACTCGGCCGGTCACCCGGGGAGGCGGGCAGCCAGCTCGTCGACCAGGTCGTCGATCTTCACCCGCTCCTGGACCAGGGTGTCCCGGTCGCGGATGGTGACGGCCTGGTCGTCGAGGGACTCGAAGTCGACGGTGACGCAGAACGGGGTGCCGGCTTCGTCCTGGCGACGGTACCGGCGACCGATGGACTGGGTCTCGTCGTAGTCGGACATGAAGCGGGCCCGCACGAGACCGGCGACGCGGCGGGCGGTGGGCACCAACCGCTCGTTCTTGGACAGGGGCAGGATCGCCACCTTGTACGGAGCCAGCTTGGGGTGCAGCCGGAGGACGGTGCGGGCCTCGCCCCCGACCTCGTCCTCGTCGTAAGCGGCCAGGAGGAAGGCCATCATCGACCGGCCCACGCCGGCGGCGGGCTCGACGACGTGGGGCACGTACCGCTCGCCCGAGGCCTGGTCGAAGTACTCCAGCTTCTGGCCCGAGAACTCGGCGTGCTTGGTGAGGTCGTAGTCCGTGCGGTTGGCGATGCCCTCGAGCTCGCCCCAGCCCCAGGGATACTGGTACTCCACGTCGGCCGTGCCCGTCGAGTAGTGGGACAGCTCCTCGGCGTCGTGCGGGCGCAGGCGCAGCTGCTCGCGGGGGATGCCGAGGTCGATGTACCAGTTCAGCCGGGTCTCGCACCAGTACTCGAACCACTTCTGGCCCTGGTCGGGCGGTACGAAGTACTCCATCTCCATCTGCTCGAACTCCCGGGTGCGGAAGATGAAGTTCCCGGGCGTGATCTCGTTGCGGAACGACTTGCCCTGCTGGGCGATGCCGAACGGGGGTTTCTTGCGGCTGGTCTGCAGGACGTTGGAGAAGTTCACGAAGATGCCCTGGGCCGTCTCCGGACGGAGGTAGGCGATAGACCCGTCGTCCTCCACGGGGCCCACGTGGGTCTTGAACATGAGGTGGAAGGGCCGGGCCTCGGTGAGGTCACCCGAACCGCACTTGGGGCACGTCTCCCCGATCTGATCGGCCCGCCACCGCTCCTTGCAGTTGCGGCAGTCGACGAGGGGATCGGTGAACGTCGCCAGGTGGCCGGAAGCCTCCCACACCCGAGGCGCCATGAGGATGGCGGCGTCGAGGCCGACGATGTCGTCCCGCTCCTGGACCATGGCCCGCCACCAGGCATCCATCACGTTGCGCTTCATGAGCACGCCCAGCGGGCCGTAGTCGTACGTCGAGCGGAACCCGCCGTAGATCTCGCTGGACGGGAACACGAACCCGCGCCGCTTGCACAGGTTGACGACCTGTTCCGTCCGATCGGGAGCCATGACGGGTCAGGCTACAAGACGGATTTCGGCACCCCTCCGCCGTTTCGCGCCGGGGCGTGACCCCGCGAGGGGCTTGTCAGCCGCGGTCGAGAACCGCCACCGAGCGCAGACGGCGTTCGAGGTGGTGCTCCAAGGCTCGGGTGGCCAGGCGGTCGACTTCGGCCGTGGAGCGGCTGGCGGGCTCCCGCAGGACGGCGGCCAGGTCGCCCCCGAGGACCCTCCGGACTAGGACGAGGGCCTCACTCGTCACTGCCAGGGCGCCGCGCTGGCCGGCGCAGGACCGGCACAGGGCACCGCCCTCACCCACGTCGAAGGCCACTAGTTCCCCGCTCGACCCGCATCCTCCGCACACGTCGAGCAGGGGGTGGAACCCCTCCAGTGACAGGAGCTTGAGGAAGAACGCCGGGACCATCAGGGGCGCGTTGTGGGCGGCCAGGGACCGAAGGCCGCCCACGAGCATGGCGTACAGGCGGGGGGCGGGCTGGCCCTCCTGGGTCATCTGGTCAGCCGCCTCCAGCAGGGACGTCGCCTTGTTGAGCCGGTCCAGGTCCTCGCGGACCGACCGGAACTGCTCCAGGGTCTCGGCCTGGGAGATGACGTCGAGCTCGCGGCCCTCGTACAGGAGGAGGTCGACGTGGTTCATCGGCTCCAGCCGGCCGCCGAAGCGGCTCTTCGTCTTCCGCACGCCCTTGGCGACGGCCCGGACCTTGCCCCGTCCCGGGGTCACCAGGGTGACGATCCGGTCCGCCTCCCCCAGCCTCATGGTGCGCAGGACCACGCCCTGCTCCCGGTAGAGGGGCACGGTCAGTCGGCCTCGATGGCACCGAAGCGCCGGTCGCGCCGTTGGAACTCCCGCACGGCCTGGAACAGGTGCTGGCGACGGAAGTCGGGCCACAGGACGTCGGTGAACACCAGCTCGCTGTAGGCCAGCTCCCACAGAAGGAAGTTGGAGATCCGGTACTCCCCCGACGTGCGCACCACCAGATCGGGATCGGGCATCTCCGGGTCGTACATCCGGGATCGGATGGCTTTCTCGTCGACCTTGGACTCGGGGACGCCCGCCGCCACCAGGGCCCGCACGGCGTCGACGATCTCCGCCCGTCCGCCGTAGTTGAAGGCGATGGTGAACGTCATCGTCCGGTTCCGGCGGGTGAGCTCGATGGCCTCGTCCATCCGGCGCAGCAGGCGTTTCGGCACCCGCCAGTCGCGCCGTCCCACAAAGCGCATGCGGACGCCCCGCTCGTTCAACTCGTCCCGGCGGCGCACGAGGATGCCCTCGTTGAAGCCCATCAGGAAGCGGACCTCGTCCGCCGGGCGCTTCCAGTTCTCGGTGGAGAAGGCGTACACGGTGAGCCAGCGCACACCCAGCTCGAGGGCGCCTTCCACCGTGTCGAAAAGCGCCTCTTCCCCGGCGGCGTGGCCTTCGGTTCGCGGCAGCCCCCGCTTCTGGGCCCACCGGCCGTTGCCGTCCATGACCACGGCGACATGGGCGGGAACGCCCTGCGGATCCACGTTGCCCGGTCCGAGCCCGGTGCCCTTCCCTCCCACCCTCCTAGCGTACGGACTGCGGTGGATGGGAACGCGGCAGGTAGGGTACGCGTCGGACGATGAAGGAGAAGCTCGACGGCTTCGGCCGCCGCTGGCCCTGGTTGGGGCGGGTGCTCGCTGTCCAGGCCCGTTACAGCGAGCTCAACGGCAACTACCTGGCCGGCGCCGTCACCCTGTCCGGCTTTCTCTCCCTGTTCCCCCTGCTCCTGGTGGCCTTCGCCGTGCTGGGCTGGATTTCGGTCGGCTCGGTCAACCTGGCGGGAGACGTCATCAGCCGGATCGGGCTGACGGGCGACGCCGCCGAGTTCGTCACCGACCTGATCAAACAGACGGAACGCAGCCGCAAAGCCGCCTCGATAGTAGGAATCGTCGGCCTGCTGTGGTCAGGGCTGGGACTGGTGGCTGCCGTCCAGTACGCCTTGAACACGGTGTGGCAGGCGAAGGGCCGCGGGATGCGGGACAAGCTGTTCGGGCTGGCGTGGCTCGGCGGTGCGGGCTTGCTCTTCCTGGCGTCGTTCGCGGTGGCCGTGGCGGCCAACTGGCTCCCGTGGTGGCTCGCTCCGATCGGGTTCCTCGCCACCCTCGGGCTCGACGTGGTCCTGTGGCTCTGGACCATGGATGTTCTCACCAACCGGTCGATCGGATGGCGGGCCTACCTCCCGGGGGCGATCGTAGGCGCGGTCGGTCTCGGCGTGCTGAAGATCCTGGGCGGGATCTACGTGCCCATGGCCGTGGCCTCCGCCTCCGCCCTCTACGGCTCCCTCGGGGTGATGTTCGCCATCCTGGCCTGGCTGCTCTTCTTCGGCCGGCTCGTGGTCTACGCCGCCGTGGTCAACGTCGTCCAGTGGGAGAAGGGCCACGGCACCGTCACCGTCGACCTCGAGGTTCCCAAGATGCCGGGCGAGGTGCCCGTGGAGGCGACCCGGGCCGGGGAGGGCGTGCCCCGGGAGCCGGCGGCCACCTGACGCGGCCGTCGCCGGTCAGGAGTTGGACAGGGCCAGGCGGGCGGCGTCGACGTCTCGGCTCATCTGGGTCACCAGCTCCTCGACCGTCTCAAAGCGCTCGTCGTCCCGCAGGCGGCTGACGAAGCGCACCCTCGCCGCTTCGCCGTACAGGTCGCCGGTGAAGTCCAACAGGTAGGCCTCCACGATGGGGGCGGGGGTGCCGTCGCCGAACGTCGGCCGGCGCCCGACGGAGATGGCGGCGGCGTGCACCGCCCCTCCCGGTCGTCCGTACCAGCCGGCGTAGATCCCCTCTCCCGGGAGGAGGATGTCGGGCGCCACCTCCACGTTCGCCGTCGGATAGCCCAGGTCGCGGCCCCGCCGGTCGCCGGTGGCCACCGTGCCCCGTAGCTCGAACGGACGACCCAGCAGGCGGGCGGCACCGACGACGTCACCCGCGGCCAGGAGCACCCGGATCGCGGTGGACGACACCACCCCCTCCGCACCAGGCGCCTCCACCAAGCCTAGGCCGACGACATCGAACCCGAGCCGGGCGCCCAGCTCCCGGAGAAGGCCGACGTTTCCCCGCCGGCGGCGACCGAAGTGGAAGTCCTCCCCCACCACCACGAGCCGGGCGCTCAACCCGTCCACGAGGACCTCCTCCACGAAGTCCTCGGGCTCCTCCTGGGAGCGGAGGAGGTCGAAGGTGACGACCACGGTGACGTCGACATCGCCAGTGGCGCCCAGCACTTCGAGCTTCTGGTCGAGGTCGGTCAGGAGTTTTGGGGCCGACTCAGGCCGGACGACGGTCGCCGGGTGGCGGTCAAAGGTGACGACGGCGGTGGACAGGCCCTGGGCTTCCGCCCGGCGCCGTAGCTCACGGAGGACCGCCTGGTGGCCGAGGTGGACCCCGTCGTAGGCGCCGATGGTGACGGCCGACGCCTCGCTCAGGCGGGGGAAGCCGGCCGGATGGATGACGACGTCCACGACCTGCAGGCTATGTCGTGGCGTTCGGCACGCAGCTGGGCGGTGGCGTTCGCGGTTGGTCAGCCGCTCAAGACGACGGCGGGCTTGGCCCGACCGCCGGGGTAGGCCTCGTACACGGCGAGGAGGTCGCCCGTCTCGTCGACCACGGCCCAGGGGCCCTCGCCTTCCACGCCCAGGGCCACCTGTTCGAGCACCTTGCCGTGGGCCACAGCGGCGGCCAGGTCAGCGTCGACCACGGCATGGGGGCGACCCCTCATCGCCTCCAGCGGAGGAAGCACGTCGTCCGGGCCGACCTCGTCGAGAGGACGAGCCTCGGACTCGGTGAAGGAGCCCACGGCCGTGCGCCGGAGGGCGCGCAGGTGGGCGCCACCGCCCAGGGCCGAGCCCAGGTCGGCGGCCAGGGACCGCACGTAGGTGCCCGAGGAGCAGGTAACCCGCAGGCGGAAGACGCCGGGAGTGGAGGTGGCGTCCACCTCGAGATCGTGGACGGTCACCCGGCGAGCCGTCCGTCCCACCTCGACCCCGGCCCGGGCGAGCTCGTGCAGCCGCCGGCCGCCGATCTGCACGGCCGAGACCATGGGCGGGACTTGGTCGATCTCGCCCCGGAATGCGACTGCCGCCTCGCGGACCTGCTCCAGAGTCACGCCCGACATGTCCCACGACCCGACCTGCTCGCCCGCAGCGTCGAGGGTGGAGGTGGCCACGCCCAGGACCACGTCACCCACGTACGACTTGGGCAGCTCGGAGAGAAATCGGAGCAGCCGGGTCGCCCGGCCCAGGCCGACGAGCAGGATCCCCGTGGCGTCGGGGTCCAGGGTCCCGCCGTGGCCGACGCGGCGCTGGTTGAAGATGCGCCGGCACCGGCCCACGACGTCGTGAGAGGTGATGCCGGGGGGCTTGTCCACGACGACCAGGCCGTCGACCAGGGATGAGGTCAGATCGCTCCGGGGGCGCTGCTCAGCCGGTACCGGCCACTACGGGAAGCCTCTCCCGGATGGCTTCGAGGACTTCCCGCACGGGGCGGTCCGAGGTGAAGCCGGCGGCGCCGTGGTGGCCGCCACCGCCGAACCCGAGGGCCACTTCGCCGACGTCGAAGTCGGTCACCGACCGCAGCGAGACCCGGGTCCCCTCGACCGTCTCCTTCAGGACGCAGGAAACGTCCGCCTCCGACGTGCGCCGGATGAGGTCGATGAGCCCCTCCGTCTCCTCCAACTCGACCCCGTGGCGGGAGAAATCGTCGGCTGTGACCCACGTGGCGACGAACCGGCGATCGGGATCGAATTCGGCCCGTTCCAGGGCGGCCGCCGCGAGCTTGATGTAGGCCAGCCGGTGCTGCTCGAAGAGCTGGCGGGTGACGGCGGCAATGGGCAAGTCGAAGCCGGCCAGCTCCTCGGCGAGGGCGAACACCTCGGGCGTGGTGTTGTCGTACTGGAACCGTCCCGTGTCGCAGACGACGCCGGTGTAGAGGCACAGGGCGGAGGGGCGGTCGAGGGACCAGCCCAGCTTGGCGAGCAGCCGGCGCACTACGACGGCCGAGGCGGCGGCGTCGGGGTCGATGACATTGATGGTGCCGTACCCGTCGTTGGTGGCGTGGTGGTCGATGACGATCAGCTCGTGCGCCCCCTCGGCCGAGCGGGCCAGCTCCCCGAGGCGGTCGAGCGATCCGCAGTCGAAGGTGATCATGACCTCGGGTTCGGCCGGGAAGTCGATCGGCTTGGTGACGCGATCAAGGCCGGGGAGGAAGTCGTAGTGGGGGGCGACGACGAAGGGCTCGGGCCAGGAGGCGACTACCTCCCGGCCGTGGGCGGCGGCCAGGCCGGCCAGGGCGAGCATGGAGCCGAGGGCGTCGCCGTCGGGGATGTGATGGCAGGCGAGGGCCAGCGAGTGAGCCGACGCGATGGCCTCGGCTGCTCGGTCAAGCTCGCTCATCTGCGATCCTTTCCTGCCTGATCGGGCACCTGCCCGGTATCTCGGTGCAGGTCTCGCAGGATCTCTTCGACTCTAGTCCCCACGGCTATAGCGGGGTCGGGCGAGAAGGTTAACTCGGGGGTGCGCTTGAAGTGCAGTTGACGGCCGATGGCCGCCTGCAACCGGACCCGGTGCCGCCCCAGGGCGCCGGCGACCTCGCCCGCATTTCCCATCGTGTCGAACCACACGTGGGCGTGCCGGAGGTCGGACTCGGCCTTGACTCCGGTGACCGTCACCAGCTCGAGGCGCTCGTCATCGATCCGCTCCAGCTCGTCGGCGATCACCTCGCGGAGGGACTCGTTGACCCGGTCGATGCGGGAGTACCTTCGCTCGCCAGTCATCGGTCTACCTCCCCGTTGGAAGTCGACCAGCGAACATCGAAGCTTGAGACCTCGATGTCGGGGCGGCTCCAGACCCAGCGTTCCACCGACTGAACCACGTCGTTGGCGTGAGCGTAGGACCCGGCGACTACGGCCAGTCCAATCCGGGCTCGTTGCCATTTGTCCTGGAAGTCGACTTCAGCCACGGACAGGTGGAAGCGGTGGCGGATCCCTTCGACGATGGGCCGCAGCACGGCCCGCTTCTCCTTGAGGGAGCGACTCTGCGGGATGTGGACCTCGAGCTCCACCACGGCCACGTGCATGGGACCAGTGTGATCCGGGACCTACCGGTAGTGGGAATCCGGGCCGGACGGCCAGGCGTGGGGCAGGGGCCCCACGCTCTGGAGGAGGCCGGGGTTGGGGCCCGGCCGGGGCGGCGAAGCCGCCCGCCGGCATCAACTACGCGGAATCTCCCGCTCCTCGTAGGTCTCGATGATGTCGCCCTGGCGGAGGTCCTGGAAGTCGGAGAGGCCGATACCGCACTCGAAGCCGGCGGCGACCTCGCGAGCGTCCTCCTTGAACCGCTTCAGCGACTGGATGGTGCCCGTCCAGATGATCACGCCGTCCCGGAGGAACCGAACCTTGGACCCTCGCGTGATGACGCCGTTGCGCACGTAGCACCCGGCGACGGCGCCGACCTTGGGCACCCGGAAGATCTCCCGGACCTCGGCCTCGCCGGTGACGACTTCCTCGAACTCGGGCTTGAGGAGGCCGACCATGGCCTTCTCGATGTCCTCGAGGATCTGGTAGATGATCTGGTAGGTCCGGATCTCGACGTCGGCCTGCTCGGCCAGCTCCCGGGCCTTGCGGTCCGGACGGACGTTGAAGCCCAGGATGGTGGCGTTGGACGCGCTGGCCAGCTGCACGTCGTTCTCGGTGATGCCGCCCACCGCCCGGTGCACGAAGACCAGCTTCACTTCCTCGCGCTCCAGCTTGCGGAGGCTCTCAGTGAGGGCCTCCAGCGACCCGTGGACGTCGGCCTTGAGGATGAGGTTCAGCGTGGCCGTCTCGCCCCGCTGGATCTGCTCGAAAATGTCCTCCAGGCGGGCCACGCCGGCGCCCATGGGCACGTGGCGCTCGGTGCGGAGGTCGAGGAAGCGCTTGCGGCGGCCACGGGCCTCGGCCACCGTGCGTGCCGTCTTGTCGTCCGGCGCTACCCGGAACTCGTCTCCAGCGTTGGGCACCTCGGACAGCCCGAGGATCACGACCGGAGTGGAGGGCAGGGCCTCCTTGATGTTGTCGCCCTTGTCGTCGATCAGGGCCCGCACCCGACCCCAGGCCGCTCCGGCCACGATGGGCTCGCCCACCCGGAGCGTGCCCCGCTGGACGAGCACGGTCGCCACCGGTCCCCGGCCCACGTCGAGGTTGGCCTCGAGCACCACGCCGCTGGCCCGCCCTTCGGGGTTGGCCACCAGCTCTTCCACGTCGGCCACGACCAGGAGGTGCTCCAGCAGCTCCTCGACACCGAGGTCCTGAAGGGCCGAGACCTCGACCATGATCGTCTCGCCGCCCCACTCCTCGGGCACCAGCCCGTGCTCGGAGAGCTGCTGGCGGACGCGGTTGGGGTCGGCGTCCTCCCGATCCACCTTGTTGATGGCCACCACGATGGGCACGTCGGCCGCCTTGGCGTGATTGAGGGCCTCGACCGTCTGGGGCATGACGCCGTCGTCGGCCGCCACCACCAGCACGGCGATGTCGGTCGCGTCCGCGCCACGAGCCCGCATGGCCGTGAACGCCTCGTGGCCCGGGGTGTCGATGAAGGTGATGAGACGCCCGTCCTTCTCGGCCTGGTAGGCCCCGATGTGCTGGGTGATCCCCCCAGCCTCCCCGGCGACGACGTTCGCTTCCCGGATGCGGTCGAGCAGGAGGGTCTTGCCGTGATCGACGTGGCCCATGACGGTGATGACCGGCGGGCGGGCACGCAGATCCTCGTCGGCGTCGTCCTCCCACCCGAGCATCAGCTTGAAGGCGACTTCCTGCTCCTGGCCGGGGTCGACGAGGAGAACCTCGGCGCCGATCTCGGCTGCGAACAGCTCGATCATGTCGTCGTTCAGCGACTGGGTGGCGGTGACCATCTCCCCCTGCTGAAGCAGGAAGCGGACGACGTCAGCCGCGGTGCGGTTGAGCTTGGGACCGAGCTCCTGGGCGCTGGCCCCGCGCTCGATGACCACTTCCCCCTCGGGGATGGGTGCGTCCGAGCGCGTGTAGCTGGTGGCCTGGGTGGGCTCCAGCTCCTCAAAGCTGCGACGGCGGCGACGGCGGCGCTGCGGTGGACGGCGACCCTGTCCGGGCCCTCCACGGTTCCCGGGTCCACCCGGGCCACCACCGGGGCGGCCTCCGCCACCGGGGCCTCCTCCGCCGGGACGGCCCGCTCCTCCGGGGCCGCCACCAGGACGCGCTGCTCCACCGGGGCTACCGGCGGGACGGCTGAAGCCACCCCCAGCGGGACGATCAGCTCCGAATCCGCCGCCGGGACGGGGTGCGCCCGGGCGGGACGGCCCTCCGGGGCGGCCGGCACCGGTGCCAGTACCGGTCCCCGGGCGGGGCGGGCCTGTGGTGCGTCCGGCACCAGGGCCGCCGGGACGACCGGTACCACTGGAGCCGGGACGGCTCACAGGGGCGCGGGGAGGTCCGCCCGGAGGCGGGGGAATGGGGCGACCGGAGGCTGAGCGAGGCTGGCCGGGTGGCGGGGGGATGGGCCGGCCGGATGCCGACCGGGGGCCGGCGGGGCCTTGTTCGGTGGGACTTCCCGGCCCGGCAGCGGGCGGGGCGTCCTGAGCGGGCGCAGCCGGCGCAGGGGTGGTGGACGGCGCCGCCACCGCCTGCTGGGTCGACGCGGCCACAGGCTCGGGTGCCCGAGCGGGCGTCTGCGGCCGCGCCGGTGGCGCGGTCTGAGGACGGGCGACGGGAGGCGGACCCGCCGAGGGCCGTGGAGAAGATGGCCGGGGCGGGGAGGAAGGAGGGGCCCCGCCGGGGCCGCCGTAGGTGCCGGAACCGGGCGCCGACGCCGGAGGCGCGGTGAAGGCCGGGGGCGCAGGCTGCGGACGGGTCGGCATCGGAGGCCGGGGCGGCGGAGTTCCGGCCGCGGGTTGGACCGACGGGGGCGCGTCGGGGCTCACGGGAGGTGCCGGGCGCGGCGGCACGATCTGCCCCGGCTGGCCCGGCAGCCGGGCTGCGGGACGGGCCACGGGCGGGCGCCCCATGTCGGCGTGGTCGGCGCCGGGCGTGCTGGTGACCAAGCGGCGCGGCTCGCTGGGTAGGGCGGCGTCGGACGGCGCTGCGGCGGGCTCGTGCGGCCCCCCGGCGGAGGCGGCGACGGGCGCGGGCGAGCCGTCTAGGTCGCCCTTGCGGGGCTCCTCAGGCTGGACAGGACGGCGAAGGCCCTCGCGGTCCGCCTTGCGGCGGACGCGATCGGCTTGGGCGTCCTCGATGCTCGACGAGTGGCTCTTCACTCCAATACCGAGCCCTACGCAGAGGTCGAGCGTCTCCTTGTTGCTGAGCCCGAGCTCGCGTGCCAACTCGTAAAGCCGGATCCTGGCGGCCAACGCGGTACTAATTCCTCCTTTGAAGAGCGGGACCCTCCCACCCTCGCCTCCGGCAGGGCGGTACCCCACCCGGACGCTGTGTGCTTTCCGGCTCCGAAACTGCCGTCTCCGGCCCATCGGCCGAAATCGGAACCGGCTTCTTATGTGCCCGACCGAGGCCGGACCCCTCCTACTCCCCTACCATCCTCGCACGATCTGCCAGCATCGAGTGCAGGCGCTCCACCTCGTCGGGCGCCACCTCCGTCCGGAGCGCCCGGGAAAAGGCCCTCCGGCGCTCGGCGGCCACCACACAAGCGGGAGATTGCCGGCACAACCATGCGCCCCTGCCGGGAAGGGCACGACCGACGGCCAGCTGCCCGGAGCGGGCCACAACCCTGACCAGCTCGTCCGCCGCAGCGACCCGCCGGCAGCCGATGCAGGTACGGAGGTGGCCGGCTATGCCCCCGCCTCCCTGTCCGCCCCCGCCGGCGCGTCGGCGGCCACGGACACTTCGGTCGCGACCTCGGCCGGCTCGGCCGGCTCGGGAGCGACGACAGGCTCGGCGGGCTCCGATGCGGCGGCGTCAGCGGGCGCCGTGGGCTCGGCCCTGGGCGCCGGATCGCCGTCAGGCTCGCCCGACGACCACTGGTCGGCGGTCACCGACTCCGATCCGTCGGCCGGCTTCCAGACCATCTCTCCACCGTCGTCGGTGACCCACTCCCCCTCGGCCCACTCCTCCTCCGCGTAACCCGCCTCCTCCTCGGCCAGCTGGCTCTCGCTCTTGATGTCCACCCGCCAGCCGGTGAGACGGGCGGCCAGGCGGGCGTTCTGGCCCTCTTTGCCGATGGCCAGCGACAGCTGGTAGTCGGGGACGATGACCTCGGCCGCGCCGGTGCTCTCGTCGATCCGGACCTCCCGGACCCGCGCCGGGGACAGGGCCTTCATCACGAACTCGGGTGGCTCCTCGGAGAAGGGGACGATGTCCACCTTCTCTCCCCGCACCTCGTTCATGACCATCCGCACGCGGGCGCCCCGGGCGCCGACGCACGCGCCCACGGGGTCGACGTTGGGGTCATTGGACCAGACGGCGATCTTGGTACGGTGCCCGGGCTCGCGGGCCACGGCCTTGAGCTCGACCACGCCGTCGCTGATCTCGGGCACTTCGAGCTGGAACAACCTCATGATCAGCCCCGGGTGGGTGCGGCTGACCACGATCTGAGGGCCCTTGGACGTCTTGCGGACCTCGACGATGTAGGCCTTGAGCCGGGTGCCGGGGTCGTAGCGCTCGTAGGGGACCTGCTCGGCCTGGGGCAGGAGCGCCTCCACCTTGCCCAGGTCGAGGAGGGTGTAGCGGCTGTCGCCCTGCTGGATTATCCCGGTGACGATGTCGCCCTCGCGGCCGGCGTACTCCTCGTACTTCATCTCCCGCTCGGCCTCGCGGATGCGCTGCAGGATGACCTGCTTGGCCGTCTGGGCCGCGATGCGGCCGAAGTCGTTGGGGGTGTCCTCCCACTCGCGCGTGACGTTGCCGTCCTCGTCCAGGTCCTGGGCGTAGACGTGCATCTCGCCCGTGTCGGGGTCGATGGTGACGAACGCCTCTTCGGCGGCGGTCGGCATGCGCTTGTAGGCGGAGACCAAAGCGTTGGCGAGAGCCTCGAGCAGAGTGTCGACCGAGATTCCCTTCTCTCGCTCGATGACCTGCAGCGCCTCCATGAGCTCGAAATTGGTCGTCATCCGGTGCCTTCTTCCCGGTCTGGGAGCGATCGCGATGATCCGGCGCGGGGCCGGCTCGGGTGCTTGGGTTGCGGTTGGGGCCACACGAAACGGGTGCGCGCCTTTTCGATGGCGGAGTACGGGATGGTGTGCCCGGCCACCACCACGCCCTCATCGTCGGCCGCCTCCAGAATTCCTTCGACTCGACGTTCGCCCTCCGTGTCGGGGCGGGTCTTGAGGGCAACCGTGCTCCCGATTACGCGCTTGAAGTGCTCGGGCCGGCGGAGTGGTCGCTCGAGGCCCGGGCTGGACACTTCGAGGACGTACCGGGACGGCAGCCAGCTCTGGGGCGCGGATCGGTCGGGGTCCTGCTCGTCGCGGTCGAGGTCGGCCGAGATGCGGCGGGAAGTGTCGGTGATCAGATCCAGGTCGACACCGCCCGGTCGGTCGATCGTGACCCGCAGGACGTTGGCCGCCAGCTCCACGTCGACCACTTCCACGCCGACTGCTTCGAGGGAGGGAGTCACGAGGGCTCGCACTCGCTCACTGACGTCATCGCTGCGCACGGGCCTTCCTCCTCCTTCCCAAGAAACGTGAAAAAGCGTGGGCTCCCCGCCCACGCTTTTGGCCTGCACTTCATTCGAACGGTTGAGCGGG
>JBHENM010000522.1:0-2101 GCA_046262035.1 Acidimicrobiales bacterium | reverse complement strand
CCTCCGAGGTGCTGGGGCAGCCAAAGAGAGGAGTTCGAGCACCAGCTCGCTGTCGAGGGCCTAAGTCACGCTGGGAACGGTGAGCGCTTGTCGCCGCCGGCGGTGACGCAACCTGCGCATCGCCGCTTGCGAAGACACGGGCCCCCATCCTCCTGGCGAGCAGCCCCCGCTACCGGGTGAAGGAGAAGCTGGAGACCACGACCTCCGACTCGGCTCCATCGACGGGAGGCGTCCCCCCGTTGAGCCAGAGGTTGATGTGCACCCGCTCCCCGCCGGACGGAGGCACGTCAGGACCGGTAGTATGTATTTAGCGGGGTCCACCACCTCGAACACCTGGTCGTGTAGGAAGGTGGATCTGCCCTCCTGAGCCTCCTCTCGATTCGGCTGCGCCCGAGCCCGCTGCGTCGCCGCTGACGTATGACGAGCTGGCCGCCGAGAACGAGCGGCTGCGAGAGCGGCTCGGCCAGGTCGAGCCGCGCATCGCCGAGCTGGAGCGGTTGCTGGAGGAGGTCCGTCGGGCAGCCAAGCGCCAGTCGGCGCCGTTCTCCAAGAACAAGCCCAAAGAGGAGTGGGAGACCCCGGGGCGCAAGAAGGGCAAGGCCCACGGCCGCCACGGCCATCGTCCGCCACCCGCCGAGCCCGACCGCTTCGCGGAGGCCCCGCTGCCGGATTACTGCCCGCACTGCGGCGAGGGGCTCGACTTCGAGCGGTGGGCCGAGCAGTTCCAGACCGAGCTCGCCGCGCTGGCACCCGTCGTCACCCGGTTCCGGGTGGGCGTGGGACGGTGCCGGGGCTGCCGGCGCCGGGTCCAGGGGCGCCACCCGGAGCAGACCTCCGACGCCCTGGGCGCGGCTGCGTCCCAGGTCGGGCCCCGGGCCATGGCCTGGGGGGCGTGGCTGCACTACGGGCTCGGCCTGAGCTTCGGGAAGTGCGCCCAGGTGCTGGGCCGCCTGGGGATCGACGTCAGCGCCGGGGCCATCGCCTCGTCGTCGGCGTCGACGGGCACCGACCTGGTCCCCACCCACGCCGCCATCAAGGCCCACGTGGCCAGCGCCCGGGCGGTGGTGATGGACGAGACGGGATGGCGCATCGGTGGCCGGGGCGCCTGGCTGTGGGTGGCGGCCACCGACGACGCCACCGTCTACGACGTGGCCCATGACCGGGACTTCGACGCCGCCACCAACCTGGTGCCCGCCGACTACGCCGGGACCGTCGTCCGTGACGGGTGGGTCGTCTACAACAGCTACGACAAGGCGACGCATCAGACGTGTGTGGCGCATCTTCTCCGGCGCTGCCACGAGATGATCGAGGACTCCCCGGCCTGGGCCCGGGGCACGCCCCGCCAGGTACGGGACCTTCTGCTGGAGGCGCTCGCCGCCCGAGACCTCGACGAGGCGGGCCGAGCCAACGCCGTCGTCGACATCGGGGAGCGGTTCGACCTGCTGTTCGAGCAGGCCCATCCCCACGACGCCAACCGCCGCCTGATCAAGCACCTCCGCCACGAACGCCACGCTTTGTTCAGCTTCCTCACCATCGACGGCGTCGACGCCACCAACTGGCGGGGCGAGCAAGGGGTGCGGCCGGCGGTCGTGAACCGCAAGGTCTGGGGCGGCAACCGCAGCGACGCGGGAGCCGAGACCCAGGGCCGGCTCATGACGTTCCTGCGCACCGCGCATCAGCAGGGGGCCGACGCCATCGCCCTGCTGATCGACCTGGCCCGGGCGCCGAACCCCGGCGTCGTCGCCGGGCTCACCCTGCGTACCGGCTGACCACCTCTGCAATTCGGCGGCCGACAGCCGGCTATTCACCTCAATTCACTCCGACGCGCCCCGGTATCCAAGTACTTCACGGCTACCGAGCTGTTCGGCCGGGCCCGGCCCGAAGAGCCGCTCACGTGGAGCGGCAACCTCCCGCTCCGGGCCGCCCGCGCCCTCGAGGAGGCCGGCTACGACGTGCACGAGCTGCTCGACGGCGGGGGGAGGCGGATACGAACGGTGCGGGCGGTCGGCGGGAGCGGAGCCGGGTCCGACTCGGTCTCAGGGGATGCTCCGAGCGCGGCGGCCGGGCAGCAGACTCGCCGCAGGCGCACGAGGTCGTGAGC
>JBHENM010000521.1:0-1176 GCA_046262035.1 Acidimicrobiales bacterium | reverse complement strand
AGCGTTATTCGGAAGTTACCACCCGAACATGATCACTGGAGAGCCCGTTACGGGGAAACTCGTCCGGCGGGTTCGGGAAGGGGCCGACGGAAAAGGACCCGCACCGCGGGCACCTCGCCGGCGGCCTACTTCACTCGGAGGGAGGCCACGCGGAAAAGGACCCGCTCACGCGGGCACCTCGCCGCGTGGTCGACCCTACGTGCCCGAGTTCGCGCCGCTGCTGCGCGGCCTGCCGCTGGGCGGGTGGGTGCCGGCCATGGACGCCGCCCACACCGTGCGCGCCCACGCCCGCTTCATCACCGAACAGCTCCTCGCGCATTACGTGATGATCACCCGAGGAGAACCAGAAGGGCCTGTACGGGCGGCTGGACACCCTGGACTGGGCAGCCGTCCCCGTCTCCCATCGCAGCACCGACACCGGGCATGGGCGCAAGGAGGTCCGCACCCTCCAGGTCATGGATGCTCCGGCCGACCTGGGGTTCCCCCACGCGGCCCGGGTGTTCCTCCTGGAGCGCTACACCACCCGGACGCTCCGCAGACGGACCAAGGGCAGCCGCCGGTACAAGACCGTCCAGGTCAAGACCGCCGTCGCGGTGCTCGGGGTCACCAGCCTCAGCGCCCGGGAGGCAGCCCCCGAGCATCTGGCCACCTACGTCCGGGGGCAGTGGTCCATTGAGAACCGGATCCACTGGGTCGCGCGATGTCACGTTCCGTGAGGACGCCTCCCAGGTCAAGACCGGGTCCCGGCCCCGGATCATGGCCACCCTCCGTAACCTGGTGATCGGCCTGATCCGCCAAGCCGGCCACACCCGGATCGCCGCCACCATCCGGAAGATCAAGAACAGCCCACCCCTGCTCCTGACCCTCCTCGGCCTACATCCCAGCCCTAAAAACGCCCCATGACCAGCCGAAACGACTTTGCGCTTCACCCTGTCCGCTCGGCGACACCAGCAGAGAGCGCCGGGAGGCGCCCGATAGCCTGGAGTGACCTCCTCACCGAAGTGCACCGCTCCGGGGCGACTGCCCGGGGCATCGGTGAGAAGAGGCCGTCCTGATGGACGCTGAAGAGGCGCGCACGATCGGCTGGCGGGCACGCCGGATCCGCGAGGCCCGGCGCAAGTCGCTGCGGGTCGTCGCCGGGCTGGCCGGGACGAGCAAGACGAAGCTGTGGCGGAT
>JBHENM010000520.1:0-4849 GCA_046262035.1 Acidimicrobiales bacterium | reverse complement strand
CCGTGACACCGGAGGCGCCAGTGCGTGCGCGGGGAACTGCGCCAACACGTGGCCGCCCCTCCTGCTGCCGGCGGGTACCACGACGCCGGTCGCGGGGTCCGGGGTGGCAGGCCTCGGCACCGTCCCCCGTCCTGATGACGCGACCAGGATGCAGGTCACGGCCGGTGGGAAGCCGCTCTACACCTTCGCCTCCGACACGGGGCCGGGCGACGCCAAGGGCGACGGGGTCGGTGGCACCTGGCACGCAGCCAGGCCCGCCTGAGGGCCACTAAGCCTGGGCGCCCAGCGGCCCCTCCGGCTCGAGGCTGCGGAAACGGCGCTCGACGTCCCGTAGCTGGGTCAGGCGATGCTCGGCTGTAGCGCCCAGCCACAGGAGCAGCAGGCCGACGGTGCCGATCGTCACCCACCGGGGTAGCTGCGCGGCCACGGGCCAGAGGGTGTCGACGGCGAGAGCGAGCAGGGTGGCGCCGCCCAAGACCAGCGGCGCCTGCAGTCTCGCCCTGGCGCCGGCCAGCAGGACGAGCAGCGATGCCACGCTGAGGGCCAGCGGGCGGAGCAGGCCACCTCGGGCCAGAACCATGCCCAGGCTGGGTATCAGCCCGACGGAGAGGGCGGGGCCGTACGCCGGCCATGAGCTGAGCGGGGTGATCCGCCGCCGGGCGGCGAGCCCCGCACCCAGGGCGACCGCCGTGGCCGGCAGCGTGTAGGCCTCCACGACCGTCAGGTCAGCGAAGACCAGCCACGCCCACGTAGCCATGACCGCGGTCGCGGCTCCGGCCCAGAGGTAAAGGTAGTGGCGGCCTTCCGGATGGCTGCCGGCGACCATCAGCCAGGCAACCGAGGCGGTGAGGGTGATGGCCAGCCACGGCTCGCCGGCTGCCGCCAGCAGGGCTCCAAGGGCCAGGCCGCCAGCGCCGGCCGCCTCCAGGGAGATGCCCTCCGCCTGGCTCCGCCGCCAGAGGGATCCGGCGGCGAGCAGGGCGCCTCCCGCCATGGCCATCACGAAACCGAGCTGGGCTGGCGACGCACCGGCGCTCACCGCGACCGCCGCGCTCTCGCCGATCACGGCGGCCGCGGCGACCGCGCCGAGAACCTGCCGGAACGGAAAAGTCCGCGAGACGGCGGTTGCCGCCGCCGCAGCGAAAGCGACGAAGGCCAGGAACGCGATGGTGCCGTTCTCCGTCGCCAGCGCCCAGCCCGAGGCGGTGAGTCCGAGAAGGCCCGCGGCTCCGGCCAGCACGAGGCTTGGCTGGCGGAGGCCGCGCCGATCGGCCAGCGCCGCGCCGCCCATCGCCGCGACCGCTCCTGCCGCGGTGACCAGCGCGGCCCCCCTTACCGGCGACCCGGCCGCCAGTGGCACCGTGGCCACGAGGCCGACCGCCGCCGCCGCGCCGGTGATCCATCCCGCCATGGGCGGGACCAGGCGGCGCCCGGCGACGGGTACGACGGCCAGCGTGGCGGCGGCAGTCACCGCCAGCAGCACGATCATCGCCGCCGCGAAGGGCAGATCACCGCCTGAGTAGGTCGGGAGGAGGGCGGCGGCAGCCTCGCGTCCGAGGGTCGTTCCCCACGGATCACTGAGCCAGGAGACAGGGGCGCCCAAGGCGTGCAGCACGGGATCGGACAGGCCCAGCACCGCCACACCGATCGCGGTTCCGGCGGAATACGCCATGCCGGTGCGGACCGCCGCAGGCAGGATCAGGGCCAGCGCGATGGCGAGGGCGCTCAGCACCGCGAGGCCGGCGAGAACGGCCGCCGCCGACGACGACGCGGCCGCAAGTAGCGATGTCGCTGCGGCGAGCGCGCAGGCCGCGCCCGCGGCCACCAGACCATCGAGGACGGAACGCTTGGTGCTGGGCGCGACCGTCAAGCGGGCGCCGGCCGGGGCCAGGCCCATGACGATGAGAACGACCACGAGCTGGAACGATGTCGTTCCCTCCCCCAGCCTGAACAAGTCCTCGACCACGCCCGCGACGATCAGCTCCATCAGGGCCGCGCCCGAGAAGAGGGCGACGGCGGCGGGCTTCCACACCCGATCGCGACTGAGGAAACCGGCGAGGGTGGCGCTCGGGAAGGCCACGAGGGCCAAGCCGAGCGCGATCGTCCACCCCGCCTCGGCAGACAGGCTGACGGCCAGAACCGCGGAGACCTGGGCGAGCACGGCTGCGGCCACTGCCTGGAGGCGCAGCCACCGCGCCGCCGCAGCCGCGAGCCCCGCCGCCATCCCCGTCCCGAGGGACCACCACGCCGCGCCCGACAGACCGGCGGCCACGCCGCCCCGCCGGAGAACCAACCAGTCGACCAGGAACAGGGCGAGGGTCAGGCCGGCCAGGGCCTCGGCCGTCGCCGGGAGCCGTCGCCGCGTCGCGAAGGTCGCTGTCGCGGCGAGCATTGTCGCGCCCAGTAGGAGCCCGGCCCGGCCCGTGTTTCCCAACCTCCTCCACGCGAAGAGGGCGAAGGTCAGAGCGGCCACCGCGAGGAGCGTCGACCCGAGCCAGAGGAGGACATCCCGCACCACCTCGGGCCGCGATTCGCGGGCCGGAGCGATGGGCCGGGGCACGCCTTCTCGACCGGCTTCTCCGCCGGCGAGCGCCCACAGCAGCGCGGCCTGTTCCCGACGCAGGTCGTCGGACTCGGCCTGGAGAGCGAGTTGCATCTCGCCGATTTCGTGGAGCCGTCCCACCACGTCCCGCAGCCGCGCCGCGTCCTCACCCCTTTGCGCCAGACCGCACCTCGGGCAGCGCTCGGCGTCGCCCACCACCCGGTGACAGCGCGGGCACCAGATGACCGGCGCCTCCACGTCGGGGCTCACCCGGGCCTCACGAGGGCGTCGCCGCGGAGGTCATGACATCGATTGTGAGCGCGTGGGTCAGGGATTCCTATAGGGAACTGCCCTCAGCGGGCCGCGGGTCCCGCCCATCACGGCGGGACGGGCGGGTCAGAAGGCGGGATGGGCGTAGAGCGCCGGCTGACCGGGACGGCGGCGGAGGGCGCCGGCGGGCTCGGCGCAATACACTGCGCGGAAACGCCGTGACCGACCACATCGAAAACGTCTTGTTCGACCTGGGCGGCGTCCTGACGTCCGACCCGTGGGAGTCTTTCCTTCTCACACCCAGCCGAGGGGTCGCGGATCGGCTCGGCTTGGACCACAGACGGGTTGAAGCGGCAGGCCGTGCCTTGTGGGCGGAGTATTGCGTCCGAGAATCAGCAGAGGACGAATATTGGCGGGACCTGGAAACGCGACTAGGAGTTTCGATCCCAACAACTCTGCGACTCGAGATTGAGTCCACCCTCTTGATTGTGAACCCATGGGCGTCGGAGATCTTGACCACGCTCTACAACTCGGCATTCCGGATCGGCGTCGTGTCGGACAACACGTCCTTCTGGTTCCCCATGCAAAAGGACCTTCTGAGTCTGGACAAGTTTGTCGGCCCAGACGCCACTTTTCTCTCTTTCCGCTGTGGTGTGCGCAAGAACGCGAGCCAGGGTGGACTTTTTGCAATTGCTGCCTCTCGAGTGGATCCTCGCAAGACGCTCATCGTGGAGGACCGAGATCACAACATCGGGCGGGCGAAGGAATACGGTTTCTGGACAGTTGAGTGCACCCTCGAGACGGAGCTGAGCGAGTTCGTCGCTCAGCTGGCTCGCCTCCCGACAAGAGAGCCCTGACCTGGAAGGAGCACACACCGAGGAAGAGCCCACCCAACCAGGGCTCGCATTGCAGGCCATGCTCGCCGAGTACCAGAGCCTCCGTCAGGAGAGCCTGCAGGCCATCACCAACCGGATCAGCGTCGTCAACTTCACCTTTGGCGCGATGTCTGTGATTCTGGCTGGACTTCTGACCCGGAAGGTGTCCGACCTCCTCGGCGGACTGATTGCGGTCCTCATCGCGCCGCAGGTGGCCAAGGCGGGGCTGTTGATCTGGCTTGGGGAGTACAACCGCTCACAGCGCGCCGGCCGGTGGATCGCCGGGTTGGAATCCCGCATCAACTTGTTGGTCGCCGATAGCTCCATGGGCTGGGAACAGGGACTCGCTACAGGTGATACGCACATGTCCTATCCGTACAGAGCCAACGTGTTCATAACCGCCGGCTTGGGTTATGCGAGCGAAGGGTTGGGCGTGTACCTGCTGGCGCTTCAAATGAGGTCGCTGAGCAACGGGGCACTGGCTCTGGTCGTCGTGCTCCTCGCCGCTGCGATCGTCGCCCTCGAGGGTGGCTTCTTGTGGTACTTCTCCCGGCGGTGGCGTACTGCCGTCAGCGGGGAGGCCGAATCCTGATCACCGAGTGCGCGCCTGTCAGGAATCCATGTTCGGCGGCAGCGGATCGTAGAGCACGCCGTGAGGACGGCTTCCGCCGGGATACGCGTAGTGCGTGACGAATGTGGCCGACGGGTTGTCGATCACGGCCACCCCGGCGTCCCTCCCAGTTCCTTCCGTTGCCACGAACGTGTACCCGCCGCTGCGGGAGAGCCACTGGTGGCCGGTGGTCGTACCCGGAACCGACACCTGGATGACTTGCACCGGCCATGAATGAGACGGCGGAGGACATCGAGGAGCTCCAGGCGCTCCTCGACGCCAGTTATGCCGCGAGCGGGGAGCACCTTCGGGAGGTCATCACCTCCGAGCGGCGGCTGAGCGTCGAAGAGGTGGCGGCCGCGCTCACGGGGATGCGGCTGCTGGTGCTGGCCACCGTGACCAGGGACGGTCGGCCCGTCGCCGGACCCGTGGATGGGATCTTCTACCGGGGCCGCTTCTACTTCGGGTCCTCGCCCGAGTCGGTCCGCTTCAAGCACATCGCGGCGCGACCGTGGGTCAGCGCCACCCACCTGCCCGGCGAGGAACTGTCGG
>JBHENM010000519.1:0-2598 GCA_046262035.1 Acidimicrobiales bacterium | reverse complement strand
AAGATCCCGGCAACAGCCGAGGGTGTCGCCGCCGGGAGGGCGATGACGGCCGAGGGCCGAAGCATCAACATCACCCTCATCTTCTCCCTCACCCGCTACGCCCAGGTCATCGACGCCTACCTGTCGGGTCTCGAAACCTTGGCCCGAGGCGGCGGCGACCCCTCGGGGGTGCACAGCGTTGCCTCCTTCTTCGTCAGTCGAGTCGACAACGAGGTCGACCGGCGCCTGGAGGCGGTGGGCACCGACGAGGCGCTCAGCCTGGGGGGCCAGGCCGCGGTCGCCCAGGCCAGGCTCGCCTACCAGCTGTTCAGCCAGCGCTTCTCAGGGCCGCGCTGGGAACGCCTGGTCCGGCTCGGAGCGCGCCGCCAGCGGCCGCTGTGGGCCTCGACGTCGACCAAGAACCCCGCCTATCGCGACACGCTGTACGTCGACAGCCTGATCGGCCCCGGCATCGTGAACACCCTGCCAGAGGCCACCATCGCCGCCTTCGAGGACCACGGGACCCTGGCCCGCACGATCGACGCCAACGTGGAGGAGGCGGCGGAGGTGATGCGCCGGCTCGGCGCCGCCGGCATCGACATGGACGACGTTGGCCTGACCCTCGAGAACGAGGGCCTGGCGGCCTTCCAGGAGTCGTTCCAAGGAGCGCTCGCCGCCCTCGGCGCCAAGGTCCGCGCTGATGTCCGCACCTGACGTCGCGGGTCACTCCGCGCGGGGCAGTGAGGGCGTGGGGGGAGCGGCCAGGGCGTCCAGAGCGTTGAGCGCAAGGAGCACACCGCGCAGGATGCCGGCATGGGAGCCGTTCTGTGTCGACTGGCAGCTGTCCGACGCCAGGACCACGTCGCCATCGCCGGATCCATACGAGGAAGGGCGTCGGTAATGATGACCGTATCAGCGTTCTCCCACCGGGCCCTCCCCGGACGAGGGTCTGGGTTGGCCGGTCGGCCCAGCGCACCGGAACGCTGGCCGGCCGCGTCCATTGCACGAGCCCAGGCGACGGTGGTCCTGACGATCGGGGACGTCGTCGACGGGTCGGGTACGGAGGGGCTCGAGGGACGAGTCAGCCGTGTGCCCTGGATCCATTCACAGATAGCTCCTTCCAGAAACGGGGGACACTGAAAGCCAAGCAGGTGGACCATGAAGCCCGAGGAGGCGTGATGATGCCCGAACCGTCCCGACTGATGACCTATACCCGCAGCGGTACTGGAGTCCTCGAAGAGCCTTACGAGAAGCCGGTGGTGGTGCCGGCCACCGGTGAGAACGACGTCGCCCTCCACGCGTGGGCCGATGCCCGGTTCGCCACCGACATCATGGCTGAGCACGCCCTGTTTTTCGCGCTGCTGATGCCGCCGGAGGTGGCGGCCGCCGAGCGCGAGGAGGCGCTGGGCTTTCATGGGACCTTCAGCGCCCTCAACCTTCGCATCGACGAGTCGCCGCCCGGGTCCGACGAGCTAGACGCCTTTTTCGCGCAGGTGAGCGAGCCGATGCGGATGTTCATCGACTACAAGGGCCGCCTGGGCGAGGCTCAGGCGGCCGGGCAGCTCCGAAGCCTGGTGTGGCCGCTGTTCTTCGACCACACTCGCCACGAGGCCGAGCGGTGGACCCGGCGGCTAGACGGCCTGCGCTTGGGAGAGTCCGAGTTCGACCGCGGCGAGGTCGTCGGGTTCTGGGCCAACATCATGGACGAGCACGCGCGATTCGTGGCCCACCTCCTCGACCCCGACGAGTTCGAGCTGGTGGACAAGGCCATGAAGACGGCCCGTGTCTTCGCCGACCTGCGCAAGGGTGGGGTCGGCGGTGCGGTCAGCGCGCTGGCCCACGAGCCCGGGACCGTCGTTGACTCCCTGCGACAGAACCCCGAGACCGACGCCATCTACAGTGCCGCGCAGACCATCCTCGACTTCAAGACCGAGGCCGCTCGAGACATCGAGGCCGGGCGGATCAAGAGCATCATCGATCCCCGCCTTGCCGACCACGTCCGCCGGGAGGCCTTGAAGTTCGCAGACGAGCTCAATCGAGCCGCCTGAGGCTGCCCTGCGGTTTCGACCACGCCGCTCGATTTTGCGGGCGCCGTAGCGTGTGAAGTGGATTGCTTGGTGGCGCTGGTCTGAGGTCGGTAGATGGCGTAGGTTCGCCCGGCCTGGCACGTGACGCCGGCCGTCCCGACAGCTCAGGTGGCGCCGATAACCAGCGACTTCCGCGCCGTCTCCACGACCTCCTTCGAGACGCCGCCGCCAGCTGGGCCGTCGCCTTCGGCTGCCCCAACTTCTATTGGGCGGCCGGCGGACACCTGGGGCTCGGCACGCTCGCGGAGACGATCCAGGAGAAGGTCCGCGGCCGAGACGACGTGTTCATCCTCGTTGTCTGGGTCACCGGAGCCCTCAAGGGGGGCTGGCCCTGCTGCCGTTGGCCCTCGTCCGGCATTGGCACACCGGGGTGCCGAAACGGCTGCTGCGGGCCGGGGTCTGGATCTGCGGCGCGGCAATATCGCTCTCCGGCGCGACAGCGGCGAGGGTGCGCCGCTGGCGTGGGCTGAGCTGGTGGACAAGGTGCGCTGGCAGCGACCGCGCGTCGACCGTGGAGCGAGCGCACGTCGCA
>JBHENM010000518.1:0-1818 GCA_046262035.1 Acidimicrobiales bacterium | reverse complement strand
AGGACCTTGGCCCGGTTGATGAGCTCGATCCGCCGGAGGCCCTCGCGGTCGTACAGGCGGTAACCGGCATCGGTGCGCTCGGCCGGCTCGACCAGGCCCATGGTCTCGTAGAGGCGTAAGGCCTTGCGGCTCAGGCCCGTCCGGCGCCCGACATCGGACACTTTGAAGTAGCCAGCCTCAGCAAGTTCGTCCGGGGAAGGAACCACATCGCTCATGCCCTCATACTACCGCCCGCGGTGAGCAACCCGGCCCAAAGGGCCGAGTTCCTTGTCGACCAGGCAACCACCCAGCGTGCGGGCGGCGGCCGGGTCCGGGACCGGTTCGGAGGAAGTCAGGCAGCGCTGCCGTAGGGCTGCCCGGCCTCCTCGTAGCATTCGGAGTGGTAGTGCTCCACCCGGTCCCAGACCTGGTCGACGTAGACGTTGGCGATCACCTGTTGGAGCTTGGCCTTGGCCGAGAATTTCACGGGCTTGCCACAGTTGGTACAGGTCGCCGAGTTGCCGGCCTCGACCAGACGGGTCACGGCTCGGCTCATGGATCGCATCTTGACCGTCATATCCGAGGTATCGGCAGGGAGGGTCGGAAGCTGAGGGCCCGACCACGAAAATGTGGCGAAAAACCGTTCCGGGCCTCCGGACGGGGCTTGACGGGCGACCACGCGGCGTGTGAATCTTCGCGTCGCCGGGGCTCGGGGTGCGTCCGCCGTGCACCCCCGCCCCGGCTCTTTCGCGCCTGGGCCAGGGTTCAGCTGGTCGGTATTCGGAGCCGCGACGCTTCGCGGACGAGCCGGCGCAGGTCACCTTCGTCGGCTCCCGCGGCCACCAGGTTCTGCACCATCTCCTCCACCCGCGCCGCCCGGACATCGTCGACGGGCGCCGTCCCGGGGCTGGGTGCGGCCACCGCCGTGGCCACCATGAGGCAGGCCACCGCAGCCGCGGTGATCAGTCCGAACGTGAGAGCTGCGCCCGTGGCGTCGGCGATGGACGCCACGATCATCCCGGCGATGCCCGCGGCACACACGGCGACCACCACCCACCGGACGAGGCGCGGTGCCACGCGGCCCCGTCCTGCTACTTCGGCGCTCGGAACGAGCTGAGGAAGCCCTGGAAGACGGGCAGGAGCTCCTCCCACTGTGCCACCGGAGCCTGGAAGTAGAGCGCCAGACGATTCTCGTCGGTGACGAGGCGGAGGTTGGCGCTGTGGAGCGTCCGGCCATCTCCCTCGGTGTGGATGAACTCCCAGAGGGCGGCCTTGTGACCGAGGTAGCTGGCCGCGCTCAGCTGCAGGCGCCGGTAGTCGGGAAAGCGGTCGGTGAAGGTGCGCTCCATGTTGGTCCAGACCGCCTCGGGCTCGACCGAGCCTTTCCCCTTCTGGTGCTCCACGCGGAGCTCGGCACCGGTCTGAGGATCACGGATGCGGACGGTGGATCCTTCCTCCAGCACTGACCACGCCACGGGGTGGGACACGCCGTAGCCGGCCGCGGGATGGCGGTACAGGATCCAGTCCGCAGGTATGGCCGCGGGATCGGTGCGCAGGGCGGGACGGTTCTGGGCGGACGCCCTCCGCCGGTCGGCGGTATCCGGGCGGCCGATCTGTCCGTTGGTGACCAGCAGGGCGACGACGACGACCAGGATCAGGGCGCACAGGCTCCGGGCGAAGAGCCGCCGTCTATAGGGCGGCGGCCACGACGGCGTCGACCGGTACCGCGGGGGGCTCTCGCCTTCGCCGCCGCCGCCGTCGGCGCCACCCTCACCGGTTCCCGCCGCCGGGCTGTCGAGCGGCTCCGTGACCGTCTCCCAGACGGCGATCGTCTCCTCG
>JBHENM010000517.1:0-3597 GCA_046262035.1 Acidimicrobiales bacterium | reverse complement strand
GCCACGCCAAGCACCACCTGGGCCTGCACGATTCGGGAAGCGGGCTGTTGTTCGCTGGTGACGCGGTAGGGGTCCGCCTGCCCGATCTCGGGGTCCTGCGGCCGGCCACCCCGCCACCCGATTTCGATTTCGACCTGGCCGTCGAGTCGCTACGCCGCTTCGCCGAGCGGCGCCCGTCCGGCCTGGCGCTGGCCCACTTCGGCGTCGTGCCCGACCCGCTCGGCACCCTCGCCGAGGCGGAGGAGACGCTGCGTCGGTGGACCGCTGTGGCCGAGGCCGCCTGGCGCGACGGGAGCGACATCGCCGCCGCCCTCGACGAGGCCTTCGCCGTCGACCTCGTCGGCGTCGACCCGGCGGAGCGCGACAAGCTCGAGACGCTCAACGGCGTGCATTCCAACGCCGCCGGGATGCGCCGCTGGCTCGAGCAGAGGGCGGCGGGTGGCGAGCACGGGTCCACCGCGAGGTCAGGCCAGTAGAGTCCGCTCCGGAGGGTTGCCAGAGCGGACGAATGGGGCGGCCTCGAAAGCCGTTGTGGCCTTCGGGTCACCGTGGGTTCGAATCCCACACCCTCCGCTCGGCTTGTGGAGGTTGGTCGCGGCGCCCGGCGAGGCAGCAGTCTCCTAGGTGGCTGGTGTCGAACGGGGTGCGGGTGAGGCGGGCACGTGGGGCTGGGTGGTCATGACGGTCCTGGCGTTGGGGTCGGGCGTTGGGGTCGTGCCGCCGGTTGAGTGTGGTCTGGGCCGGCGTGGCGCGATTGTCGGGCGACGGGTGTTCGAAGGTCGGCGTCTTCGGTGTGGGTCATGTGGTGATGGCCCATCCGGTGGGCGTGGAGCGCAGCCGGAGCACGGCGAGGCGCGCCAGGTTGGCGGCGGCGGCGAGGAGGTTGAAGTCGGCGTCGACCTTTGGTCGTCCGCGCACGCGTGCTCGTCGTCCGCCGTGGCGGCGGCGCATGAGGTGGCCGAGCTTGCGCTCGACTTTGGGCCGGTTGGCGCGGTAGTCGGCTTGCCAGGCCGGGTCGGCTTGGCGTTGACGGGCGCGTGCGAGCGCGGCTTCGAACACGCCGACGCGGATGGTGCGGCCCCCGGCTGCGTCGGTGCAGCCGCCGCGCGCCGGGCAGCCGGTGCAGTGCTCAGCGAAGTAGGCGGTGCCGTCGCCGTGCACGCCGCGCCGGATCGATACGGTGACGTTGTTGGGACAGGTGACGGTGTCGGCGTCGAGGTCCACGTCGAAGCGGTCCTTGCCGAACTTGCCGGCCGGCGCGGCCGGCGGTTGGGTCCGACACCCAGAGGTGATGTGCTCGTCGTCGAGACGCTGTTGGAACTCACCGGCCCCGTAGGCCGAGTCGCCGTAGACCGTGGCGTCATCGGAACGGTTCTCGTCGTCGAGGAGATCGTCGATGAGGTCTTCGGCGACGGACGCGTCGCCGGCGTTGCCGGGCGTGACGGTGGTGTCGGTGATGATCTCGCTGTCGGGATCGACGGCCACGTGGCCCTTGTAGCCATCGAAGCCGCGGGCCGAGGTCTTGTGCCCGTGGCGGGCGTCGGGATCGACCGTGGAGATGACACGGTCCTTGGCGACGCGCCGGGCGATGCGGAACCGGTTGTCCTCGCCCCGCTCGAGGTCCTGGCCCAACACCGTGGCCAGCAGCGCCGCCACCTCAGCGGCCGCGTCGGTGAGGTCGCGGTCTTCGAGCACCTCCAGGCAGGCGTAGCCGTCGACGGCGAGCTCGGCGACGAGCTCCTCGCGGGCACCGGGGTCGTCCCAGTCACAGGTCGGCTTGCCGCCCGAGGCGTAGTCGTCATCACGGCCCAGCACGGCCCGCAACTCGATCTCGAGCACCGGGTCGGCGGCAGCGAGGAGCTGGCGGATCGCCGAGCGGATCATCGTCACGCTGTCCTGGGTGGCGACCGCGTCATACAGCGGTGTGGAGTCCAGCACCCGCTTGGCGGAGACCACCCCCGCCACCCGGGCCGCCTCGAGGGTCACCTCGAAGATCCGCTTGGGGCGCTCGGAGCGGGCCAGGCGAGCGCGCATGTCGACCAGCACCGTGTGCACGAAACCCGGGTAGTCGAAGTCCAAGCCGCCGCACGCGTACTTCCAGCGGGCGTCGAACTCGAACGCCTGGACCGCTTCGCGGTCCGACAACCCAAGCCAGCGTTGCAGGACCATCACCACCGCCACGATCCGGGGCGGCACCGACCGGCGACCCGTCGATGTGAACAAGTCGGAGAACAGCTCGTCAGAAAACAGCACATGGCACTCCCGGTGCAGCACCGCCCAGATCGAGTCGTCGCCCACCCGGCCGCCCACGAACCCGGTCGTGCCCTTCATCAGATCAGCCTGCCGCGGCGCCAAACCCAACGTCACGGCCACACCACCCCGGAGAACAACATGCATGTGATTCTCCCCCATCCGTGTGTCAATCGCGAGCACTCAAGCTCGCGAAAGACACCAGGCTCCTAGGAGACTGCTGACCTAATGCCCGCACCCATCTCACCGGCCAGCTTCGTCGCCGGGCGCAGATTCAAGACGACGGGCGCGGCGGCGTATGGTCGGAGGAATGGACCTGGCCCTGGCAGTCGACGTAGGTGGAACGAAGTTGGCGGCCGGGCTGGTGGACAGCGAGGGCAAGCTGCTCTACCGGGCCCATTTCCCCACCGCCGGTACCGACGACCCTGAGGCGCTGTTCGTCCGGCTCTGCCGCTTGATCGACTCGGTGGGGGCGTCGTCGCAGCGCCAGGCCGTCGTCGCCGGGGTGGGCTGTGGCGGGCCGATGACGCCCGGCGGCGAGGAGGTCTCACCCCTGAACATCGCCGCCTGGCGGAACTTCCCCCTCAAGGCCCGCCTGGCCGAGTACACGGGTCTTGCCGTCCACGTCGACAACGACGCCAAGGCGCTCGCCCTCGGCGAGGGCTGGGTCGGGGCGGCGAAGGGCGAGTCGAACTTCATCGCCATGGTCGTATCAACCGGGGTGGGGGGCGGCATCGTCGTCGACGGCCGCCTGCTCGGCGGCGCCAGCGGCAACGCCGGCCACATCGGCCACGTCATCGTCGAACCCGACGGGCGGACCTGCGGCTGCGGGGCTCGCGGTTGCCTCGAAGCCGAAGCGTCGGGCCCCGCCATCGCCGCCGCCACGGGCGCCGGTGCCGCCGAAGCGAAGCCCGAGGTGATCGCCCGGGCCGGTTCGCTGGTGGGAAGGGCCGTCGCCTCGGTCGTCAACCTGTGCGATCTGCGCCTGGCCCTCGTCGGCGGTTCGGTCGCTCTCGGTTTCGGCGAGCCGTTCTTCACCGCCGCCCAAGCCGAGCTCGACGCCCGCGCCTGCCTCGCCTTCTCGAAAGGAGCCGTCATCGGTCCGGTGGGGCTCGGCGACGCCAGCCCCCTGGTGGGGGCGGCCGCCGTCGGGTGGCGCGGGGAGGGCCACGACGTCGGCGTCGCTTAGCGCGAGGTCTCGGGTCGCGGTCGCGGTGCTGCGGCGGCCGTCGTTGTGGGGCACAGCCATCCGACAAGTCATGCGGCTGGCTCCGACCGGCTGGTGGCGACACCGGCCGCACCTGCCGGTTCCCGACGGCGACTACCTCCGCTTTCGCCTCCAGACCC
>JBHENM010000516.1:0-11455 GCA_046262035.1 Acidimicrobiales bacterium | reverse complement strand
TTGGCCTTCACCCTCGCAACCGTGGGGGCGGTGTCGGTCGGGACGGCATCGGCCGCTCCCTACTGCGGCATCACGTGGGGAAGCCTGGCCAAGGCCGGCGGACAGCCCGCCAGCCAGCAGGCCCTCGACTTCGTGAGGACCGGCCAGCACGACTGCTACGACCGGGTGGTGTACGAGTTCAGCGGCCCGGTCGACGGCTACCGGGTCGAGTACGTGCCCGAGGTCCGCACCGACGGCGCGGGCCAGGTCCTGGCCGTCGCCGGAGGAGCAGTGCTGCGGGTCCGGCTCGAGGCCAACGTCTTCGACCAGCTCGGTCACCTCCACTACCCGGCGCGTGTGGGCGACCACGTGGCCAACGTCAACGGCTACCGCACCTTGCGGGACGTCGTCTACGGGGGCTGCTTCGAGGGTGCGACGACGTTCGGCGTGGGTGTCCGTGCCCGGCTGCCGTTCCGGGTGTTCACCCTCGCCGGTCCCGGCACCCACAGCCGGATCGTGGTGGACTTCGCCCATCAGTGGTGAGCAATTGCCCCGGCCGCAGAGCTGACCCTGGCTCTGCGGCCGGACCCGCCGGTGGACAGCCGGTACCGTGACACACGGCGCCGGCATGGGGTCGGGGCCCCATGCTCGGCGAGGAGGCGGGTTGGGGGCCCGCCGGGAGAGGAGGCATTGTGATCGTGGGCGTCCCGGCGGAGACCAAGAAGGGCGAGCACCGCGTGGCCCTGACTCCGGACGGCGTCCGCGAACTGGTGGCCCACGGCCAGAGGGTGCTGGTGCAGGCGGGGGCGGGTGAGGACTCCTCCATCCACGACGAGGAGTACGTCTCCTCGGGGGCCGAGGTGGTCGACGCCGACGCCGCGTGGGCGGCAGAGGTCGTGGTCAAGGTGAAGGAGCCCCAGCCCCACGAGCACCACTACCTGCGGCCCGACCTCACGCTCTTCACTTACCTCCATCTGGCCGGCTATCCGGAGGTGGCCAAAGCCCTGTTGAGCGCCGAGACGACAGCCTTGGCCTACGAGACGGTCCAGCTCGCCGACAACAGCCTGCCCCTGCTGGCTCCCATGAGCGAGGTGGCGGGACGGATGGCTCCCCAAATCGGGGCCCACTTCCTCGAACGGGAGCAGGGAGGCCGGGGGGTCCTCCTGGGAGGTTCCCCGGGGGTCCGGCCGGCGCGGGTGGTGGTGCTGGGCGCTGGGAACGTGGGTTGGAATGCGGCTTGGATCGCCCAGGGCATGGAAGCCGAGGTCATGTTGCTCGACCGCAACCTGGATCGCCTCCGGTGGGTCGATCAGATCCACAAGGGCCGGATCATGACCCTGGCCTCGAACCGGGGGGCGGTGGAGCGGGCCGTGGCCGAAGCCGATCTGGTCATCGGAGCGGTCCTGGTACCCGGCGGACGAGCTCCCACCCTCGTCACCGAAGCCATGGTGAAAGGCATGAAGAGGGGCGCGGTGATCGTCGACGTTGCCGTCGACCAGGGCGGATGCATCGAGACGACCCATGAGACGACCCACGCCGACCCCGTCTACGAGATGCACGGAGTCCTCCACTACGCCGTGGGCAACGTCCCCGGGGCCGTCCCCCACACCTCCACCTACGCCCTCACCAACGCCACTCTTTCCTACCTCGTCGAGCTGACCACGTTCGGGGTGCGGGGGGCGGTGACCCGCGACCCGGCGCTGGCCAGGGGGGTCAACACCGTCGCCGGCCGGGTCACCAACCCGGCCGTGGCCGAGGCGCTGGGCCAGGAGGCCGCTGACCCGCTGGCGTGCCTGCCCGGATAGCCACGGCCACCCACCCACCGCTCCCGACCGAGGCCGAGGAGTTCCTCTCCTGGTTGGCGGTGGAGCGGGGCCGGTCGGTTAACACCCTGGCGGCCTACCGACGGGACTTGGCCGCCTACTGGGAGTTCCTCCTGGCCCGCAGGCTGGCTCTGGGAGAGGTCACCGATCGGGTGGTGGAGGACTATCTGGCCTTTCTCCGGGCCGCCGGGCGGGCCCCCGCCTCGGTCGCTCGGGCCCTGGTCTCGGTCCGGTCGCTCCACCGGTTCCTGGAGGACGAAGGGCTGGCCCTGGTCAATCCCGCGGAGGACGTCGAGCGCCCCCGGGTTCCCGCCGGGTTACCCAAGGCCCTCTCCGAGGACGAGGTAGGGTCCCTGCTCGATGCCGTCCTGGGGGACGAGCCCCTGGCCCGGCGGGACCGGGCCATCCTCGAGGTGCTCTACGGCTGCGGCCTGAGGGTGTCGGAGCTGGTGGGACTGTCCCTGGCCGACCTCGACCTCGACGCCCACCTCCTCCGGGCCTTCGGCAAGGGGTCCAAGGAACGGGTCGTGCCCGTCGGCCGCCTGGCCACGGACGCCCTGCAGGCGTGGCTGGCTCGGGCCGGACGGGGCGCCCTCGTCCCCAGCCGGTGGGCCCGGCGAGGTGACGCCGAAGCCGTGTTCCTCAACGCCCGAGGAGGGCGGCTGTCGCGGCAGGGCGCATGGGGGGTCGTCCGCCACTACGGCGGGAAGGTCGGTCTGGGCGACCGGCTCACGCCCCACGTCCTCCGGCACTCGTGCGCCACCCACATGCTGGACCATGGCGCCGACATCAGGGTCGTCCAGGAACTGCTCGGCCATGCGTCGATCTCGACGACGCAGGTGTACACCCGGGTGTCGACTGAGCGTCTCCGGCGTGTGTACGAGTCGGCCCACCCTCGCGCTCGCGGCCGTTTATAGGGGTAGGCTCTGCTCGTGAGCGACGCAACCCTCCCTGACATCCGCGCGTCCCTGCAGGAGGAGCGTGAGCGCCTCGTCCAGCAGCTGGCGGATCTGGGCGAAGCGCGGCCGGACGGCTCCCTGGAGTTCGATCAGAACTTCGCCGACACTAGTCAGGTCACCGCCGAACGGGCCGAGGTGGAGGTGCTGGTCAACTCCATCCGCGACTCCCTGAACGAGGTCGAGCACGCGCTGGGCAAGCTCGATGCCGGCACCTATGGGGTGTGCGAGGGCTGTGGGGAGAACATCTCCCCCGCCCGCCTGGAAGCCATGCCTGCCACCAGCCTCTGCATCGCCTGTGCCTCCCGGCGCTGACGAGAGGCTGCAGCCCGCGGCGCAGGTTCGGTTCAGACTCTCGGCAGCGACGCGCCAGGAACTGTTCGCCCGCCGGCAACCACGTCGGTAACCGATCGGAAACGTCTCCATCGCACCATCTCGTGGTGGTCGACGTGGGGGTCCTTTCCGGGTTCTGCGTCGGCGTCACCGCCGACCGGGGAGCGTGGGAGCAGGTCCGGCTCTTCGGTGACTGCGGCGCTCGCGTGCTCCACGGGGCGACGGTCTACGGCGGGGCCGGGACGCTCCCGCGCGACGAGCAACCGGCCCTCACGCTGTTGCGGGCCATCTGCGGTGGATCCGTGGACGCGGTCACCTTCCTCACTGCCGGATCGTTGTCCAACCTGTTCCGCCTGGCGGCGGGGGCGGGGATGGAGCCGCGCCTCCGCTCGGCGCTGAACGGGAGGGTCGTCGTCGGATGCTCGGCTGCGGCCTCCACGGCTGCATCCTCGTGGGGCTTCGCGGGGGCGCTGGACGTGGAGCGAAACGGGCCTAGCGCCATGGTTGGCGCTGTCACCGAAACGCTGGTGGCCACGATCAAGGTCCTGGACTCACCCTCGGCCCACGCCGAGATCCGCGGCCGGCTGGTCCTCGGCCGGGGCGAGGTTCAGCCTCACCGGACGGGAGCGGGCCGTGATCGCCGCCCTCGCCCGCCGCCCGGGGGCGGTGATCAGCAAGGACTCGCTCCTCCAAGAGGCTTGGGAGCCCGACCGCGCCGGCTTGCACACAGTGGAGGTAACCGTCGGCCGCCTACGACAGAAGGTCCAGCCTGCGGGCATCGTCGTAGGGACCGCCCGCCGGCGGGGTTACTGGCTCGAGTTGGAAGGCGCCTCTGCTTCGATGTCCGCTGCGTCGCCTCCTCGGGCGACTATGTCCGCTGCGTCGCCTCCTCGGGCGTGAGGAGGCGGACGAGCCGCTCCTGTACGGCCCGGTAGGCCGGGTCGAGGCCCATCGCCGTGCGGTCCCGGGGCCGGGGCAGCTCGACGGGGATGACGTCGAGGATCGAGGGCTGCGGAGCGTTGGCCATGATCACGATCCGGTCAGCCAGGAAGATGGCCTCGTCGATCCCGTGGGTGACCATCAGCACCGTCTCCGTCTCCGACTCGTTCTGCCAGAGGTCCATCAACTGCATCTGGAGGCGAGCCCGCGTGAGCGCGTCGAGGGCGCCGAAAGGCTCGTCCAGCAGCAGGAGCCGGGGTGAGACGGCGAAGGCGCGGGCGACCGCCGTGCGCTGCTGCATTCCCCCGGAGACCTGCCCCGGGCGCTTGTCCCGATGGTCCCACAGCCCCACGGCGACGAGGTAGCGCTCGACCAACTCGTCGGTCACAGCCGCCGGCCGGCCGGGACGTGCGGCCCGAACCGCCTCCCTCACGTTGGCCACCCGGCTGAGGCGGGGTAGGAGCGAGTAGTTCTGGAAGACCATGGCCCGGTCGGGGCCCGGTCCTTCGACGGGAACGCCATCGACAAGCAGACCCGACTCCTGGCGGAGCAGGCCTCCCACCACGGTGAGCAGGGTCGACTTGCCGCAACCCGAGTGGCCGATGAACGAGACGAACTCACCCTCCTCCACCGTGAGGTCGACGTCTCGCAACACGTCCTGGGCGGGGGACCGCTTGGTGCCGGGGAAGGTCTTGCAGACGGCTTGCAGTTCGAGCTTCACGTAGTGACCTCCTCGGGGGCGAACCTACGGCCCAGCCGGACGAATGCAGTGTCGAGAACAACCCCCACGGCGCCGATGAGGATGATGGCGGCGACGACGGCGGGCAGGTCGGAGCCGTTGTAGGAGTCCACACGAAGAACCCCACTCCGGTGCCGCCCGACAGCATCTCGACGGCGACGATCACCATCCACGCCACGCCCATGGAGAGGCGAAGCCCGGTGATGATGGACGGAAGCGTGTGGGGCACCATCACGTGGCGCACGTAGGCGAACCGCCCGAACTTGAACACGCGGGCGACGTTGCGGTGGTCGCGTGGTACGGAGGCGGCCCCCGCGGCGGTGTTGATCACCGTGGGCCACAACGCGGTGATGAAGATCACGAACACCGCAGCGTTGGGCGCGTCCTTGAGGACGACCAACCCGATCGGGAACCAGGCCAGGGGTGAGACCGGGCGAAGGAGTTGCACGATCGGGTTGGCCGCCTGCCAGGCCCGCCTGCTCCCTCCGATGAGGAAGCCGAGGGGCACGCCGACCGCCGTGGCCATGACGAACCCGAGGAACACGCGTTGCAGCGACGCCAGCAGCTGCACTCCGATTCCCTTGTCGTTCGGGCCGTTGTCATAGAAGGGGTTCGACAGCAGGTCCTGCAATGAGCGCAGGGCCTCCGGCGGTGTTGGCAGGTCGGGTGAGCTGAGCGCCACCGCCGACCACAGGGCGATGACGACGGCTGCGCCCACCAGGCTCCAGGCCACGGCTCGGACCGCGGCACCGGTTCGGGTGGCCGCCGGGCTCGCAGCCGGGGCAGGCTCGGGGATGGGCGTTTCGGCGCCCGACGGTTCGACTTGGGGCGGTGCTGGCTGCAGGATCGTCATGCTCGGGAAACCTCCTCCTGGGGACGGGCGGGATCGAAGTTGGCGTTGTCCAGCTTGATGACGAACGGCTTCATGTCGTCGTCGGGGATCGGCACCTTCTCCTTGGCTGCGACCTCCCGGTACAGGTCTTGCAGGATCATGGAGTCGGCCAGCTCCTGGTAGGCCGGGGCGTCCTTCAGCAGCCCGAGACGGCCGTACTGCGCCGGAACCAGATGGCGTGCGCCTTGCGCGGGAAGTTGACCGCACCATTGCGGAAGAAGGTCATGTAATCGTCGGTGTAAGTGCGGGGAGGCAGGTCGGCGCCGAGGTTGTAGTTCCCCAACAGCCGTCCTTCGATCTCTGCCGGAGGGGCGTTGACGTAGGCCGCGGCGCCGATTGTCTCCGAAGCCTTCTTGCGGCTTGCCAGGTCATCGAGCCACCTGCTGGCCTTGAGCACCGCGCCCATGACGTCCATGAGGACGTCCTTGCGCTCGCTCACGAAGCGCTGGTTGACGACCAGGGCCTTTTCGGGATGGTGCTTCCAGAGATCCTGGGTGTTGAGGTGGGTGAAGCCGATCTCCTGGTCGACAGCCTGGGCGCCCCACGGCTCGCCCACGCAGAAGCCGTCCATGGTGTTGACCTTCATGTTCGCCACCATCTGGGGCGGCGGGATGGGAATGATCTTGAGGATCCTTTCGTCGACTTTCGTGGCCCGCAGCCAGTACCGCAGCCAGATGTCGTGCGTGCCGCCCGGGAACGTCATGGCCAGCGTGGGCGTCTTCGACTCCAGCGCCGCCCGTGCCTTGGCCGGGTCTCCGTAGCCCACGGAGGCGAACTCCTTGGCCAAGGTGATGGCCTGGCCGTTGTTGTTGAGCATCATGGCGACCTTCAGGTCCCGCTGGCCCGAGCCGCCGATTCCTGTGGCCACCGAGAAGGGCATCCCGAAGAGGCAGTGGGCTCCGTCGATCTCACCGTTCAGGAGATTGTCCCGAGTCGCAGGCCACGAGGCCTGCTTCTCCACTGAAACGTCGAGGTTCCGCTCGGCGAAGTACCCGAGCTCCTTGGCCATGACGATGGAAGCGCAGTCGGTGAGGGCGATGAAGCCGAGCCGTACCTTCCGGTTGCCGCTCGGGATGGGTTGCGCGCCGGTGGCGGTCGTGGCCGAGCCCGCGCTGGTGTCGGTCGATCCGTTTCCGCACGCGGCGAGCGCACCCGTCGCCATGGCCGCGCCTGTCAGGCGGAGGAAGTCCCTTCGATCCATGTTGGCAAGCTACGTACGGGTCACGTCCCGAGCGTTTCTCTCCTGTGACGTACGAGCGGCGGTTCACGCACAAGCCCTCGAGCCTCTGTGCGCTTCCGTTCACGAACGGGCACACTTGCGGTGATGGGGGTGCGGTCACCCAAGGGGACGGTGGCGACGGTGCTGGCCCTCCTGGCTCTCGTGATCTCGGGTTGCCGGGACGCCGACCGGCAACCGGCCGAGGAACCACGGCCGCCGCCGAAGGTCGACACGGCCCGGTTGGCGATCATGGACTTCCCGTTCTTCGCACCGCGCGGACCCGTCGGCGAGCTGCGCCTGACCTCGGTCGGTGCGCACTCCGAATCGGGCAACTACGTGGAGATGAACTTCACCCCGCTGCTGGTCTATGAGTCCAGGGTCACGCCTGCGTTCAAGCCTCCCGTTGATTGTGGGCCGGAGTACCCGTCGAAGATCGACACCAGCACCCCCTGCACCCGTTCGATCACGACGCCCCGAGGGCGGGTCATCCACCGGTACGACCGCCTCCCGCCTCTGGACGCGTCGCTGTACGTACTCCTCGGGGAGACCTTGATTTCCGTCAAGGTGAACGACACGCGCCTGTTCCAGCGGGACCTGAGCGCGTTCGTGGACGCCTTCGAGCCGGCGACGCCCGACGACCTGGCACGGGCGGTGGACTTTTCATACCGGGAGCGGGAGTTCGTGCGGAGCCATCCCGAGGAGTTCGTGGAGTTCACCCCCTTTGTGCCGAGCCGCACGCCGGACGGTTACACGGTGATGGCCGTCGCCTTCGACAACCCCCGCGACATACGGCACCCCTACCTGATCATGCGGTGGGAGAAGGAGAACGGGGAGATCAGCGTCCACGAGTTCGCCCTGCCGGAGTCGTTCGCACCCCCCGGGAGCTGTGGCCCTGACCGCCCTGAGAGCGACCTCGCCCTCCCGTGCACGCTGCGGACGACAACCTCGGGAGGGAAGGGCGTGCACATGGGGACGGCCCTGTCGCCCGCCCACGTTCCCATGGGGAACACGATGGTGGTGGTGAGCCACCCGTTCGAGGACATCGACACGCTTGCCAAATTCGTCGACTCCTTCCGACCGGTGCGGGCCAGCTCCATCCGCCAGTTCGCGTGCACCGACCGCCGGGCTTGTTAGCGGCCTCCTAACGCACCGACCGTGCGCCCGGGTCCGACCGGACGGGTTCGATACGGACGGCGGACTGCTTGTAGTTCGGTTCTCGCGAGATCGGGTCGAACTCGTCAACGGTCAGGCGGTTGACGCACAGCTCGTCGTAGTGGAAGGGCATGAAGACCTCGCCCTCCCGCACTGTCGCCGTCACCCGCACCGGTATTCCGTCGACGACGCCACGGCGCGAGATGAGCCGGACCCGGTCGTCGGGGCCCACGGATAGGCGTCCTGCGTCGGAGGGGTTCATCTCCACCCAGCCCTCCGGGGCGAGGCTCTCGAGGATCTCCACCCGGCCCGTCTTGGTGCGGGTGTGCCAGTGCTCCACCGTGCGCCCGGTGTTCAAGAGGAACGGGAACCGATCGTTGAGCACGTCCGACACCGGTTCGGGCGACACGCACCAGAGCTTCGCCCGCCCCGACTCGGTGGGAAAGATCCCGTCGGCGTAGAGACTCGCCGTTCCGTCGAGCGCTTCGGTGTCCGGCGTGCAAGGCCACTGGACCCCGCCGGCGGCGTCGATCCGGGCCCAGGTGATCCCGCTGTAGTCACAGAGCCTCCCGGCGGACGCGCGCGCCCATTCGGAGAAGGCATCCTCGGGGGTCTTCCATCCCGGATACAGCTCGCCCCGGGCACCGATGGCATCGGCCATGGCCAGAAAGATGTCGAAGTCGGACCTGGCCTGCCCGGGAGGTTCCACGGCCTTGGTCACCCTGGACACCCTCCGTTCGGAGTTGGTGAAGGTGCCGTCCTTCTCGCCCCAGATGGCGGCCGGGAGGACGACATGGGCCAGGGCCGTCGTCGGAGTCTCGAAGCCGTCCTGCACGACGAGCAGGTCGAGCTTCGCCAGAGCCGCCTCCAGGCGGCCCCGGTTGGGAAAGGACACCGGAGGGTTGGTGGCGATGATCCACAGGCCCTTGATGGTGCCGTCCAGCACCCCGTCGATGATGTCGGGATACGCCCGTCCCCGTTCCGTCGGGATGCGGCCGGCGCTCACCCCCCAGAGTTCGGCCAGCTCGGCCCGATCGGACTCGCTCTCGTACTTGCGGTACCCGGGAAGCGATGCCGTTCCTCCCGCTTCCCTCGTGCCCATGGCGTTGCACTGACCGGTGATCGAAAAGGGGGCGGCGCCGTCACGGCCGATGTTGCCGGTCACGAGGCACAGGGTGTTGAGCAGGGTGACAGTCTCCGTGCCCTGCACCGAGTGGTTGACTCCCATGGTCCAACCCACGAAACCCCGCTCGGCGCGCCCGAAGGCGATGGTGGCCCGCCGGATCAGCTCGGCGTCGATCCCGCACTCGGCGGAGACGCGTTCGAGGTCGTAGGAAGCCACGTGGGCGGCCAGCTCCTCGAAGCCCTCGGTGTGGGCGTCCACGTACTTCCGGTCGATGAGGCCCTCGTCGATGAGGAGCTTCAACATGCCGTTGAGCAGGGTGATGTCCGTCCTCGGCCGGACCGGGAGATGTATGTCGGCGACCATCGCCGTCTTGGTCACCCGGGGATCGACCACGATCACTGTGGCCTCGGAGTTGTTGAGCACCCTGGGCGCCAGCAGGGGATGGTTGTCGGCGATGTTGGCTCCCACCAGCAGGATGCAGTCGGCCGTCTCCAGGTCGGCGTAGGACCCGGGAGGGCCGTCGCTTCCGAACGTCCGCTTGTAGCCGGATACGGCGCTGGACATGCAGAGCGTGGTGTTGCCGTCGTAGTGGCGGACTCCGAAACCCAGCCGCAGAAGCTTGCCCAGGGCGTAGAACTCCTCGGTGACGAGCTGGCCGGTCGAGAGGACGGCGACGGCGTCGGGCCCGTGCTCCCGGAGGAGCCGTCCGAATCCGACCGCCGTGGCCCCGATGGCCTCGTCCCAGCTGGCCGGTTCCTGCTCGCCGCCCGGAGTTCGGCGCACCCGAGGAGCGAGCAGGCGTCCATCGGCGGCGATGATGTGGTGCTCGGCCAGCCCCTTGGGGCACAGGCGCCCCTGGTTCACGGGATGGTCGGCGTCGCCCATGACGCTCACCGCCTTGTTGTCCCGGACGCCGAGGAACATGCCGCAGCCCACCGAGCAGTATCCGCAGGTCGTGCGCACCCAGCGGTCCGGCCGGCGCGACGCGTTCATCATCCCCGCCCGGTCGTCGGCCTCGTAGTTGGACTCGCCGGCGCGGTGGGCGAGGCCGAGAAGCTTGGACACCCGCGCCGCCTCCGCCCGGTCGGTCATCGCCTTCCGAAGAAGCTGCCCGCCACTCGATAGGGGACCACCGTCACGTAGAACAGGTAGCGCCCCGCCAGCTCCCCGAGGGCGAGCACGGCCAAAGCGACGACAAGCCGTCCTCCGGACGCGTTTCCGGCTACGGGGGCGGTTGCCGCGGACACCAACAGAACGATACCGATGAGCGGCGCCAGCAGCCGGGCCGAGAACAGGGTCCCGAAGGTGCCCAGCAGGAGTTCAGCCGTGCCCTGGTGCTGCGGGTCGGTCCGGCGCCGGACAGCCGCCAGCAAATGAGCCTGCACCGCCAGCTGCATCAGGGCTCCCGTGCCCGAGACGGCGAGGAGCGCCACGATCCAGCCGGGTTGCAGGCGCGACCGGTCGAGGCTCAGCAGGGCCAGTAGCGGTCCCGTCGACGCCGCCGTGGCGAAGAAGGCCACAACCGTGCGGCGCGAGTTCCACACCGGCCGGGCGGGGACGAGGTACAGCCGGGCGCTGGCGTACACCCCGGCGGCGCCGAGAGCGGCCGCCGTTAGCCCGAGGGCGCCACCCCGCAGGTTGCGACCGTCCGCCCCGCCGAGCCAGGAAGCGGCGTACCCGAAGGAGAGCAGGGAGAAGGCGGAGAACAGCGCCACTTCCCGGCTGAGCCAGGACGTCCTGAGGTTGCGCAGCGCCTTCAGGGCCCGCCCCGGCTGTCCCAGGTGGAGCAGGGAGGCGGTGAGGGCTACGGCCCCGGCCACGAACGCGCCCAGGGCGGCGCCGGCGAGGCCTCCCCGCCCGGCCCCCCCGATCTGGAGGAGAACGGTGCTGGCCACCGCGCCCATCGACAGCTGGGTGAGGAGGGTGAGCACGATGAGGGGCCAGTGCGGGTCTTCGGGCTGGACCCGGTGGGCGTTGACCGCGACCACGTCCGCCGGAAGGTTGTCAGGCAGGATCAGGCGGGTCGTGGAGAGGGTGATGTCGGCCGGAGGCAGCCCGGGCCCGTCCGCCGCGCTGTGGTCGTCCCGCCAGGCGGCGACGTCCACCTTCTCGACCCCGATAGCCGAGGTCGGGCACGCCAGCACGCACGCCGGGCTTTCGCCCTGTTCCAGACGGGGACGGCACATGTCGCACTTGGAGACGATCTTGCGGGCCTTGTTGAAGACGGGAACCTCGTAGGGGCAGTTCCACATGCAGTACTGGCAGCCGACGCACTCGTCGGCGTGGTGGGCGACGAT
>JBHENM010000515.1:0-1809 GCA_046262035.1 Acidimicrobiales bacterium | reverse complement strand
GTAGTTCTTGGCCGACAGGCCGAGCTTGGGCTTGATCGTGCAGCCCAGCAGGGGGCGCCCGTACTTGCCGAGGCGGTCGCGCTCCACCTGGATGCCGTTGGGGGGGCCGCCGCAGGTCTTCACGTACGCCAGCGGGAAGCGAATGTCTTCGAGGCGCAGGCTGCGGATTGCCTTGAAGCCGAAGACGTTGCCCACGAGCGAGGTCAGGACGTTGACGACCGAGCCTTCCTCGAACAGGTCCATCGGGTAGGCGACGAAGGCGAAGAAGGCGCCGGAGCCGTCGTTCACCGGGTCGATCCGGTAGGCCCTACCCTTGTAGTAGTCGAGATCGGTGAGCAGGTCGGTCCACACCGTGGTCCAGGTGCCGGTGGATGACTCGGCGGCCACCGCCGCAGCCGCTTCCTCGCGCGGCACGCCCTCCTGGGGAAGCACCTTGAAGACGGCCAGGATGTCGGTGTCCAACGGCACGTAATCCGGGGTCCAGTAGGTGTCGGCGTACTTCTTCACGCCGGCCTGGTAGCCGCCACTCCCGTTACTCTGTGCCACGCGGTTCTCCTCGGCTGAAGCCCGGTCTGAGCCGGGTTTCGGAATCCCCATTTAAGGGTCTGACGCTTGTCCTGGATACTAATCCACACTTACACCCTACGCTGCCGTGGGCGCAGAGTAAACTGAATACTTACTTATGTGTCATTACTCTCTGCTTATGACCGGTCTTAGGCGGCGGCGGACCCGGAGGACAGGGTTCCTCATGGAGGGGCCCTGTGCTGCAATTACGTGAGCGTCAGGGTGGTACAGGGAGGATGGTGTAGTTCCACTCAGGGGGTGCCACTGGTGGCCTCATAAGGGAACGGTTAACTTTGAGTACCTCATGACTATGACGTTGGGCCAGCTCCGCACATTTCTCGCGGTGGCCGACACGGGGTCGGTTCGGGTCGCTGCCGAGACGCTCTTGGTCTCGCAGCCCGCCGTCTCGGCCGCGGTCGCCAGCCTCGAGCGGGAGTTGGGGGTGGCGCTCGTCGCCCGCCACGGCCGCGGCCTCCGCCTTACCGCGGCCGGAACGGCCTTCGCCGATGACGTGCGCACCAGCCTCGGACTCCTCGACCACGGCTCCCGCCGCGCCCGCAGCATCGAAGACCCGGCACGGGGCACGGTTCGGCTCGTCGCGGTGGCCACCGCCACCGAGCGGTTGCTCCTGCCCGTCGTCGCCCGCTTCCGTGAGCAGCATCCCGAAGCCGGTGTCACCATCCAGGTCGGGAACCGGATGACGGTGTGGGAGACCCTGCGCCACCACAAGGCCGACCTCGTCGTAGCCGGACGGCCGCCGGTCGCGGTACCGGCGGACACCCTGGCCTGTCGCGAGAACCGGCTCGTCGTCATCGGTCCCGCCTCGGGGACGCCGCGGACGAACGGTGCCGATGCGGTGCGCGACCCGGCCCGGGAGACCTGGCTGTTGCGCGAACCGGGATCCGGGACGCGCGCCGCAGCCGATGCCCTGCTCGCCGAGCTGGACATCGACCCGCCCACGATGATCCTCGGATCCAACGCCGCCATCGAGCGGGGTGTGGAGTTGGGGCTGGGGGTGGGGTTGATCTCCCTCGACGCCGCCGCCGAACGCATCTCCCAGGGGTCCGTCACCGTGTGGGCGTGCCCTGGCACCCCCATGAACCGGCCTTGGCACCTGGTCTGCTATTCAGGTCAACCGCTTGGCCCGACTGCCCTCGCACTGGTGAGATCGATGGTCGGGCCCGGCGGCAGCCTGAAGGCGACGGCCGAGGGAAGGCGGATCCTCCGGAGCTGAGGGCGCGACTT
>JBHENM010000514.1:0-5907 GCA_046262035.1 Acidimicrobiales bacterium | reverse complement strand
GGAGCCCGGGGTCGTTGGCGTCAGCGATGGCGTACGTCGGAATGCCGGCCTCGAGGGCGGCGCCCGCGAAACCGTGGTCGCCGATGACAGCGTCGACTTCCTGCCTGCCGCCCAGGGTCTCCAGCATGGACTCCATGTACTCGGGTCGGTGGGTGTGGAGGAGGGCGCCGTGGGATGCCAGGGTGGCCACACCGTCGAGGTACCGGATCGAAGCCGGCTGGCCATCGGGCAGACGCACGGAATCCCGTTGCCCGTCGAGCGGCCGCAAGAGCGTGCAGCCCGCGGCGCTCAGAGCTCGCGCCAGCGCCGCGTAGTGAGGGAGCAGGGCGAACGCGTGCCCCGTGGCGAGGAGAACCCGGGCCCCGGACCCGGCCAGCGCGGCCAGTCCGTCCCTGTGCCGGCTGATGCCCCTCAGCGTCGAGGCGGGGTCGATGTAAGCGGTGCCGGTAGGGTCGTCGCCGTCCAAGCGCACGTCACCCAGCCCAACGCCGCACGTCTGCAGCGCCGCAACCACGTCCGCGTAGGACACGTGGCGCCAGTCAGAGAGGCCGAAGGCCGTATCGGGATCGCCCGCCACCAGGCGCCGGCAGTTGAGCAGGCACGAATGGATGGACGTGGCCAGTGACCCCGCCAACCCGCTGGCCTCTAGATGGCCGGCCAGCGGGTCATCGGCCGAGGCCTCATCCCGCGGGAAAGCCCCGGGTTCGGTCAACTAAGGAGGTTGAGACCGATCCCCAGCACGATCAGCCATCCGAGGATCCAGAGTGAAGCGACGACGATCACGGCCAGGAGCCAGCCCGGAGGGATCTCGTTGACGCGTTCGCGCAGGGTGAGGTCTCCCCGGCTGCTCGCTCGCCAGCCGTCACCACGATCACTGTCACCGACGATGCCGAATGCGCCCGTCACCCGCAGCCCCGCGTAGAGCACCAGGCCCGCGACTGCGCACAGCACGGGTACCAGGACCAGGATCACGGCGGTGTCACGGTGAAACGGGTCGTCGACGGAGTCGGGGGCCGAACGGGGATCGTCGTCGTCCAGGGGAACGTGGGCGGAGGGGTCGGAGTCGTCGTGCGGACCGTCGGCCTTGGCGCGGTGGGAGCTCTCCGGGTGGTCGGGGGAGCAACCACGGGGGCCGGTTGGGGCGCCGGCCGGTTGTCCGGGGAGGGCGTGACCTGGGCGACCGGGGGTGCAACCGGTTTGGCGAAGTCGGTCAGAGCCAGGTCCTTGGCCGCCTCGGTCATGTAGGCCTTCCACGTCGGGGCCGCGAACGTGCCGCCGTAGACACGGGCCTGGCCCTTGATGTTGGTGAGTGGCCGTCGCGAATCCGAGAATCCCATCCAGATGGCAGTGGACAGCTGCGGCGTGTAACCGACGAACCAGGCGTCGCCGTAGTCTTCGCTGGTGCCCGTCTTCCCCGCCGTCCCTGCAGGCCGGTCGATTGCGGCTCCGGTGCCCGTGCCATAGGCGATGACATCGCCCAGGATCTCGTTGACCTGATCGGCCACACGCTCCGGCAGCACCCGCTTGGGCCGGCGATCCCGATTGTCCTCGACCATCTCACCCTGGGACGTCTCGATACGCACCACCGGGGTGTGAGCCTGCTGCTGACCCCGGTTGGCGAAGACGCCGAAGGCGGCCGCCATGTCCAGGGGCGACACCTCGGCGGCGCCCAGGGTGAGGCTCGGGCCGTAGGGCTCTCCGGATGGGAGATTCCCATCCGGGTTGACCATGGTCACCCCCAGGCGATGGGACAGCTCCGCGGTCTCCTTGATGCCCACGTCGTTGACGAGCTGGGCGAACACCGTGTTCACGGAGTAGGCGGTCGCCCGGCGGAGCGAGAGGCTGCCGTAGCCACTGCTCTCGACGTTCTGGACGACGCAGCCGTCTCCCGCGCAGTTCGGGAATCGGTACGAGGACGGGCCCGAATACACCTTGTCGGGGCTCAGTCCCTTTTCCAGGGCCTTGGCCAGGGTGAACGGCTTGAACGCCGACCCCGGCTGGCGGCCGGTGCCGCCTCCGTCGATGCAGATCGGCGCCCCGTCGCGTGGCGGCTCGGCGGCCGGCACGCAACTCCCCAGGGCCAGGTTCACCTGCGAGCCGGTGAAGTCGCGCCCCCCGACGAGGGCCCGCACCATACCGCTGCGGGGATCGACGGATACGAGGGCCATCTCCAGCGGAGAGGACGTTCCCTTGAGCGTGTCGCCCACGGCCTTCTCGGCCTTCTGCTGGAGCGAGGGGTCGAGGGCGGTGTGGACCTGCAGGCCGCCCCGGTAGACCCGGTCGTCCCCGTACTTGGCCACCAGGTACCGGCGCACGTAGTCCACGTAGTACGGCGAGGTCGTCTCCTGGTCACCGGGGGGGTGCACGACCGTGGCCGGCCCTTCCGGCTCGTAGTTCTCGTCGACCACGAAGACCCGCAGAGCGGCGGCCTCGTCGTGCTGGGCGGTGGAGATCCGCCCCTGTTCGAGCATCCGGCCGAGCACACCGAGCCGCACAGCCTCCGCTCCCGACGGGCTCGAGCGAGGCTCGTTATCGCTGGGGGCCCTGATGAGTCCGGCCAGGAGAGCGGCTTCGGAAAGGGTCAGGTCCTTGACCGACTTGTGGAAGTAGGACTGGGCCGCAGCTCCGACACCGTAGGTGCCGCTCCCGAGGTAGACCCGCGACAGGTAGCGGTGGAGGATCTCGTCCTTCGAGAGCTGCTTCTCGACCCGCCGGGCCAGAGCCGCTTCCCTCAGCTTGCGGCGGATGGTTTTCTCGTCGCTTCCGTAGGTCAAGCGAACGTACTGCTGAGTGATGGTGGAGGCGCCCTCGACGTATCCACCTCCCGTGAGGTCGGCCCAGAGGGCTCGGAGCACCGCGCGATCGTCGACGCCGTTGTGCGAGTAGAAGCGCCGGTCCTCGGTCGCTACCACGGCCTGCTTCAGCACGTCGGGGATGTCCGCCTGGCCGACCGGGATGCTCAGGTCGAACTCCCGGAGCACGGCGACCTGGTTCCCGCCGGCGTCGAAGATCCGGCTCATCTCCGATTGGATCGACGGGCGCTCGGGGGGGAGATCGCCGGACAGGAGGGAGCGGGAGGCCAGGAAGAGCAACAGGGCCACCAGGACGGGCACGACCAGACAGGCCAGTAGGAACCCGACCGTCACCTTCACCAGCCAGCTGTTGCCGCCGCTGTCCGGAGGCGGCCCGTCCAACCTCCCCATGTGGCGGGGCTGCCAGGCGCTTCCCGGGTTGTTGTAGGAATCGGGCTTCGGGGGGCTCAGCACGGAGTCACTGAGCAGGCGCTCGGGGCTCGGCTGTGACGGTCTTGCATTGCTCGAAGGCCTCCACTTTTAGGGGCCTCTACCCCTCGAACTCTCCGACTACCCCTGGCGCTTACCCTGGTCTCAGGTGCCGTTCTGTGATGCAGCCGTCTTCGGTTCCGAGTTTACCAGCCATCTTTCGGGCCTCCCGGTCGGAGTGGCACTCGTCAGAGGCGGGTCGCTACGGAGCCCGCGGCCCGGCGCGGCCCGAAGTCGCCATGCTGTTCCTGACCATTCGGAACCGGTCGTCCTCCCTGACACGATCCAGGTCGGGATCCGCGTCCAGCAACTCCACGTCGTCGAAGCCCTCGCCGGCGGCCCGCTCCAGCCAGTCCAGCGCCGCAGCCATGTGGCCCGCCCGGGCCTGGCTGCAGGCCAGGTTGTACGCGACCCGCGCCGGATCTGCGGTTCCCGCCTCGAGCGCCCGCTGCCCGACCTCGGTCGCCTCCTCGAACCGCCCGCCGGCATGGAGGTGTACGGCGAACAGCGCGGCCGGCGACGAGCCGGGCTCTCCCGACCGGAGAAGGCGCTGGGCGAGGGCATCCGTCAGCCCCGCGTCAGCGACAGCCGCCGCGAGCAGAGGCGCGCCCGGCGAGGCGACCCCCTCTGAATAGACCCGCTCCAGGTGGTCCAGCGCCTCGTCGCGCAAGCCGGCCCCGAGGTCGAGCGCGGCCTGGAGGAAGCCATCGGGGACCATGCCATGAGGCAGCCGGGCGACGGCGGCCCGGGCTCCGTCGACGTCTCCGGTCGCCAGCCGGGACCACGCCAGCAGCTGCGACGCCTGTCCCATCACCGGGCCCGAAGGGCGGTCCCCCAGGACCTCTTCGGCCGCTGTCCCCGCGGCGGCCGGGTTCTCGCCGAGCAAGGAACGCCACCCCTCGACCAGACGGTCCTGCAACCGCTCGTTCCGAGCCCGTGTCAGTTGGGCCACGTTGTAGGCGCAGAAGAACCCGGCGAAGAGGGCCCCGAACGTGTAACCGGCGCTCATGGCCAGCACCACCCCGGCGCCCGCCACCAACGCCGACAGGACATGGGCCGGGTGCTCTCCCCGGCCGCCGGTACCGAGTGCCCACAGGGCGGCGGAGACACGGCCGCCGTCCAGGGGGAGGATGGGCAGGAGGTTCACGACCGACCAGGCCAGGTTGACGAAGACGAGGTCGGCGAGCACGGTCTCCCAGGTGGGGGACAGCTCGGCCTGGGACCGAGCGATGACAAGGGCGGGGAGGCCGATGAGGACGAGGCCCGAGAGAGGCCCGGCCAGGCTGACGACGATGTCCCGCCTCGGCGAGAGCGGCTCTCCCGACCCTGAGGTCAGCCCTCCCATCCCCTGTAGGAGGATGCTGGGCTGCTGGCCGTAACGTCGAAAGGCGACGGCATGCCCGAGCTCGTGAAGCAAGACCGAGCCGGTCACGATGGCGACCCAGGCGACCAGGAGCCCTCCCGTGCGCGCCCCCCATCCGAGGAAGACGGCGATCAGGAGAAAGGTGAGGTCGATGCGCACGGGAATTCCGCCGATGCGGAAGGAGGCGCCCGACACGTTCCTACGGTAGGGACCGGGAGAGGGCTGTGGGAGGCGGCGCGGCCCAGGACGAGGAGATCAGCGCCGGCGCTTGCGCTGCCAAAAGGGACGCTTGCCTTTCCGTGTCTGCCACTCGGCGAGGATCTCCTCGCCTGCGGCGTTCACGATGTCCTCGGCCGCGTCCAGCACCTCTGCGGCTCCCTGTCCGAGCCCCGGCGGTTCCGGAGGCGGAGGAGGCGTCACCAGAGATCCGTGCTTCCAGTTGATGTCTGCCAGGCGGGGCTCGTACGCCGAGCAGTTCTCGGGACAGCGCCAAGGCGCCTCCGGGGCGAGGTCGAGGTTGCACTTCCGGACGGTTTCACCGGTGGGGTACGAGCGGCTCTCGTAGTTCTTGCATTCGGTACGCATGGGCATGGAGGGCCATTGTCGCGCGGCCCGCGAAAATTACGTGTCAGTACCGACGAATTCAGTTGACGGAGCGCCGCCCGCGTGAACACCATATTGTCGGAACCAGAAGCGGGCCCCGTCCCGCAGCCAGGGAGGTAGCGGTGATCGTTCGAGCGACGTATGCGAGCAAGGCCTCGGGGCCGCTCGGTGCTGTCGCGCCCGTACGCAAGCCGATGGCTCCCTGCACCACCACCCGGTCGTTCTTCAACGAGCACCTCATTGGGTGGCCGATGGGCACAGGAGGAAACCTCCAGGAGTAGACCTCCGAGATTTTCCTCCGAAGAAGTGCCCAGAGGCCGCCGGAAACCCCGGCGGTCTTTTCGTTTTTGTACGCACAGAGAGGAATCGCAATGCTCGCCGAGCGGTGGGACAACGAGGAAGAGGTGCGGGAGCTGGGCCGGTGCAACGACGGCACCGGGAACCTGACCGCGCTGTTCTTCTCGGAGCAGCTTGACGACATCGCCCGGGCGAAGGCGGTCTGCGCGGAATGTCCCGTGCGGGAGGCTTGCTTCGACGGTGCGCTCGCTCGGAGCGAGCCCTACGGCGTCTGGGGTGGGCGCCTCTTCTTCAAGGGCAAGGTGCTGGCCTTCAAGCGGCCCCGTGGCCGGCCCCCCAAGAACGCCCAAACCATGATCGCCT
>JBHENM010000513.1:0-3497 GCA_046262035.1 Acidimicrobiales bacterium | reverse complement strand
GGACATGCCCGGCCTGGGAGTCCGGGCGCGATCTCGGCTCCCGATTTCCATGCCGGTCGTCATGAGCACCGACCCGCCCGTGGGGGGGTGGCCCCAGTCGATGCACCGCCCAGAAGCCGACTACGTCAGCGGCCTCCTAGGTGGCTCTCGGCGGTGGCCCGGTCGCCGGTCACGGCGGCCGCGTGGACCAGCCCGCAGAGGGCCGTCCCCACCCGCGGGTTGCTCGGGAGGAGGGTCATGGCATGGAGGGCGTCCTTGAACCACCGCTCGGCGGTGGCGGGCTTCCCCTGTTCCAGCGAAGCCCGGCCCAGCACCCATGCCAGCCAGCCTCGGGCAAACCCTGATCCGGCGCTGAGGGCGGCGTCGTGGGCGGCAGCGGCCCGTTCGACCGCCTCCTTCAACCGGCCCTGCAAGACAAGGGAGTACAACCAGTAGATCTTGGACAGCGACCCGTCGTACATCGAGAACGTGTGGTCCCGCCCCCAGATTGCCGCTCCCTCCTGCGTCAGGGCAGCCACCGCAGAAAAGCGGCCCAGGAACACGGACGACATGGCCGCCACGACGACCGCTTCGATGGGCGGCGACGGAGTGGCGAGGACCGGCTCCACCTCGGCCACGGCCGCCAGGAGGCGGCCGTCGATGGCGTCGAACGAGGCCCGGTGGGCCACGATCCGGCCACGGGCGGGCGCGGACCGCGCCCGAGCCTCGGCCCGATGGTTGAGGGCGACGGCATCCTGGTGGCGACCCAGGCCCCGGCAAAGGTTCTCGCCCCTCAGCACGGCGTAGACCACCAGGTCGTCGTCGTCGCTGATCTCGCCTTCGATGCCGGCCAGGACGGCCTCGGCCTCGTCACACGACCGGCCCATCAGGAGTACGTCGGCCAGGACGAGGGCGGAGCGGGCGCCCGGCTCCTGCCGGTACGCCTGGCGCGCGCACCGTTCGGCGAAGGCCACGTCGAACCGGCCCATCGCCCGCCGGGCGACATCCAGGAGGACGTCCGCCGGGAGCTCCGTACCGCTCTCCACCCGCCACCGGGCTATGCGCTCCCGATCGTGCTCCGTGGTCGCAGGCTGACGTTCGAGTGAATCAGCCAGCCGGCGCTGGATGGCGCGCCCGCGCAGGGGAGGTATGCCGTCGCGAAGCACCTCGCCGTAGACCGGGTGACCGAGCTGTACGAGATCGCCGTCGCTGCTGGACTGCACCCGCAGAAGGCCTCGATCTTCCAGGTCGGAGATCAGCTCCAGCGGCGCCTGTGACTCGAGATGGTCAAGACCCAGCGGTTCACCCACGGCCAGGAGCTCGAGCACCTCGCGGCCGGCGGCGTCGAGAGCTCCCACCCGGGCCTCCACCAGCTCGCCCAGGCGCTCCGACGACCGGATCCGGCCCATGAGTCGCCACGCGCCGTCCACCTCGCAGAGGGACCCGTCCTCCAAGGCGGCGCCGAAGAGCTCCCGGAGGTACAGGGGGTTCCCCCCGCTCACCCTCCACAGCTCGTGGCTGACGGCCATGTCCACCGGCCCGTCCAGGAGGGCGTCAACCAGGTCGTGAACCTCGTTCCGTGGCAGAGGTCCCACGTCGACCCGCTCGACGTGGGCGTCCTTCCACAGGGCGACCACGGGATCGGGGGCGACGTGGCCGCTCCGCACGGTGAGCACCAAGGTCGTCGCCCCCGCCGTCACCAGTTGATGGACCAGGGATGCCGACAGCTCGTCCAGGAGGTGGGCGTCGTCGATGGCCAGGAGACGATCGGCGCTCTCGGACCGGGCTTGGAGCGCCTGGTGGGCCTCGTGCAGCAGCCGGTCGGGGCATGAGACGGCGGCCATGGTGGGGAGGATCGGGGCGAAGGCGCCCAGTGGGATCCGGCTCGTACTCGGTGTGGCGTAGACCCATTCCGGCGAGTAGCCGACCCGGCTGGCGTCCTCCACACAGGTGCGGGCCAGGCTGGTTTTGCCCGATCCCGGTGGTCCGGCCAGCACCATCCCCCGGAGCCGGCCGCCGGTCAGCGTGGCGTGGAAGCGCTCGAGCTCGGCGCTGCGTCCAACCAAAGGCCAGGCGCCCGGCTTCACGAAGGCAATTGTGCTCTACGCCGGTGGCGGGAGCGGCGGGGGGTACGGCGTGTAACTCTGAACCCGCCGGAGACGCCCGCCGTCGTCGAGCTCCACTACGAACACCTGGGTGAGGCTCACGTCGGTGCCGTCGAACAGCCGGTGGCTGGTGCTGACCTCCAGCGCGCCCCGAAGCGGGTCGTCGGGGGCGAGGAACGTCGACGTCGGGGTGAACTCCGACCGCTCGAGCACGCCGAAAGCCCACGCCATGCCCGCCTCGATCGCCTCGGGGCCAACCAAGGCCGGCCCCATGGGAGGCGGATAGTTGGGGTCGATGAGCACGCTCTCGTCGGCAAACAGGGCGGCGATCCCCGCGGCGTCGTGGGCCGCGAACCTGGCAAACAGATCGGCCATGACGGCGTCGATAGAGGGCACGGCCGCACGCTAGAGCAACCGTTGCCGGAAGGCGGCGTGAGATAGAGCAACGACTACTCAATACGGCAACCCGGATTTCCACGAGCGTGCTCCTTGACGGAGGGGAACGGCCCCACCGGACCCAAAGGAGTGTTCGAGATGACTGTTCGTGGAACTTCCAGCAAGAGGATCAACAAGCGGGCCCTGGCCCTGGGACTCGCCTCCGCGGTCGGCCTGGGCCGGCCTGCTGGGCGCCAGTCCCGCCCACGCCACGCCCCCGGGTGAGAACGGCAAGATCGTGTTCGACAGCACCCGAGACGGCCAGGAGGAGGTGTACGTCATGAACCCTGACGGCACCGACGAGAAGCGCCTGACGGAGAACGGGGCCTACGACGCCGAGGCGTCGTGGTCGCCCGACGGCAAGCGGATCGCCTTCACCAGCAAGCGCGACGGGAACCACGAGATCTACGTGATGAACGCCGACGGCACCGACCAGAAGAACCTCACCAAGCACGGGTCCTACGACTGGCTCCCGGCATGGTCACCCGATGGCCAGACGATCGCCTTTACCAGCGACAGAAGCGGCAACGACGACATCTTCGTGATGAACGCCGATGGCACCGACCCGCACCATGTGACAGTTGACCCCGGAAGCGACAAGGCTCCGGCCTGGTCGCCCGACGGGAGCAAGATCGCCTTCACCAGCGATCGCGACGGGGGTTCTGATGATGTCTTCGTGATGCTCGCCAGCGGATTCGGCCAGAAGAACGTGAGCAACCACGAGTCGGACAACCACAGCCCGTCGTGGTCGCCGGACGGGGCGCAGATCGCCTTCATCACCTACCGGGAGGAGGGGGCCCAGAACAGCCAGGTCTACGTCATGAACGAGGACGGCACCGACCAGAAGCGCGTCGTCGACATGCCTTTGACCAGAGAATGGCACCCGGTCTGGTCTCCGGACGGGACGCGGATCGCCTTCGACGCTGAGGTCATCCCCGGCGGTTGGCAGGACAACGTCTGGTCGGTGAAGACCAACGG
>JBHENM010000512.1:0-2636 GCA_046262035.1 Acidimicrobiales bacterium | reverse complement strand
GTGCTCGGCCGGGAATCGAAGAAGGCGAGCAGGGACTCGGCGTCGTCGACGATCTTCCACCGCCTGGGGGTACCTGGCCGCGTGGGCCTCGGCGAAAACTTTGATGGCGAGTACAGCGTGGTCGCGGTCCTCGGCGTCGCGGATCTCCGAGAGCATGCGGCGGGCTAGGGCTTCGGCGCTGAGCGGAGGTTGGTAGGGCCATTAGTACGTTGGCCATCTTGTGGACCCAGCACCGCTGGGCGCTGGTGGCGGGATCACCTCCCGCAGCGCCCCCCTGGGAATGTCAACCCCATTTGGCCCCACCGCGATGGCTCGAAGTGGCCCCACCAATGGGCGTGTGCCACTGAACCTCGTCGGCGTCGAACGCTGTCAGTGACGAGGCTGGTGGGTGCTCAGGTTGTGGTCGAGGCGATGGCGGCTCCTTGGTTCGAGAGGGGGTGGACGGGACGGCCGGGCGGCGCGGCGGTTCAGTTGGTTGGCGGCGTTCGGATCAGTCAGCGAAGGGCACCACCCTCGTCGCGGCGGCGTAAGCGAAGCGGCGCCGTGCGGTGGCGGCCGCGATGCCGAGGCGTTCGGCGATCTCGGCCCAGGTGTAGTCCTGGTCCCGGGCGTCGGCCACGGCATCGGCGAGCACGGCGCCGGCCTGGGCCATGAGGCTGGCCAGCATGTGCAGGCGAGCGCCGGCGTCGCCCTCGGAGCCGGCCGAGCGCAGGGTGGTGAGGGAGTGCAGCGCCTCCTCGAGCACGGCCGCGCTCTCCTCGTCGACCACGGGGTGATCTGGGTGGCGCTTCCACTGATGATCGGTCATCTGCCAGGTGTCGCTGCTCATGGCGGTCACACTCCCTCGGGGTCGCGGGGCTTGATCGGCTGACGGCCCTTGGCCCGGCCGGTGCGCAGCCGGTAGCTGTCGGTGCCGGTCTCGATGATGTGGGCCCGGAACGTGAGGCGATCGACCACCGCCGCGGCCAATCGGGGATCGGTGAAGGTGGCCCCCCACTCGCTGAAGCTGGCGTTGGAGGCAACCGCCACCGAGGCCCGCTCCTCCCGCTCGGTGATGACCTGGAACAACAGCTCCGCGCCCCGGGGGTCGAGACGGACGTAGCCCAGCTCGTCAAGACAGAGCAGGTCGAGGCGCCCGTAGCGGCCAACCACCCGGGACAGCACGTGCTCGTCGGCCGCCTCGGCCAGCTCGTTGACCAGGGCGGCACAGGTGATGTAGCGCACCCGGCGACCGGCCTCACAGGCGGCGATGCCGGTGCCGATGAGCAGGTGGCTCTTGCCCGTGCCCGAGTCCCCGATGAGGCACAGCGGCTGGCCGGCGTCGATGAAGGGCCCGGCGGCCAGGGTGGCGACGGTGGCCGAGTTGACGGCCGGGTTGGCCGAGCAGTCGAAGTCGGCCAGGCGTTTCACTCTGGGGAAGCGGGCCTCCACCACCCGCCGCGCCCGCCGACGGGCGTCGCGCTCGTCGACCTCGCTGGTCAGGACCTCGGCCAGGTAGGCCCGGTGGGTGAGGCGTTCCTTGGCCGCGGCCGCAGCCAGTGCGGCCGCCTCGGTGCGCACGGTGGGCAGGTGCAGGGCCCGGCAGGCGGCGCCGATGGCGGCCTCGGCCGCCTCTTCGGTCAGCGCGCTCATCGGCCGGCCTCCGCCAGCAGGTCGTCGTAGGCGTCGAGGGCGGGTGCCGGCCGGGGCGCGAGGCGGGCGCCGATGGGCACCACCACCTCGGCCCTGGGCGGGGCTGCCTCGTGGTGACGGCGGGCCTCCACCGCCACCACCTCGGGATCGACCGAGCCGATGCCCAGCGCCGCGGTCATGCCGGCGACGACGTCGCCGGCCGGGGAGCTGCGGTGCAGCAGCAGCACCCCGATGAGGGCCCGGGTCCCGGCCCCGTCACCCAGACGGCGGCGGGCCGCGGCCCAGAACGCCTCGTGGGTGGGACCGAAGGCGCCGCTGGCCCGGGCCTGGGCCAGGGCGATGGAGCCGGGCATGGCCCCGGGCTTGTGGGTGAGGATCTCCAGGTAGTGGTCCAGCACCAGGTCCTCGGTGCCCTTGTGCAGCGAGCGCTGGTGGGTGGCGACGACTTTGCCGGCGGCGACGACGTCGAAGCTGCGGGCCCCGAGGCGGACCTCGACCCGGCGGCGGGCCAGGCCGGCGGGCACCGAGTAGAGGCTCTGGCGCACGCAGATGCGGGCCTTGGTGTCGACGATGGGCCGCAGCGTGGTGGTGACGTCGAAGGCGTCGACGGGCAGCGGCCGCAGGTGCGACGCCTCGGCCGCCGCGGCTTGGCCCACCGTCTCGGTCCGCCGGGCGATGTGACGGTCGTCGTCGGCGGCATCGCAGGCGGCCATGAACGCGTTGAGCTCGCCCAGACTGGCGGCTCTGGGCACCGGCACCAGGTGATTGCGGCGGAACCGGCCGACCTCCCCCTCGACGCCTCCCTTCTCATGGCTGCCCTCGATGCCCGGGCGGCAGTAGAAACTGTCGAAGAAGTAGTGGCCGCGCAGGGCCACGAAGCGCTCGTTCTCCAGCCGGGCCCGCCCCAACAGCACCTTGATCACCGCCGGCTTGAGGTTGTCGTAGCGGATGTGGCCGGCGGGCACCCCGCCGAAGTGGGCGAAGGCCTCGACGTGGCCCTCCAG